>JAJYAG010000017.1 GCA_021779665.1 Bacteroidota bacterium | reverse complement strand
GCCGCATGGTGCCTGCATCCTCTGATGTGTGAAGACCTGACGGTAAGAAATATTTCAGTAAAAAATCCATGGTATGCGCAAAATGGAGATGGCATCGACGTGGAGAGTTGCAAAAATGTACTGATTGAAAATTCTGTATTCGATGTGGGCGATGATGCGCTGTGTATGAAAAGTGGTCGTGATGAAGAAGGACGTAAAAGAGCTATGCCTACACAAAATGTGATGCTACTGCCACTTCCGGCTTACCTGTGACTTACTCCAGTTCCAATACAGGAGTGGCAACCATTACAGGAGGACAAATACATATTGTAGGTGCAGGAACTACCACCATCACGGCCTCACAACCCGGAAACAGCAGTTACAAAGCTGCGACACCGGTGGAACAGACACTTACGGTTAACAAAGCAAATCAGACTATCACTTTCACCGCCATACCGGCTATAACGACAGGCACTGCTGACTTCAATCCGGGAGCAACAGCATCTTCAGGTTTAGCGGTGACCTATACGAGCTCAAACGCCAACGTTGCAACTATTGTTGGAGGGATGATACACATTGTGGGCGCAGGAACAACCAATATTACCGCCTCACAACCAGGAAACAGCAACTATGCAGCTGCACAGGATGTTATCCAGACCTTAACAGTTAACCAAACAACTGCGGTAATCGATCTGAATGCTGATGATGTGATGGTATATCCTATTCCGGCCAATAATCAAATATCAATTAAAATACCGGCTGATAAGGTTGCTTTAATTCAAATGATAAGCACCTCCGGCCAGGTTGTAATTACCAAAAAACAGGAAACAACCGTGGATATCATCGATGTTTCTGCGTTAGTCAAAGGATTTTATACAATAAAACTTACTTTGAAGGATACTGTGATTACAAAAAAAGCAGAGATCCGTTAATGTGGAGATGACACGTCTATCTTGGTTTTAAGAGGCCGTTAAGTGCGGCCTCCCGATGCTATCGGGATTGTAACCCGGGGCTCCGCTTTGCTGCACCCCGGGATTGAAAAAGCACCCAGATACATTAACGGCGCGTCAACTATTAAGTAATGCTATTCTTTTGCCATCGCCGCAAAAGTAAGTTCTCTTTTACAGCTTCTCTCTCCAAATTCTGTTATTGATAACGAAGTGAAGTATCCGATAGCTTTGACTGGTAAAAGGAATTTACCTCGAAACTCGTGCTGAAAGTTTTTTGAATAATAAATGTAAAATATTTTTTACATTATGTAAATAATTTTTATCTTTGTGTCGTAAATATTATACATAAAATATCAAACTATGGACAACAAGGAAAAACAGATTCTGGTGACAATAATCACTCTGATATTGATTTTTGGGGGTTATGCCTTTTATGTGTATCAAAAATATATCGAACCCGATTTCACCATTGTAAACAATTTTCAATTCTGGGGAAAGGCCTTTCTGATTCTGATACCGGTAACCATTGTTTCGCAGATTATTATTCACATTGTGTTTGCTATTATTACCAAAATTGTAACCAATGAAGATCTGCCCACAAAAACCGACGAACGCGACAAACTGATAGAACTGAAATCCATCCGCATCTCCCACTGGATTTTTACTGCAGGATTTCTGTTATCGATGGTAACTCTGGTGCTTAACATGCAGCCATATGTCATGTTCATTACCCTGATAGCCTCAGGATTTATATCGGGCATTGTTTCGGAGATTGTAAAACTTTATTACTACAGGAAAGGATTCTGATATGGACAAAATTGTAATCTCTAACAATATCAGGAAACTGCGTTTTCATGCCAATGAAATGACACAGCAGGAACTGGCCGACAAAACAGGTGTAACACGACAGACGATTGTTGCCATCGAAAACGGCAAATACTTTCCTTCGCTTGAATTGGCCTTTCGTATTGCCCACATCTTTCAAACTCCGCTCGAATCAGTATTCTCCTTTGATTTTCAGAATGAACAAAACAAAAAAACACCATGATTGCAACCGCCACCTTACCATACGAAGAAAAAGAAGTCCGGGAAAAAGCCAGCCAGGCTTTCGCCGAACTCAAGCGCAGTATTTATGAAGTCCTTAAAACCTACTCGAACGTACATCGCGGAAGCGGGCACCACTCCATGGTGACTACGCACCTGTTCGAACAGGCAAGGAGCATTGTGCTTGACTACCTTGGACTGGACAAAAACAACTATGTTGCTATTTTTTGTACCACACGAAGGGCCCAAAAGTTAAAAACTTTGCTCCATGCCGCCGCTTACTTTAGCATTTCGTCGGACGATATTGGTTTGCCACTGGGAGTGACTGCGGTAGCTGTCAGGCGCAAAGCAGTGCCCGACGGCATTCCATTCCAAACAGGAGGCGGGACAGCAAAACTTATTTCGCGCGAATGGATAATATGGGGTAAAATGCCAGATAAATTCGAAGCTGGCACTCCTGCCATTGTAAATATTATTGCCTTTGCCAAAGCGCTTTTAATGCTAAAGCAAACAGGTGCAAAAACTTTTGAACTGCCTTTCGGTGAAGCTCTTTCGGCTCATGAAATACTTTTCCGGGATGAACTTGAAAACCTATCCGGCAAAGAGCTGTTGCTTGAATTAAAGAAAACCCTTATCGGAGATGGACTACAGGTACCCACAACGGAGGGAATGCTGAAATTCGTTAACCTGGATAACGGGGCAAGTACTCCAACCTTTTCAACTGTATGGGATGCCGTTTCAAAAGCATGGCTTCAACCCGAACCGGTAAAAAGGAATATCATTCAACAGGTAAAATCATTGTGTTCCGACTTCCTTGGGGCATCTCCCGAAATTTACGATACTGTATTTACCTCCAACACCACAGAAGCCATTAACCTGGTGACTGAAAGCCTGACCAACGAAGACCATCAGGAAGTGGAACCGGTTGTTTTGAACACCTTGCTGGAGCATAATTCGAACGAACTCCCATGGCGCACAATTCCGGGAATATCGCTCATGCGATTGCCTGTGGATGCAGAAGGATTTATGGATTTAGAGTCACTGGAAACTTTATTGATTGAATACAACCAAAAAAAGATTTATGGTAAAAAGCGCATCATCCTGGTAGCCGTCAGCGGGGCTTCAAACGTACTGGGCGTTTACAACGACCTTGAAAAAGTTGGCGAAACAGCACATCGATATGGAGCCCGGTTGCTGGTAGATGCGGCTCAGCTGGTAGCTCACAGAAAAGTAGCTATGGAGATATGTAATATTGACTATTTCGTTTTTTCTGCTCATAAAATGTATGCGCCTTTTGGTACAGGCGTTCTGATCTATCTCAAGGGTTTACTTTCCTTTTCTGGTGAAGAAATGAAGCTTATCCGGTCGTCGGGCGAAGAAAACATTGGTGGCATTGCAGCACTGGGCAAGGCCTTGGTACTATTGCAAAGGGTGGGCATGGATATCATCCGGGAGGAAGAACAGCATCTTACCCGGCAATTGCTGAGAGGTCTGAAACAAGTCCGGGGTTTAGAATTATATGGGATTACAGATGAAAATTCTCCGGTTTTTTTAAAAAAAGGAGGCGTAGTTGTTTTTAACCTGAAGGGGTACATGGCAAACAAGCTGGCGCAGAAACTTGCAGAACAGGGCGGTATAGGGGTGCGTTACGGATGTCATTGCGCTCATATCATTGTAAAACAATTGCTTCACATAAGTCCGTTTCTGGAAGGTCTTCAGCATCATATTTTCAGACTCTTCCCAGGGATCACGCCACCAGGCGTAACACGCGTAAGTCTCGGCTTGCAAAACGACAAAAATGATATCGACAGGTTAATTGAGGTGTTACATCAAATCAGCGGCAAACCTTCTGAAATAAAAGAAAATGCAGCAATGAAAAGTACGACAATAAACGCCATGCAATTCAAACAGCAGATGACCGATTATTTAAAGAATACCTCTGAAAAGGTTTATGGATCAATATTTTAGTAGTTTTAAAACGATCTCCGGACGTATTATTTAGCATATATAACCATCTCGCCGTCGGATTCACTTAACCTTGCCTCATCTCCATTACTGCTGTATAAATAGATATTCAGGTTGGATTTTCTAAAGTGTTCTCGCGACATTTCAAATATTTCCCGAAAGCCAACATTCATTGTATAAAGAAATGGCAAACTGTGATTATCAGGTTCCCAGTGTGTTTCAATTGGTTTGCCGTTTTCACTTACATCCAGGTGACGGTAAGGAAAATCAGGGACAGTAGCTGGTTTTAATCCCATCTTTTTCAATTTTTCCATATATAAAAGTGCATCCACAGTATTCTCCTTTCCACTGAATACCAAAGATCCCATCAGCAAATCCGTTGGAATTGGATACACATTTTGTATGGAACAAGTGAATTTATCATTCGCAGGAATATTGAGGCTATATTTATATTCATCCGCTAAAAGCGCTGATTTAATCTCAAAATCTAAAGTTTTAATTGTTAATGTATAGTGATCTTCTGTTAACAATTTCTCCGGAATAAACATTCCTCCTTTTGGTGTACATGAGTCACTCCAACCCGGATACTTTGGACATTCTCCTTTGTTTATTTTGTTTTTAAGAACTATTACTATTTCGTTCCCTTTTATGGTATAATCAAAAATTAAATCAAAAGTATTTTCGTATGCCTTGGTTTCATAAAACTCAAATCTCAGCCTTCTTCCCTCTTTTCCAAAAACTTCATGATCCCAGTACAAGGACAGTCCTTCTACCCTGGCACCAGAAGCGATTTGATCATCCTCCTGATTGCATCCAAGGCATAATAATCCAAACAGTAAAGCAAACAAATACCTTTTCATTCTACCATTATTTATAACTTCTATAAAGATGGTAATTCAGGGAAATAGTTGCGTCAAATGAAAGCTATTCTCTTCATTATCAAATAAAATACCCGTGGCTATTCAACGTTAACGATTAAGCTTTCCTTTTTCAATCCTTCACCTGAAACTGTTAATTCAATTTTACCTTTTTGGGTAGTCGACTGAACCAATACAACCAGCTTACCACTAAACGCCTTCATGGTGGGCTGGTGAAATATTTCGAGCGAAGTAGCATCGCCATTGCAAACTGCCCTGTAATTACCATTCCCTTTTACACTGAAATTGAGCCTGTTTGAAGCCACTGGACAGGGATTTCCTTGTTTATCGACTATAATGGCTGTAACATAGCAAAGGTCTTCCCCGTTGGCAGTGATTGTTTTCCTGTCAGCCTCCAGCTTTATATGGTGCGGTTTCCCGGCAGTGACAACAATTTTCTCGGCAACAGCTTTTCCGGCATCGTCGTAGGCAACAACCTTCAGGGTACCTGGTTCATATTTTACATCCATCCACATCAGCCGGTAACGGTTTAGCTTGCTTTGGTTACTTTTCTTTTGAATGCCCTGGCTTTTACCATTAATAAACAGTTCCGCACTGTTGTAGCTGGTATATACAAAAACAGGTGTGGTTTGACCTTCGCGGCCTTCCCAGTTCCAGTGCGGTAGAACATGAAGTGTAGCATCACTGGTGTTCCAGCGACTGCGGTAGAGATAATACCTGTCCTTTGGCAAACCCGCCAGATCGCAAATGCCAAAGTAGGAACTTCGTGAAGGCCAGTAGTTGTCGTAAGGCGTAGGTTCTCCCAGGTAATCGAAGCCTGTCCACACAAATTCACCAATCACCCAGGGTTTATCGTCCTGAAGCATAAAATCATCATCGGGAATGTTGGACCAGCTGCAATACTCCAAATCGTAAGAAGAACACTGGCGGTCGTCGTATCTTTTGTCAGCCTCGTTCACTACCGGAAACTTGTAAACTCCTCTCGAGCTTATGGTAGATGCCGTTTCGGAACCCAGGATAATTCCCTGGGGGAAACGTGTAAACGCTTCTTCGTAAAGATGATCCCTGTAGTTAAGCCCCGGAATATCCAATATAGCTCCGAACCCACTTTCCATTACCGACTTTACCTGATCCATACCCACGGTTACCGGTCGTGTGGGATCCTCGCGATGAAAGATATCCTGTAACCACTTCAGCCGTTTCACCCCTTCGCTGCCCCATTGGTCGGGCACTTCGTTACCGGCACTCCACATCACAATACAAGGATGATTGCGAGTAGCCCTCACAAGGTTTACAACATCCTTTTCAGCCCACTCATCGAAATATAGGTTATACCCATTCTTTACTTTCGGCTTTTTCCATTCGTCGAAGCTTTCGGCAAGGAAAAGAAAACCCATCTCGTCGCATAACTCAAGTTGTTCAAAAGAAGGCATATTGTGTGACGACCGTATGGCATTGCAGCCCATATCTTTTAAAATGGCAAGCTGGCGTTTAAGAGCCGATTTATTGATGGCTGTTCCGATAGGGCCCTGGTCGTGATGCAGACAAACTCCTTTAAACTTTATGACTTTACCATTCAGTTCAAATCCCTTCTCTGCACTATAGCGGATTTGGCGAATACCAAAACGCACAGTTTCTGTATCCTTAAGAATATCGCCCTGGTAGAGTTTCAATTCCGCAGAATATAAATAAGGATTTTCAGGACTCCATAGGGATGGATTACGGACAGCCAGACTTTGCTCAATCTCATCACCAAACCTTTCAGAGGCAGCGCCTTCAGCAACTATCTTTCCCTGAGCATCGCGGATCACTGTTTTTATGGAAAGCTTTTCGCCCTGCACCTGCGACCGGATATTTACCCTGGCAACATCGCCCGATATAAAGGGAGTGGTGATAAAATGTCCCCAATGCTTAAAGTTTTCGGGTTCCTTAATGAACACCCTTACTTTGCGGTACAATCCGGCTCCCGGATACCAGCGCGACGAAAAAGGAAAATTCTCGAGGCGAACAGCAAGAACATTTTCCTTGCCGGCCTGTAAGTATTTTGTTATATCAAAATAAAAGTAGCTGTAGCCATAAGGCCATTTGCCAGCTTTCTGACCGTTCACATATACCTCTGCATTACTCATGGCACCATCAAATGCTAACTGCACCTGTTTGCCAGTTGTGAATTCAGGAATATTCAGTTTAGTGCGGTACCATCCAACTCCAATAAACGGTAAGGCGCCGGTTCTTCCTGTTTTCTCAGAGGCAACCTGTTCATTATTCTGAACTATTTTAACCACCTGTTTATCCACTTCCTTATCAAATGGACCGTAAATAGCCCAATCATGAGGAACTTTTACCATTTCCCATTTAGAATCGTCAAAGTCGGGGCGAGAAGCAGCAACATCGTCACTTTTTAAAAAGCGCCACGAATTGAGCTCCTTTACAACTGTTTGGGCATAAGAGGCTGAACAAGCGAAAGCGAGCAGCAGAAGTAAATTTTTGAATTTCATAGATAGTTATTAAAAGTTCCCTGGTCAGAATGCTTCTGATAAATTTTTCACAAATTACAAATTCCTGCTTTCAAGAGCAATGGGTGGGAAGAATTTAATAGTCGATAGCGATTTGGCTATAGGTCGATGGAGGCTATGTTGCACAGAAATGTAGATTTGATTTTATGTTTTTTAAGGCTGAAGGCCTTGGATAATACAGCCCAGGGCAATGCGAAGCGGCACCCTGGGTTAAACAAATAGAATTATTTCTGGCGGCGTGAAAACATGTTAAAAAGGGCTTTATGCTTAACATCGCCGCAATTGTGATTCTATTAATATCAACAATAATATACAACAGAGCCTCGATGGCCAATACAGTAATTAATACAGTCCATAGCAATATAATACAACCTTTTAAAAAATAAACAGTAAAAGCCTACATAACAATTTTCAAATTATTGGGTACTGTGAAGGTACGTTATTTAATAGTTCTATTATCACTCTTTCTTCTGCCGTTAGGCGACCTGTCGGCTCAAACTGAAGTTAAGATTAAAAAACTCGAAGAGCAGCTTAAATCGGCTTCTTCAAAAGAGAAACCTGCTTTAAGCCTTCAGATAGCCGCATTGTACCAAAAGTCAAATCCGGCAAAAGCATTGAATTATGCCAACCAGGCATTCATAACTGCCCAAAAAATCAAAGACCCAATTATTCAGGCAAATGCTTCAAACCTGCTGGGCGAGTTATATTCAAAACAAAATGACCAGAAAAATGCCCTGAAATATTACGAAGCAGAAATTGAACTGAGAGAAAAAATGCCTCTCACGGAACATCTGGCAAAATTATACTACAAGGTAGCGTCCCTTTATAAAAACCAGGATAAATTGAGAAGAGCCGCCGGGCTATATGAAAAGAGTCTGAAATCTGCCGGAAAGCTATCGTTAAAACCACTTATACTCACGAACTACGAGGCCCTTTTCAGTACGAGTTACGATATGGCAAACTACAAGGAGGCCATGGGATATTTTAAATCGTACATCCACATAAGAGATTCGGTTTTTCAGGTAAAGAAAACGGAAGAGATCTCGGAAATAAAGTCCGATTTTGAAACAGAGAAAAAACAACAGGATAAAAAGATTGGAGAACTTGAGCAAAATAATGAAATTCAGCATGCCAGAATCGGAGAACTAAATGAATTGGCTATCAGGCAAAAACTTGAAATAAAAACCAAGGAACTCGAAATCTCTAAGAAAAAAATGGAGAGAAACTTTCTGATCGCCGTTCTGTGTTTTATCCTGCTAATAGCCTTTATGCTCTTTAATCTTTATGCTTCCAAGAAAAAAGCCAATACAAAACTAGCTCTTCAAAATGCCGAAATTCAGGAACAAAAGGAAGAAATTGAAAACCAGCGCGATAGAATTGCTTCGCATCTGCACCAGCTCGAACAGTTGAACAAAGAACTTTTTCAACAAAAGGAAGAAATTTCGGCCCAGTTTGAAGAGATAGAGGAAAAAAGTGCCATTATAGAACAAAAGAACAGCGATATCACAAAAAGTATCGAATATGCCCTGAAGATCCAGCAGGCTATCCTCCCAACAATTGAAGAAATAACAGAAGCTTTTCCTGAGTCGTTTGTTTTATACAAACCCAAGGATATTGTGAGTGGTGACTTTTACTGGATGGCAAATGCTCCCGGCAACAGAATCTATATTGCCGCTGCCGACTGCACTGGTCATGGAGTTCCCGGCGGATTTATGAGCATGATAGGGGTGGAAAAACTGAATGATATCTTTACTCAGGCATCGCATATCGGGGAGCTCCATCCGGCTGAAATCCTGCATCATCTTGATGAAGAATTAAAAAAGACACTGCGTCAACCCGGAGCTGAAGGGTCGTTATCAGACGGAATGGATATAGCTTTATGCGAATTTAACTATAACACCGGCGAAGTAATATATGCCGGAGCCAACCGCCCCTTATGGATTGTAAAAAATAAATCGGGTAAAGTGACAGAATATGCACCTGTTAAGAAAGGCATTGGCGATGTTTACGAGCATAGTCCCCAATACACAAACAATATTCTGGATGTAGACACTGATGATATGATATACATTTTCTCCGACGGATACGAAGATCAGTTTGGAGGAGACAAGAAACGCAAGTTGATGAAAAAGAATATGAAAGTTCTGTTTTCATCCATACACCAGCAGACTCCTGCACAGCAATGTGAATATCTGGAAAACTATTTTAAAAACTGGAAACAGGAGGAAATGCAGGTTGACGATGTCCTGATTTTGGGAATACGATTTAAAGTCTGATAACGAGTGTGTGTCTACAAATGTTCTACCTTTGTCTGAGGTATATACATGCATACCGGCAAGCCTGAGCCGGGCTGCTGAACAATAACCGCTGAAAAAAGTTATATATCAAATTCAATTTCAATGCACAAACCTTCAAAGCTCAGTAATCTCTTCTGGATACTTTCAGGATGTATCATTGGCACTGCTGTGTTTGCAGAAATGCTGGGGATGAAAATTTTCTCTCTGGGCAAACTTCTCGGCCTTAATTCATTCGCTGTTTCAGGGCTAACATTCGACTTCAGCATGAGTGTTGGTATCCTCATCTGGCCCTTTGTTTTCGTAATCTCCGATTTGGTTAACGAATATTTCGGAAGATCGGGCGTTAAAAGGGTCAGTTTTTTAACAGCCGGGATTATTTTATTCGGCTTTGTTTTTATTTATATCGGCACTTCCTTGCCAGGATCCGACTTCTGGCTGCAACTGAACAACAAAGATGGTCATGGTCAGCCATTCGATATCGATTTTGCTTACCAGTCTATTTTCAGGCAAAGCGGCGGTATTATTGTTGGATCGGTTACAGCCTTTCTTATAAGTCAAATGGTTGATGCATATACTTTTCATTCATTACGGGTTATTACGGGTCACAAAAAACTCTGGCTGAGAGCTACAGGATCTACAATTGTTTCTCAACTTATCGATAGTTTTATTGTGCTTTTCATTGCCTTCTACGTTTTTGGAAACTGGAGTATGACTCAGGTTTTGAGTGTGGGAGTTGTACAGTATTTTTATAAGATAATTCTGGCCATCGCTCTTACTCCTGTAATATATCTGGCGCATAATTATATCGACCGGTATCTTGGGGATGAACATCCCAATGTAAATGCTGCAGGAGAAGATAACGAAAAAACTGCTGCGTGAAGTTAAGCTGCACTCAGTTAAAAATTTAACATTGGTACCGTTTGTTTTGATTTTTTTGATACATTGTGCTTTATTATTAATGATCCGGAATGCAGGTGTGTGGGGATAGAATTACCGCGGATAATGTTTTTATTGTGATTGCGGAGGATATTGAGAATACAGGATTTAATCCGGAAGGTAAAAACCCTGAAAATGTTCTGAATTTATCCAAAACGTTATTTTCAAATTTTTTGATTGCACAATATTCTTCCCGGCAATACTTCCCGGAGTTGAAGTTATATTCAGCCCGGGAGTTTGAAAAGCCACACCACCATTCTGCTTATTTTTATTATCAACAGCTTAACTGAGTTTATGCCGATATTTCACAACCGTGTCCCGGTTATTCCTCATCGTCCACGCGTTCAGCCTATCGCAGGCAAGGTGCACCGCTCCTACCCTGTGGGACAGCAAAATTATTCACGCGCCATACAGGGACAGCTTTTTACTGTTTCAATTACCATCGACATGGATGCTCCTTTCAGGACAAACATGCAGGCAAACCTGGTTACTACCATGAACTCCGCCGACGGAAAAACATGGAGTTCAATTCCATTTTCCTGGGTCGATTCGCGCAGATTGATATGTCAGATACGTCCCGTACAAACGGGATTGCATAAATTCAGAACAGAATATTCGTTTGATGAAGGAAGCTCCTGGTCGCGCGACAATGTTGAAGACGCCTGGATTCTTGTAGATCCGCCTCAGGTGGATGGGTTGCGGCTGTATACCCTGATCCCGAATGTTTCAGGAACTATTACCGACTGGACAGCAGACCTGGAGCGCATCCGGTCCATGGGCTTCAACGCCATACACCTGCTACCCTTAACAACACTCGATACTTCGGAAAGCCCATATTCGGCCAGAGATCTGTTTTCAGTAGATCCAAGGTATGTTGATCCACATTCACCCTTAAATGGCATTTCGCAGCTTGAAGCATTTGTTGAGGCTGCACGAGCATCAGGTATCAGGCTGTGTTTCGACCTCGTTCTGAACCATGTTGGGGTGCATAGCAATATCGCCAGACAGGCTCCCGACTGGATTATTCCCGACCCAAACAGTCCTGACGGATTTCAAAGGGCCCGCTATCTGGCCGACCATGGCTGGTGCTTCTGGGACGACCTGATCCTGATCAATTACAATCATCCTTCGGAGGCTATCCGTGAAGAGATTTGGGATTACATGACCAGTTATACACTCTTCTGGGCTCGTTTTGCCGATATCACCGGAGGCTTTGTCCGTTTCGACAACCTGCACAGCAGCAACCCTGAATTTATTAAATCCTTAACCGATACACTTCATGCAGAATACCCTGAAACAGGGATTCTGGCCGAGTATTTTGCTGATGAAAACACCATGATTAAAACCAGCAAGGACTGGCGTCTGAACCTTAACCTGGCCACACCCTGGGATTATAAGTTCGTACCTAAACTCCGCGAATATTTAAAAAATCTCCACCGGCTTGCAAGTCATCTGCGCTACTTTATGCCAGTTACATCGCACGACTCAGGATCTCCGGCTCAGGAGTTCAGCAGTGCCGATGCCACCATTCCGCGTTATGTTGCTGCCGCCTTAATGGGAACCGGAGCAACAGGAATAGTACAGGGTGTGGAATATGGGGTTGAAAAGAAAATTGAGTTTATTGGCAAAAGTTCCCGCATGAAATTTCCTGCAGAAGCCCGGTTTGGGAACTTCATAAAAAAAGTCAATACCATCCTTACTGAATACCCCACCCTGCGGCAAGGCGGAAACTGCCAGTTTGTGGATTTCGGTCATCATGCAATTATTGCTGCCTACAGGCACGATACCGGGAGTGAATCCAGCGGAATTCTTATAGTTTGCAACTTCGATATACTTTCGTCGCAACATATAAATATTGATCTTTCCACTTACCTCGGAAGCGGAAAATCCATTGCAGGAACAGAATTGCTGAGCAGTGAAACTACTTATTTCCCTAACGCAAGGCTGGAGTTAAATTTACCACCATGCTCGGCCCAGGTATGGAAATTCTCCGGGAAATCGGCTTCAAATACAGATGAAAGCAGTCTTTCGGCGGCAAATCAGTATTATTGAAAGATAAGGAAGCAATTATTGGTATTTTTGTCCTCTTAACTTCATAACTAACTGCCTGAATATGAAAAAACACATCCTGACTTTATGCTTGTTTCTGCTAATTTCAGGGATTTTAGCAGGTCAAAACAACACTGTTATCCCGGCACCTCTGGTTTTCGTTCAAAATACCGGATATTTTAGTATTGCATCAGGTTGCAAAGTCTCCGCTCCTGCAGCTTTTAAGCGCGAGATGCATTTTCTGCAGACAGAACTGTTGCGGTATAAGCACCTTACCACCACTTTTGCGGCCTCCGAAAAAGAAGCCGTCATTATTTTGAGCAATAAAGCATCCAAAAATTTCCTTTATGAACTTCAAATTCTTAAAAACAAAGTAATTATTACATCCGGAACCGATACTGGTATTTTCTACGGAATTATCAGTTTCCTGCAACTTGTCAATAATGCATCGTCGTTGCAACAAATTCCCTGTGCTACCATTAAAGATTCACCTTCGATGCCCTGGCGCGGAATTATGCGCGACGAGTCGCGACACTTTTTTGGTGTTGAAAAAGTAAAATCCATTCTGGACTGGATGGCATATTACAAACTCAATAAGTTCCACTGGCATCTGACCGATGAGCCGGGTTGGCGAATTGAGATAAAACAATATCCTAACCTGACCAATATTGGCGGCATAGGGAACTTCTCCGATAAAAATGCTGAAGCCCGCTACTATACCCAGCAGGATATTAATGAGATTGTGCAATACGCGCACGACCGTAAAATTGAGGTGATCCCCGAAATAGATATGCCCGGACATGCAAGCGCCGCCAACAGAGCATATCCCGAGTTCTCGGGCGGAGGGTCGGAAAAACATCCCGACTTCACTTTTCATCCTACAAAGGAAACTACCTATCAATACCTTACCAACATTTTAAAAGAGATCAATGTGCTGTTCCCCGACAGGATGCTGCACCTCGGAGGAGACGAGGTTAGTTTTGGAATTGACAAATGGAAAACTGATCCGGCGGTTCTTGAACTGATGCAGAAAAAAAACATGAACGATATCAAAGGCGTCGAGACCTATTTTATTGAAAGAATGGCCGACTCGCTTGCTGCCATGAATGCAAAAATACTTGTGTGGGACGAGATGGTTACGGCAAACCTGCCTTTGGATAAGACCATTATTTTCTGGTGGCGGCACGACAAGCCCGAACAGCTAAAACTCAGTCTGCAGAAAGGTTACAAAACGGTTGTTTGTCCTCGCATTCCGTATTATTTCGACTTTGTACAAAAAGAAGATCACAAAGTTGGTCGAAAATGGGGAGGCAAGTTCAGTGACCTGCAAAGCATTTACAACTTCAGCCTGAAGGAGCTGCAACCCGATGCTAAAAGCCGTTCTTCCATTCTGGGAGTACAGGGGAACATCTGGACAGAAACCATTCAAACTAACGACCGGCTTGACTTTATGCTTTTCCCGCGCATCGCAGCCCTTGCCGAATCGGCCTGGACACCCGAAGAAGGCAGAAACTTCGACAGGTTTATGGAAAGGTTAAAATTGCATACAATCCTTTACGAAGCTGAAAAGCTATATTATTTCAATCCGTTCGATGCCGGCGTGCATGGGGAACCGGCCAATTAAAATCACAGCTTAATACTCGTCAGGCAATTCCTTCAACTGCTTGTAGGTAAACACCGGACCATCCTTGCAGACATAAACCTTGCCGACATTGCAACGACCGCATTTGCCAAAGCCACACTTCATACGGTTTTCGAGGGTGGTGTAAATTGTATCGTCGGTAAAGCCAAGCTTTTCAAGAACGGGGAAAGTGTATTTAATCATCACGGGAGGTCCGCAAACAATGGCAATGGTATTTGCGGCCACAGGTGCTGTTTTTTCGACAACCGAGGGCACAAAACCCACTTCGCCTTTCCAGTCGGGTGTTTCGCCCCCCGGATCAACAGTAACCACAAGTTTCACATCGTCGCGGTTTTTCCATTCCTCGAGTTCGTGTTTGTAAACCAAGTCGTTGACTGAGCGGGCTCCGTAAATGATGGTAACATCTTTAAAGTCGCTCCTGCGGTCCAGTGCATTCCAGATCACGCAGCGCATGGGCGGCAAAGCAATACCTCCGGCGATAAAAAGCAGGTTTTTGCCTTTCCATTCATCCAACGGAAAAATATTGCCATATGGCCCACGGAAACCAATTGTATCTCCTTCTTCGCAGTTTGTCAAAGCACTTGTCACTTTTCCCGACTGACGGAAGGTACACTCAATATAGCCCTCCCTGGTTGGAGAAGAAGCAATGCAAAACGTGGATTCTCCTGTTCCGAAAACCGAATATTCGCCAAACTGTCCGGCTTTGAAGGTGAATTGCTGAGCATCTTCAGCATTGATAAAATTCAACCTGAAAGTCTTTACACCCGGCGCTTCGTTTGTAACTTTTTCGACGCGCATGGGATAAGGCATATATATATTGCTGTTGCACATGTTTTCTAAAATTTATTTGATCATATTATATTTTCTCAGCTTCCATCTTCATAATTACCTCCAGATGCTCTGCCAGGTTCATATCGGCTGGACAAGCTCTGGAACAGCGGCCGCATCCCGAGCATCCCACAACATTGATTCTGTCGGGCATGTATGAGAATTTGTGCATCACCCGCTGACGCCATCTGCGGGCTTGTGTTTCCCTTGGATTGTGCCCAGAAGTATGCAACGTAAACAACTGAAATCCGCATGAGTCCCAGCAGCGTAAACGGCTACCTTTGCTTCCGTGTTTGTCGTCCTGAATATCGAAGCAGGCACAGGCCGGACAAACGTACGCGCAGGCACCGCAACCCATGCAGCGGGCTGATTGTTCCTTCCAGACCTTACTCTCAAAAAAGGCTTCAACTTTGGCTTTTATTTCGGCAGTGTCAAATACCTTGTCAATTTTTGTAAGATATTGTTCCTTGTCCGCGCCCATCGCTTCTTCAAATAATGAAGTATAATTTTCAAAGAGCGCTTTTCCTTTATCGGTTATAATCTCGGCAATATTTGTTCCGTTTCCTGCCGGAGTTATGAGCATATCACTACCAGCAGTGTTGCCGGGACCGCCACCCATCGAGGTACAAAAACAAGCGTCGTCGTGACGTGTACACGAAAAACTGATGATGGTAAGCTGCTCCCTGCGCTTGTTATAAATGGCATCTTTCGAGTCCCAGTTGAAAATGCCGTCGAGTGGAGCAAATCCTCCAGCATCGCAAGGCCGCGAACCCCATAAAAAGGTTTGTGGCACGGCATCAAAAGGAAAATCGTTGATGGTTACTTCTTTACCTGTTTTTTTATACTGAAGCAGCACTTCGGTGCGCGGAAAGGCAAGATGCTTGGCCGATAATGTAGTTTGAACATGGTCGGAGCAGACTTCGGAGGCCGATTTGATTTCTTTAAAAAGAACCTTATTGTTTGCACGAACCGGCGCAACAACTTTTTGCCCCGATGAAAGCAACGCCTGCAAGAGCTGCTGAAGATTGCTATCCGTGATGGTGTAGTTTTCGGTTTGCATATTATCTTATAAAATTCTCTTTGTCGTTTGGCTGAAAGGTATTTAACACGCTTTTGGTATCCATGGAAACGATATCCGGTCCCAGGCTGGCTTCTATGTCCTTAATCATGCGGCGGGTAATAATGTTTAATGGCAATCCGAGCGGACAGGCAGCTTCGCACGAGCCACAATCAACACACCGGCCGGCCATGTGCATGGCTCGCATGATATGGTATTCAAAGTTACCCTGAAGTGAAGAAGGAACGGAGATCCACTGCGGCTGATTCACTTCAACCGTGCAGCGGGTGCAATAACACATAGGACAGGCAGCACGGCAGGCATAGCACTTCACACAATTGGAAAGCTGTTCTTTCCAATAAGCAAACCGCTCTTCGCGACTCATGGCCTCAAATTTTGCCAACAATTCCTCCTGTGCTGATGACAAGGCTATCTTTTCCTTTCCAAGATGGTTGGCAAGCACTTCAGCACCTTCGATCAACAATGCATTTTGATCCTGGTCCATAACAATAAAACTCAGCTTCTTATCCTGAAACTGATTTTCGCCTGCTAACCTTACAACAGCCCGCATTGTCTGAGGTGTTGCAAACACAGCTATTTCAGTTACATGCTTGTATTCAGGTTTGGTAAGATATACTGACAAATTATGACTGCATTGACTATCGAAAACAAGCCGTTCAACTTCATTGGCATCACTGATAAAGGCCGGACGACGCTTTTCGCCGGTACCCTTTTCGTAACCGATCACAAGTTTTGCTTTCCCCGAAGCAAGCAACTCTGAAACTATTTGGTGTAATCTTTTCATCTTGAAATATTTAAATTCATTTGTAACACGCGTTACAAACGCGCGCAAGCCACGTCCCCCTTCTGGGGGATTCAGGGGGCTTCCACCCCGGCCAGCTCCCTGTACTCCGTATAAGGTCCCAATTCCTTAATCCTTTCCACGGTTGTATTTACAATTTCAGCCCACTTGGCTCCTTCGGCTGCCGAAACCCACGAAAACTGAATACGACGCGTATCGATGCCAAAAGTCTCGAGCACACTCTTGAATACAATCCAGCGGCGGCGTGCATGAAAATTACCTGAGGTGTAATGACAATCGTTCGGGTGACACCCCGAAACAATGATGCCATCGGCACCCTCAGCAAAAGCCTTCATCAGCAGCATAAAATCGATACGCCCGGTGCAGGGGAAACGCACAATCTTCACATCCGATGAGTATTTTATGCGGCTTGTACCTGTTAAATCGGCCCCGGCATAAGTACACCAGTTGCAGACAAAGGCAACTACTTTGATATTGTTTTCCATTTTAATCGTTATTGAGCAATGCAAAAACTTCTTCTACCATTTGTTCGTTCGAGAAACCCTGGATATCGATCGACTTTGAGCGACAGAAAGCCACGCAGGTTCCGCACCCCTGGCATAAACCCGGATTCACCTTTGCAACAGTCTTAATGGTTTCGCCGGCACGGTTCTTAATCTCTTCCTTTTCAATGGCCTGGTACGGACAAACTGACTGGCACATAAAGCAACCCGCACAGGTCGAGAATAAAGGAGGAGCAGCACGGTTCACCACTGCCACCACCGGTTCGCGGGTGAGTTCGTTTTGCGAGAACAAGCCCAGGATTTTACTGGCAGCTCCTGAAGCCATGGCAACGGTTTCGGGAATATCGCGGGGCGACTGACAAGCGCCTGCAAGGAAAATACCGGCAGTGTTTGTCTCCACAGGCTTGAGCTTCGGATGAGCTTCCACAAAGAAATTGTTTTCGTCGTACGATACATGCAGCTTCTGGGCCAGATCGGCAGCATCGTTGTGAGCTACACTTGCCGTGGCAAGCACCACCATATCGGCTTCAACTTCCACAGGCATGGCGCCAAGCAGCGTATCGGCACCTTTCACGATCAGTTTTCCGTTTTTCTCATAGATGCGCGAAACACGACCGCGGATATATTTTACCTCATCCTCTTCGATGGCGCGACGGGTAAATTCATCGTACATTTTTCCGGCAGCACGGATATCCATATAAAACACATAAGCATCGCCATGATGCACTTTGTGCTTGTAAAGCATGGCGTGTTTGGCCGTGTACATGCAGCAAATTTTGGAGCAGTATTTTATGCCTTTGGCAGGATCGCGTGAACCGGCACAAGCCAGGAATACAATTTTTTCGGGTATTTTCCCATCCGAGGGACGTCTAATTTCTCCCAAAGTGGGTCCGGATGCCGAAGCCAGCCTTTCAAACTGAAGTCCTGTAATCACATCGGCGTACTTACCATACCCGTATTCCGGGAAGAAATCGGTACCTTTAACCTCAAAACCTGTTGCAACAACCACAGCTCCAATGGATCGTTCAACAATTTCATCGGGCTGATCAAAACGGATCGCTTGGGTTGGACAGAATTTTTCGCAGATACGGCATTTGCCTTTCTGATAGTATGTACAATTATTCTTATCGATTACCGGCTTATTAGGAACCGCCTGCGGGAACGGCACATAGATAGCTGTGCGGTTACCCAGTTTTTCGTTGAACTCGCCCGGTATCTTTTTGGTAGGACATTTGGTGGTGCACATTCCGCAGCCGGTGCAGAGTTTCTCGTCGATGCTCTTGGCTTTTTTGCGGATGCGTGCTTTGAAATTGCCTATGAAACCATCCAGACTCTCGAGCTCGGCATAAGTAATAAGTTCGATGTTAGGATGCTGCGCCACTTCCACCATGCGTGGCGTGAGGATACACTGGGAGCAGTCGAGCGTTGGGAAAGTTTCCGAAAGCTGCGACATGTGTCCGCCAATAGACGGCTGCTTCTCAATCAGAACCACTTTATGGCCGGCATTGGCAATATCGAGACTGGTCTGGATGCCCGCAATACCGCCGCCAATCACAAGTGCCGTTTTACTTACCGGCACTTTGATGGGCGACAAGGGTTTGTTGTTTTTTACCTTTCCCACAAGCATGCGCACCAGATCGGTGGCTTTGTTTGTGGTGGCCTCTCCTTTTTCGTGCACCCACGAGCAATGTTCGCGCAGGTTCGCCATTTCGCACATATAACCGTTTACGCCGGCCTCGGAGCAGGTTTTACGGAATGTGGGCTCATGCATGCGCGGTGAGCAGGCGCCAACAACCACACCCGTTAGTTTGTGCTCGGCAATGGCCTGTTTAATCAGCGTTTGTCCCGGATCGGAACACATATATTTATAATCGGTACTGAAGACAACACCATCGAACGATTCGGCCGATTTGGCAACTTTGTTGCAATCGACGGTGCCACCGATGTTTTCGCCGCAATGACAAATAAAAACTCCTATTCTTGCCATTATCCTATATTTTAACTGGAACAAAATGTCGTTGTAACCCAAGCTTTTTTGCAGGTATCCCTAAAGCAAGACCTATGGCCTGGGTGATATAGAGTACAGGGATGTCGAATTTCCTGCCGCTGTATTTTTCAATTTCCCGGCGACGCATGTCGAGGTTGGAATGGCACATGGGACAAGCCACTATGATGGCCTCAGCGCCACGGTCGGCAGCATCAATTAATATTTCAGAAGAGAGTCGCGCTACTGTTGTGGTGTTGGAAACTGAAAATCCGGCGCCGCAGCATTCAGTTTTAAAAGCCCAGCTCACCGGTTCAGCACCCAATGAGGCCATGATCTGGTCCATGCCCTGCGGATCTTCAATCTGTTTTTCATCCGAGATACCTTTAGGACGAACCAACAGGCAGCCATAATAACACGCTACTTTTTTGCTTACCGGCTTAAGTGTTTTGCCTTCCAAACGCGGCATCACTGTCGATTGGAGATATTCCAGGATGTTCACGATGGTATCCGGGGTGTTGATTTCCTGATTTAACAGTACAGAAGCTTTTTGCCTGATTTCGGGAGAAGTTTTGATTTCCTGTTGAACATGCTTCAGGCGATTGTAGCAGGCTGCACACGGAACGAGCAGATTGCTGTAACCGTCTTTGGCAGTCTGGGCCAGAATACGCGAGGGCAAAGCAACAGCCATATCCTGGTCGATATTGTGGGCCGCAGAAGCTCCGCAGCAATTCCAGTCGTCGACTTCATTCACCGGAATTTCAAGCGCGTTGAGTACAGCCCTCAGCGATTCCATATATTCCCGGGAGGAGCCGTTAAGCGAACATCCGGGATAAACAGCTACCGACATATTTTTACTCATTGATGACAAAATTAGTGAACAGTGTTGCTGCCTTTATGCAGCTTAATTTTAGTTTTAACGCGTTCGGGCCAGAGGTGCAGTTTGCCTTTCAGAAACATCGACGGGGCAAGCACCATATCTTTCAGCAGATCGCCCGATGCAAGCTTGTATTTGAGAACAAGGCCTATTTCGAACAAACGACCGTTATTCTTAACCGATGACAAAAATGACTTATGAAAAGCTACAATTTTCCGTGCTTTGGGGTTTACCTGATTTGTTCTGAGGGCTTCTTCACGGAGATAGTCCATAACCTTTGCCGTTTCAATTTCCATGGGACAGCGGCACAGGCAGGTTTCGCAGCTTAAGCAAAGCCAGATGGCATGAGACTGAACGGCTTTCTGCACAAGCTTTTCGTCATTGGTTTGGAGGTGCCGGATCACCAGGCTCGGCGGCATATCCATTTCGACTGACATAGGGCAGCCTGCCGAACACTTGCCGCACTGATAACAGCGGTTGATTTCAACACCCGTAGAGGCAGCAAGCTTTTTAGTAAAGCTGTTCGAAGTTTCAGAGTGATGGCTCATAATAGGTACTTTGTAGTTCGGGTTTCAGTTAGCGTTAAAAACTTCCGTCAGGAAATATCTGATATATTACAAATAAAAAAAATGCCAATTGTCATATAATCCATTATCATTTCCAGGCGTTTAGGTTAATAATACTTATAACGGATATAAAGTATCAGTTTGCGGTGCCAAAAATATTTAATTTTTGTTACTTCCTAATTGTGAACAAAATAACAATGCACAAACGATTGTACAAAGTGTGGTTTTAAAATGAAAATGCGTTTGATTTTTAATTGAATAAAGTCAACAAACTTTCCTGAGGAAACAGGTAATTTGAAATAAGTTTAAATAAGAATAGGGCGAATTAGTCATTCTGCAACCAGTTTTACTGATCATAGCTTTTCCGGCTATCACCCGTAATCGGTATCTTTTCTCCCCGGAATTTTGGGTTTTTGTTGATTAATACTTCAAAAAAAGCCTTTACCCAGGCCAACTTCTCACGATTTTTCAAATACCTGAGCGATCCGTAGTTTGATTGATCTGCCACTATTCCATAAGCTTTTACACCTTTCTTTTTAGCAATGAAAAGTGCTCTCCTCAAGTGAAACTCCTGCGAAACAATAATCATTTCGGTCACTCCAAAAATATCTTTTGCCCTCACAATGGAATTGTAAGTATCAAATCCCGCATGATCCAGAAAAATATCCCGGGTGTCGACTCCCCTTTCTAGCAAATAGTTCCGCATATTGTTTACCTCATCATAACCAATGGTGCCGTGATCGCCCGATAGCAACAATCGTTTCACCTTCTTTTGCCTGTAAAGCCGCAAAGCCATGTCAAGCCTGTCCTGCAAAAAATTGGATGGCACTCCGTCCTTGGAGACATGAGCGCCCAAAACCAGAGCTGTATAGGTGGAAGGAAGCTTTGTTATTTCTACAAATAGAAGCTTTTTTGACATCCGGTTTATATAAATGTTTATCCCGGATACCACAATAATTGTTAGCAGAGCAAGAATTAACGATATCTTTACAAATCTAAGCATAACCTTTTTCTGGATAAAATCCATAATATTAATCTAAATTTGCAAATTCTTCTGGTTTTTCAAAACATGTAACTATGGAAATTCTTGTCGTTTTAGCATTCGCAATCGCTTATATCCTTATCATTTTTGAACATCCCCTGAAAATCAATAAATCAGGACCCGCTTTAATTGGAGGTGTTATCACCTGGACAATACTTGCAAAGTTTTCAACCGACCTTCATCTGACCAATGAACATTTGATTTCGCATTTGGGAGAAATTTCTGAAATATTGCTATTCCTGATGGGTGCCATGGCTATCGTTGAATTAATAGATACCCACGAAGGCTTTGATATTATCATAAATCGGATCAAAACCAGACATACCGTAAAACTATTATGGATAACCAGTATTCTTACCTTTTTCCTATCTGCAATTCTGGATAATCTTACCACCACCATCGTTATGGTGACTCTTCTCCGAAAACTTGTAGAAGACAAAAAATTAAGACTTTATTTTACGGGGCTTGTTATTATAGCCGCCAACGCCGGTGGAGCATGGTCGCCTATTGGTGATGTTACAACCACAATGTTGTGGATTGGCAACCAGATTTCGGCATTGAAAGTCATTACCGATTTAATTATTCCGAGTTTTGTCTGTTTGCTTGTTCCTCTAATTTATTCTTCCTTCCGCCTGAGTAAAATTTCAACTAAGCCACAGTTTGTGAAAAATAAAACTGAAGAAGGTTCAAGTAAAATAGAACGAAATATCGTGTTTTTTCTTGGTGTCGGCTTACTAATGATGGTTCCGGTTTTTAAAACAATTTCTCACCTGCCTCCTTTCATGGGAATTTTATTAGGTCTTGGAATTTTCTGGATTACCATAGAAATTCTGCACCGAAACAAACAGGAGGAAATCAGAAATAAATATACAGTTGCTTATGCAATTAGAAGAATCGACTTACCCAGTATTCTGTTCTTTGCAGGAATATTGCTGAGCATTTCGGCCCTTCAAACAACAGGAATACTTGTTAATCTGGCTAATGTCATACAGAAGGCCTTACCTGGCGATTACCTCCTGAACATAACTATTGGTTTATTTTCAGCAATCATCGACAATGTTCCTCTGGTAGCAGCAGCCCAGGGAATGTTTGACCTGAGCACCTACCCTACTGATCACTCTCTCTGGATTTTTATGGCTTATTGCACCGGTACCGGAGGCAGTGCCCTTATTATTGGCTCTGCTGCAGGTGTGGCAGCAATGGGAATGGAAAAAATAAACTTTATCTGGTATCTCAAGCATATTTCATTTTTAGCATTGCTGGGATATTTTGCCGGCGCTGTGGCTTACATTTTACTTTAGTTTTTTTCTGAAGAGATATAAAAGGACAGCAAGTCTGCTTATGATTTTTTATCTTTACTTAAAAATTTAAGCATATGCGATTTAACATAGGAGATATTGTTCAACTGAAATCAGGCGGTCCTCAAATGACGGTACAAAGGATCATTGGATGGGGCGATTCGAATTTTATGATCAAAGCTGCCGATGAATTTCTGAAAACCCAGGGATTTTCGGAAGGTGACGTGGTTTGCCAGTGGTTCAACGAAAACAAACTGGAGTCGGGAACATTCAAACAGGATAGCCTAAAAAGTACTGTTCAGGCCTAAACTCATGAATTCACCCGAGTCAAAAGCTTACCGCAACACCATTCTTTTTATCATTTGCCTGGCAACCACACTGATTCCATTTATGGGATCGGCGTTAAATCTAGCCGTTCCAATTATTGCCAGAGAGTTTTCGCTAAACGCCATCTCTTTAAGCTGGGTAATTTCTATTTTCCTGCTTACCTCTGCTATTCTTCCTATTCCTTTTAGTAAACTAGCCGATCGAATTGGCCGTAAAAAAATTTTCATTGCCGGCATTATTATCTTCATGGTTTCTACAGTTTTTTGTGGTGCTTCAATTTCCGGCTTGATGCTTATTATTGGTCGCTTATTTCAAGGCATTGGAGCATCCATGATGTTCGCCACAAATATGGCAATCCTCACTTCAGTTTTCCCGGCCAACGAACGTGGAAAAGCATTGGGTATCAATACAGCTGTAGTTTATATTTCTCTTTCTTCAGGTCCCTTTTTTGGAGGTCTTTTAACACATTACTTTGGCTGGCGAAGTATTTTTTATATTACATCTGCAGTTGGTCTGCTTGTTCTTGCAGGAATAGCTCTGTTTATTAAGGAAGAATGGAAAGAACCTGACCAGAAATCGTTCGACTGGACCGGAACCGTTCTTTATGGTTTAGGGCTAAGTTCTCTGATGTACGGTTTTTCAAATTTACCGGCACTTTCCAGTGTAGTTCTGATGATTGTAGGCTTGGCATTGTTAATAGTTTTTGTTTGGTACGAAAAAAAGCTAGCTTTTCCCGTAATGTATGTTCGATTATTCTGGGAAAACAAAGTTTTTGGCTTTGCAAGTTCAGCCTCTCTCATTAATTATGCGGCAACCTACGCAATAACATTCATCCTGAGTCTCTATTTACAATATATAAAAGGCTTTTCCTCAAAAGAAGCTGGAATGGTCTTAATTATTCAGCCAATTGTAATGGCTTTTATGTCGCTTCTGGCAGGCTGGTGGTCCGATAGGACCGATGCACGCAATCTTGCTACCGGTGGAATGGCAATCATAGTGGCAGGACTTTTACTTATGCTATTTCTGAACCCGATAACACCTTTATACCTCATAATTGCCATTTCAATCATCTTAGGCATTGGTTTCGGAATGTTTTCATCACCCAATGTTAATGTTATCATGGGATCGATTGAAAAAAAGCATTTGGGAATGGCATCTGCCACCACCAATACCATGCGGCTCGCCGGACAATCGATCTCCATGGGTATTTATATGATGATTATTTCGATTGTTGTCGGCAAAGTGAAAATAACCCCGGATGTATTACCGCAGTTTATGTCGGCATTACACACAACTTTTATTGTAATGGCCGTTTTATGCTGCGTTGCCGTTTATACCTCCTGGCACGGAACACAAGTGAGAAAGTAGTTCGGGTTGCGGGTAACGGGTAACGGGTTAAAAGAAACAACTGTTGACTTATGACTAAATAAAAAAAAGCGACTCATCGCCGCTTTTTTTTATTGTAACCGTAGCCTAAAAAGCTACAGCCTATAGCTTAAAAATTACTTTCCGGCTTTAATGGCAGCCTGAGCAGCAGCTAACCGTGCAATAGGAACACGGAAAGGTGAGCAGCTAACATAATTTAAACCATTCTTGAAGCAGAATTCAACAGAAGCAGGATCTCCACCTTGCTCACCGCAGATACCGATTTTCAGGTCAGGACGGGTTTTACGGCCACGTTCTACTGAATACTCGATTAACTGACCAACACCATCCTGATCGATAGTCTGGAATGGATCGGCAGCTAACATTTTGTTGTCGAGGTATTCGTGTAAGAAACCACCGATATCGTCGCGGCTGAAACCGAAAGTCATCTGGGTTAAGTCGTTGGTACCGAATGAGAAGAATTCGGCAGATTTAGCCATTTTGTCGGCAAGTAAAGCTGCACGTGGAATTTCAATCATAGTACCATATTTGTAACCGATTTTGCTTACACCTAATTTAGCGCAGGTTTCTGCATAAACACGGTCAACAATTTTCTTGGTGAAATCAAGTTCTGATACATCACAAGTTACAGGAACCATGATTTCTACATGAGGATCTTTACCTTCCTTGCTTAATTCGGCAGAAGCTTCGAAGATAGCACGGATCTGCATTTCGGAAACTTCAGGATAAGTAACACCTAAACGAACACCACGGTGACCCATCATCGGGTTGCTTTCATGTAAAGCTTCACCACGTTTTGCGATAGCTTCAACTGAAATGCCAAGAGATTTGGCTAATTCAGCCTGCTTTTCAGCGCTCTGTGGAACGAATTCGTGAAGTGGTGGGTCGAGCAGACGGAAAGTAACAGGAAGACCATCCATAGCAAGTACGGTAGCCTTGATGTCTTTCTTAACATAAGCGAACAGTTCGTTCAAAGCAGCCTTACGCTCTTCAACACCGTTACTTAAGATCATCTTACGAAGTAAGAATAAAGGCTGATCGGAACCTTCGCCATAGAACATATGCTCAGTACGGAAAAGACCAATACCTTCAGCACCGTAATCACGGGCAATTTTAGCATCAGCAGGAGTATCAGCGTTTGTGCGAACACCCATGGTGCGGAATTTGTCAACCATTTTCATGAAGGTCTGGAAACGTGGGTTTTCAGAAGCATCCATTAATTTGAGAGCACCCTGGTAAACATTACCTTTGGTACCGTTCATGGTTACAAGATCGCCTTCTTTTAATACAATGTCAGTACCAGCAACTTTAGCAGTTTTACCGGCTACATTCACATGTAAGCCACCAGCACCTACGATACAGCATTTACCCCAACCACGGGCTACAAGAGCAGCGTGAGAAGTCATACCACCACGGGCGGTAAGAATACCTTCGGCAGCACGCATACCTTCAACATCTTCAGGGTTTGTTTCTTCGCGAAGAAGAATAACTTTTTCGCCACGACGGTTCCAGGCAACTGCGTCTTCGGCGGTAAATACGATTTTACCAACAGCAGCACCAGGGCCTGCAGGTAAACCCTTTACAAGTACCGAAACTTTCTTTTCTTCAGCAGGGTCGCAGATCGGGTGAAGTAACTCATCCAACTGAGCAGGCTCAACGCGGGTAACTGCTTTCTTTTCGTCGATCAGACCTTCAGCAAGCATGTCCATAGCCATGTTCAATGCAGCGGTACCGGTACGTTTACCAGCACGGCACTGTAACATGTATAATTTACCTTCCTGAATGGTGAATTCGATATCAAGCATGTCCTTGTATGCTTTTTCAAGGTTCAAACGGATATTGTCCAGTTCCTTGTAAAGTTCAGGATAACCTTCCTGCATGCTGTGAAGGTGTTTATTCTGATCATTTTTAGTATCATCGTTCAATGGACTTGGGGTACGGATACCGGCAACAACGTCTTCACCTTGTGCGTTCACCAACCACTCACCATAGAATCTGTTTTCGCCGGTAGCAGGGTTACGGGTAAATGCAACACCGGTTGCAGATGTATCGCCCATATTACCGAATACCATTGCCTGTACGTTAACGGCAGTACCCCAATCATCAGGAATACCTTCGATACGACGGTACGAAATAGCTTTTTTACCATTCCAGCTCTTGAATACGGCTTTGATACCGCCAATAACCTGTTCCTTAGCATCGTCCGGGAATTCTGTTCCAAGAACTGCTTTAACAGTTTTTTTAAACTCTTCAGCTAAAAATTTTAATTCGTCGGCTGTAATGTCGGTGTCCGATTTGTATCCTTTTTTATGTTTGAATTCGTCCAGCATTTCGTCTAAAACCTTACGAATACCTTTTCCGTCTTTGGGTTCGATACCTTCGGCTTTTTCCATTACCACGTCGGCATACATCATAATCAAACGACGATATGAATCCCATACAAAGCGTGGGTTATTGGTTTTTTTGATAAAACCGGGAATGGTAGCAGTACAAAGACCTACGTTCAAAACGGTATCCATCATACCAGGCATTGAAGCACGGGCGCCTGAACGGCATGATACTAATAAGGCATTTTCAGGATCGCCATATTTCATACCCATTACCTTCTCTACCTTAGCCATGTTTTCCCAAACTTCGTCGTACAATTCCTTGGGAAGTTCGCAGTTGTTGGCATAATATTCAGTACATACATCAGTTGTAACTGTAAAACCAGCGGGAACAGGTAAACCCAGTAAACACATTTCTGCAAGGTTGGCTCCTTTACCACCCAGCAAATTTTTCATGTCTGCTTTCCCATCGGCGTTTTTTGCACCAAAAAAGTAAACTCTTTTAACTTTAGACATTTTGCTTCTCTTTTAATTGTTTGTATTTCAATATAATATGGATTCCTTAAAAAAAATTAAGTAACAAAATTACTGATTTTTTTCATTGGTTTAACCTATTATATATCATAATTCACCCCCACAGGATTAATTTAGACTAATTTTCAAATGGTTATAAATACAATTTAATTAAAAAATAGTTTTAAAAGTCTATTTACCTCTTGGATGAAATTGTATAATAGCTTCTCTGAGATATTCCCTGTCGATATGGGTATAAATTTCGGTGGTCAGAATGGATTCGTGCCCCAGCATCTCCTGCACAGCTCTCAGATCGGCCCCTCCTTCGATCAGATGAGTTGCGAAAGAATGCCTTAAAGTATGCGGACTCACGGTTTTA
Source organism: Bacteroidota bacterium (assembly GCA_021779665.1). Lineage (GTDB taxonomy): Bacteria > Bacteroidota > Bacteroidia > Bacteroidales > JAAUTT01 > JAAUTT01. The sequence continues at coordinate 35,291 of JAJYAG010000017.1, read as the reverse complement.
TGAATTCCCGCAAGCTGTGCCAGTTGTTTTATTATTGTAAAAACCATTACACGGGTTAAAGGCCGACCGTTCCGGTTAAGGAATATAAAGTCTTCGTGCATCCTTTTTATTGGCAAATGATTGCGGCAGTTTTCCTGATAATACTTTATTTCGCGAATGGCTTTGGGACTTATAGGCACCAGTCTTTCTTTATTCCCCTTGCCAATTACTCTTATAAACAATTCGTCGAAAAAGGTGTCGGAAAACTTAAGATTTACCAGTTCCGAAACACGCAAACCACAGCTATACATGGTTTCAATCATAGCCTTGTTGCGGTGCCCCTCAGGTTTACTCAGATCAATGGCCGCCTCCATGGCATCAATTTCGAATATAGTGAGGACATCGGGTAGTTTGCGGCCAATCTTTGGAAATTCAAGCAATTCAGTAGGATCTGTTTCTATTTTATCTTCGATAAGTAAAAACCGAAAGAATGCACGTATGCCCGAAATTAAACGGGCCTGAGTCCGGGCACTCAAATTTTCAGTGGAAATGTGGAGCAGAAAGTCCTCGAGTATTTTCAGATCAACATCTTTTGGCGAAACTAAAATCTGTTTTTCATCGAAATATCTTAACAGCTTCTCCAGATCAGCTGCATAAGCCGAAATCGTATTGGGTGAAACTGCTTTTTCAAGTTTCAGAAATATTAAAAACTCTTTTACCTCATTTTTCCATTCCACTTTGTAAGAATTAAAGATTATTAGGGAAAAGTACTGGTTGTCTGTACAATTAATTAAAAATAAATAACCTGTTCCTCTGTTCATGGTTATTTTGCACACAATACCCAAATTACGTGTAAAAGCCCGAAAAGCAAAGTAAAATAATTATAAATTTGTAACAAAACTAAATAAGGTGTTCACTCTAAAACTATACTTGTTTTTAAAGCTTGCTTTTTTAGCATATATGCACCCTGTACATGTTGCTGTAACTAACTTTGAATATGTTTCGAAGGATAAAGTTGCAACCATGTCGGTGAAGGTTTTCCGCGATGATTTTGAACTTGCTTTTATTCATAACTACAATTTAACTTTAAATTTGGGAACCGACAGTATTCATCCCGAATGGAGAAAGCATATTGACACCTATTTTACTAAGATCTTTTCGCTGAAAGCTAATAACAAAACCGTAATTCCGCTTGTTTTACAAAATTATGAAATGACTGATGACGGAATTATGCTTTTCTTTAATGCTCCCATAAAGGGAAAAGTAAAATCGTTGCAGATTGAAAACGCCATTTTACTGGATACATTTGAAAACCAGACTAATCTGCTTATCACCAGTATAGATGGCAAGGAGAAAGGGTACAATTTGAATTTCAGTAATTACAAAATAAGTATAAAGCTATAGGGGTTATAATTGAATCAGAATCTTAATTATGATAAGAATCGGAATTTTTCAGTCAACCATTTGCGAAAACTTTCGTCTAGTATAAAACTGAATTATGAAACACCCTGGTGACAAATTTACAACAGCAGCAATAATTAAAATGGTCCCGGTATCTATCGGGATTCCATGTGATCTTAAAAAAATAAAATAAACAAATGAAAAGGGCAATACTTGCAATTCTATTAATGGGTATAGCTTTACAATTAAGAGCTACACATAATCGGGCGGGCGAAATTACCTACCGCCAGATTTCACAATACGAATTCGAATTTACAATCACCACTTTCACCTACACTTTGAGTGCTGCCGATCGCGATCAGCTCGAGATTCAATGGGGCGATAATACTGCCTCGGTTGCTCAACGTGCCAGTAAAATTGAATTACCCGACTTTTACAGAAAAAACACTTATATCATAAGGCATAAATTCCCCGGACCCGGTACTTACGAAATTGTAATGCAGGACCCTAACCGTAATTTTGGAGTTGTTAATATCCCCAATTCTGTGAATGTGATCTTTTCGGTAAAGACTACCATGGTTATTAATCCTGTTCTGGGAGTCAACAACACACCGGTACTGTTAAATTACCCTATTGATAAAGCAGCTATCGGGCGCACTTTTATTCACAACCCTGCAGCTTTCGATATCGATGGTGACAGCATTTCCTATAAACTTACGGTTTGTACCAAAGAAAACGGGAAACCTATCGAAAATTACACCTTCCCAAGAGCTTCTAAAAAGCTTTATGTTGATTCTATTACAGGCGATTTGATCTGGGATGCCCCTATGGACAGCGGTATTTTTAACATTGCCATGAATGTTGAAGAGTGGCGTAATGGCGTGAAAATTAATAATATTATCCGCGACATGCAGGTTGAAGTTCATAAGTCAACCAATAACCCGCCTGAGAACCCGCCTCTTAAAGATTTATGTGTGATGGCCGGTGATTCCATACGACTTACCCTTACAAGTATCGACGTTGATAATGACAAAGTTACTCATACTGCAACCGGCGGACCGTTTGTTGTGAAAAACTCGCCAGCAACTTTTACTCCCATTATTTCCGACAGAGGTGTCGCCACTTCAGTTTTTCGCTGGCTCACCGATTGCAGTCACGTAAGAAAGCAACCTTACTCTGTGGTTCTGAAAGCGGAAGATAATTTTGCCAAACTAAAACTGGTGGATATTGATAATTTCAATATCCGCATTATGGCTCCGGGTCCTAAGGAACTCAGGGCTGTGCCAAGCAATAACGCCATTGCCTTAAAATGGTCGAAAACTATTTGTTCCAATGCTTCAGGTTACATGATTTACAGAAGCACTTCCTCGCTATCCAATGTTACCGATAGTTGTGCGGGCGGTTTAATTCCGAACAGCGGTTATGAATTGATTGCCACCACTAAAAATATTAACGACACCTCTTTTATCGATAATAATAAGGGCGTCGGACTAAGTCTCGGGATTAATTATTGCTACCGCATTGTTGCATGGTTTCCCGATGGTGCTTTAAGTTATCCTTCGGTTGAGGCCTGCACAACATTAATTCCCGGCAATCCTTCACTTTTGAATGCCAGTGTATCAGTTATCGATCAGGTTAACGGAGAAGTTTATGTATCATGGGCCAAACCTGTTAAACTGGACACCATACCTGCTCTCGGACCCTATGAATACATTCTTTACCGGTCCACACAGCTCACGGGTAATAATTTCACGCAACTAACATCTTATCAAACAGCGGACCTGCTCGACACTTTCTATGTCGATAAAGGAGTAAATACCACTGTCTATCCTTATGTTTACAAGGTAGAGCTTTATAACAATGCTCCCGGCAACCGTTTTAAAATTGGTGATGCTGAAGTTGCTTCCACAACTTACCCCAATTTACTGCCCGAGGACAATCAGGTGCAGATACGGTTTGCACGCAATGTTCCATGGCTCAACGATCAATACATAATTTACCGCAAAAATAAGGTTACCCAGGCATTTGATTCCATCGGATTTACAAATAGCGAAGTATATATAGATAAAAATCTGGCGAATAACCAGGAGGTTTGCTATAGGGTAAAAAGCTTTGGATTCAGAGTTTTGAATGGTGTTCGTTATAATAATGTAAACTGGTCACATATAGCATGCACAACACCTATCGATACAACTCCTCCGTGTGCACCTGTTCTGACAGTTTCTTCAAGATGCGACAGCTCCCTGAATGTTGTAAGCTGGAGTAATCCAAATCTTACCTGCGCCAACGATGTGGTTTCATACAAACTATATTACAAAAATCAGATTAACTCCGACCTGCAGGTAATTGCCGAAATAAACAATGCCAACCAGACAACCTTCAGGCATATTTCGCCCGAATCTCTGGCTGCATGTTACCAGGTTACCGCCATTGACAGTTTTGGAAACGAAAGCCAGCCCTCGGTAATTGTTTGTATAGACAGTTGTGCCGGTTACGATCTCCCGAATGTTTTCTCGCCAAACGGAGATAATTACAACGAAATTTTCAAAGCATACAACCCTAATAATTATGTTAATAAAGTAAACATGAAGATATTCAACCGCTGGGGTAAACTTGTTTTCAAAACCGAAAATCCGAGCATCAACTGGGATGGAAGAGATATTGATACAAAGAAGTTTGTGCCTACAGGGGTTTATTATTATATATGCGATGTATTTGAACCGCGGCTCACTGGCATTGAAGCCCGCACGATTACCGGCTTTATAAATGTATTTTATGGTGAAGGGGCGAAACCTCCGGTTGAATAAACTGAAATCCTCCTTTAATTAAATTAACACAATAACAATGAAGACTTATATATTTCTGCTTATAGTTATAGCAGGCGTTGGGCTGACAGTAAGAGCCCAAACTGCCGATGACTTCCTTCTAAAAGCTGGAATTCTCGCAAACAGCAATAAGTTTGACGATGCATTAGAAGCAATTAATCAATCTGCATCGAAAGATAACAGACAATATGCCAGAATCATGGCTGATATTCAGTTTGGGCTTAAAGATTTTAAGCAGGCAGAATTGCTTTATTCCGCCCTGGAGAAAGAGTATCCGGGGTTATACCGGTTAAGCCTGGCCAGGTGTGCCGGAATGGAAGGAAATATGGCCAATGCTATGGAGCATTTGAATGCTTATTTTAATCAGAAGAATAAGCTACCCATAAGCAAAATAGTTAACGACGAAGCTTTTAAGAAATTTAAAGGAAACACTTCCTGGGAAAATATGTGGCAAAACATTGATTATTCAGAGGCTGAATTAAAAGTGAATCAGTCAACTTCAGCATCCGAGAACGGAGACAGTCAATATCTTTCCGGGGGTTTGGACGAAGCTATGAAAAAGTTCCCAAACAACCCAGAACTTCTTTATATCCAGTCGAAGTTCTTCTTTGACAAAAAAATGTACGATGCTGCTGAGAATTCAATCAGTCAGGCTATTAACCGGAAGTCGACCGAGGACAAATATCATTATCAAAAATCACAGATTCTTCAGAAAAACAATAAACCCAAGGAAGCGCTTGCTTCCATTAACGAGGCTATTCAGCGTAATCCTTTCAATGTAAAATATTACATTAACCGCATTGATCTTAATAAAACGCTCAAGAATGAAGCTGATGTCAATAAAGATTTGAAATTTATAAATTTCTGCCTCCCGGATAATCCTGAAGTACAGCTAACTCAGGTGCAAATTGAAGCCGACAAAGGAAATTATATGAATGCAATTGCCGGACTGAACACTTTGATAGACAAAGACAAAACAAAAAAAGAATACTATTTATTGAGGGGAAAACTGAGCCTGAAGACGCAAAAATTGCAGAATGCCGACGAAGACTTTGGAATGGTGCTCGATTTGACACCCGACGATGCTGAAGCGAATCTTGGTAAAGGGATAGCTAAATATAAACTTCAGGACAATCAGGCTGCATGTTATTACTGGCAAAAAGCTGCTAATCTTGGTAACAGGGAAGCTGTGGGATATCTGAATAAATTCTGCGGAAAGTAAGCACCTTAATTTATAGGTCTTTCGAATCAACTTTGAAATACACCCTTAACCTTACTGACTAATTCCTGTGAATTAAATGGTTTCACCAGGTAATCCACAATGCCCTGCTTGATCATGGTGTTTATAATTAAGTTGCTGTTAACTGACGAAATAAATATTACCGGGATATCTTTAAAAGCAATCTGATGCTTTAACCTTCTTAAAAATACCCTTCCGTTCATATGAGGCATTTCCATATCCAGCAAAATCAAGTCGGGTTTATGACCCTCGAAGATATGATTCAGAGCTTTTTGTCCATCCTCCATGTAAACGATCTCATATTCATTCTCAAACAGAGCTCCAATCAATAAACTCTCCGATTTACTATCATCGACAATCATAATCGATTTCTTTCCACTGATCTCCGCCTCATTTTTCTTCTTAAACATTCCCATAGTATTATGAAATCGTTAGGAGTGTGATTTATTAGGCTTTAAAGTACTAACATTTTCTTAATTCCGGTACAAAAAATTATAAAATTTTGAATTCAATTGACAAACCTAAGAATCTCATAGAATTAATTAATTTCAAAAAATAAAACTAAAAAACTATTTTAGTTTCAAAAGTTTTCTTTACTTTTGACCTCAAATTTTGAGAAATGGAAATTAAGGAAAAAATAATCACCGGTGCCTTAAAAATGTTTACCAGATACGGAATCAGAAGTATAACAATGGATTCCATAGCCGAGGAATTAGGAATTTCCAAAAGAACCATTTACGAAAAATTCAAAGATAAGGATGAGCTTTTAAAGAATTGCTTCGAAACAGCCATTGCAACACAAAAAGCTTCGACAGAAGAGATCCTAAAAACCTCTGAGAATGTAATCGAGGCGCTTTTGAAAATTGTTAAGCACAACGTAAATATCATGAAAACAATAAATCCTGTTTTCTTCTACGATATTAAGAAGTATTACCCTAATCTGAACAAGCACACCGTAGAAAACAATAACAACGAGAACAGGATTCAATTTATGGAGCTGCTCAACAGGGGAATAAAAGAAAACGTATTCCGGCCGGAAATCAATGTGGAAATTGTGGCGATCCTGCTTTTTGAACAATTCAAAATTATGAATAACCAGGAAGTTTTCCCTGAGGAGAAATATTCGAAAATCGAAATCTTCGAGAACATCGTGATCAATTTTATGAGGGGAATTGCCACAGAAAAAGGATTTTCACTTCTCGAAAAGTATAACTCCTAAATTTTTTTGTCGTGACGAAAACTAAAAAAAACATTAAAGTTTTCTTAGTATGGAAATAAGAGACGACATTGCAAGGGGTAGCCTGGATTTATTTTTCAGATACGGAATCAAAAGTGTTTCGCTTGATGATATTTCTAACCATTTAGGGATTTCGAAGAAAACATTTTACCAGCATTTTGAAAATAAGGATGAAGCGATAAAAGTTGCTGCAAACAGCTTAATAGCAATGAGCAAAAACTTTATCAGCGAAATTGTAAATGATAAAACAGACAGCCTCAGTAAGCTTTTCAGCATCTACACAAAACTGATTTCACAATTCAATACCTGTAATCCACGCTTTATCTACGACATTAAAAAATATCATCCTGATATCTTTCAGCTCTTCACCAGTTTTGAAAATAATGAATTGCATGAAATGGTCACCAGCATCATCCGGCAAGGAAAAGAGGAAGGTTTTTTCAGGAACGAAATTGATGAGGAAAATGTATTCACTTTCTACCAGAACCGCTTTACAGCCATAATTGATGGCTCACTTTTACCGGGCAAAAGAACAAACGACCCGGTTTTCTTCGAATTCATCATCATGGGACTAATTGGCATTACAACCATTGAAGGCCATAAAAAACTTGAACTTAAATTAAATGATCTAAAAAAATGAAAATGATTTTCAGAACGGTTGCTTTTATAGCATTTTTGATAAGCAACCTCTGCGTTTACGGGCAGGATACAATAAATTTATCGTTAGACAGCGCAATTCATTATGCGTCTTTAAAAAACAAAACCTTAATAAACGCCAGGTACAACAGCGTGAAGTCGCACGAAAAGGTTCGCGAAACCGCCGCAGCTGGTCTGCCTCAGGCTGAAGCCGGCGTTAGTTACAACAACTATCTAGGAGCTGAAGCCGAAATACATCTGAGCGAATCGGCACCACCGGCAGTAATTAAGTTTAATCCCACAAGCAATTTCACCTTTACGGCCAACCAGCTTGTATTTAGCGGAAATTACATTGTAGGACTGCAAATTGCGAAACTCGTAAATCAATCCTCGGAGCTATCGTACCAAAAAACAGAGCTGGAGGTTAAGGAACAGGTCACACGTGCCTACTTTCTTGTGCTGGTAAGCGAAAGAACTGTTAAAATAATGGAAGCCAACAAAATGAATACTCAGCTGATTTTTGAAAAAACAAACAATCTGGCTAAAGCAGGCATGATTGAACAAACTGATGCCGATAAATTATCGGTGATGGTGATATCGATCGAAAATGCACAAAAAGCAGCGGAGCGTCAGCTGGAAATGGCTTATAACATGCTTAGGCTTCAACTGGGACTGGATGCAAATTCCAAAATCAGCTTAAGTACTTCGTTGGATGAGGTTTCGAAACAGGACAAATTTGCCGGCACCTTGTCGGGCAGCTTTAATCCTGATAACAATTTCGATTACAAGCTCATGACTTTACAGGAACAGACCTCCAAAAAACAAATTGCTTTGGAGCGCGCAAGTTACCTGCCCAGTGTGGTTGGATTTTACTCCTACACCGAAAAACTTCTGAAGCCAAAATTCGACATGACACCCAAAAATGTGGTAGGACTAAACCTTAAAATTCCGGTATTCTCAAGTGGCATAAGAAGAGCCAAGGTTTCACAGTCGAAAATTAACCTGCTTATGACGGAAACTTCAAAGGATTTATTATCACAACAGCTTGAGATCCAGGAAAAGCAACTTCGATTCAATCTGAACAACCTTCTGGAACAATACAATAACCAAAAAATGAATGTTGAAGTGGCAAAAGAAATTTATAAAAAGATGTCGCTCAAATACGAACAGGGAGTTGTGTCAAGCCTGGAGCTCACATCGGCAAACAATAATTATCTCTCAGCCGAATCCAATTTTACAAACATCCTTTTTCAGCTGCTCGATGCTGAAATTGCTTTAAGAAAATTAAACGGAAACATATAATCGAAAACAATAAAACCGAACATAAATGAAAACTTTAAAATTCATATCATTTTCATTCATTGCCTTCTTAATGGCTAATTCAGCCTGTACTTCAAAAAAGACAACCGATACTGCCGGAGGAGCCGACAGTGTTAAACTGATAACGGTGAAAACAATGATTGCCGGAGAAGAAAATATATCGCGCGAAATAGATTACACCTCTACCCTTTCGGCATTTGAAGAAGTACACATGGCTCCGGCCTCTCCGGGACGTATTGAAAAAATAAATGTTGAAATCAGCGATAAGGTAAATCAGGGTCAGGTGCTGGTTCAGATGGACCGTACCCAGCTTCAGCAGGCCAAAATTAACATGATTAACCTGGAAGCCGATTTTAAACGCCTCGATACTTTGAAGAAAACCAAGAGCATTGCCGACCAGCAGTATGATCAACTTAAAGCCCGGTACGATATAGCCAGAAGCAATTACGAGTTTCTTCTGGAAAATACCCAGCTTAAAGCTCCGTTCAGCGGAATAATTTCAGGAAAATACTTCGAAGATGGCGAAATGTACACAGGATCGCCGGTTGCTTCCGTTGGCAAACCTGCAGTTGTTTCGCTCATCCAGATTAACAATCTTACAGCACAAGTGAGTGTATCTTCCAGCTATTTTCCATCGGTTAAAATTGGAATGAAAGCTGATGTTGTATCGGAGTTATATCCGGGCAAAGTCTTTAAAGGAGAAGTATACAGGATTTATCCCACCATCGATAACGCAACCAAGACTTTTATAGTGGAAATTAAAGTTCAGAACGGAGATCTGAAACTTCGTCCGGGAATGTTTGCCAAACTCCGCCTCAACTTTGGGCAAGGCGCTGCAGTGCTTGTACCTTCCATTGCCATCATTAAACAAACAGGCACAAATAATATGTACACTTTTGTGAATCAAAACAATAAAGCCATTAAAAAACAGGTAAAAACCGGACGTATTATTGATGATAAAACAGAGATTCTCGATGGCATCAAAGCTGGCGAGGAGCTGATAATTGTAGGTCAGAATAAACTTGAAGACCAGGCAGCAATAAAAATCGTCAATTAACACAAGATCTACCAAACATAAAAAGATATCAAAATGAGTATATATAGCAGTGCCGTAAAGAAGCCCGTTACCACGATCATGATCTTTGTGGGTATCATGGTTTTCGGGTTGTATTCGTACTTTCAATTGCCGGTGGACTATTTCCCTAAAATGGAACCGCCTATGATTACAGTGTTTACCTATTATCAGGGCGCCAGTGCATCCGATGTGGAACAAAACATTACCCGCAAGCTCGAAGACGGATTTGGATCGCTTACCAATCTGAAAAAAATGAGCTCCAAATCGAAAGAAAACATATCGGTGATCACACTTGAATATGAATGGGGTGCGAATCTGGATGAAGCTGTGAATGAAGTTCGAAATGCCGTTGGATTATCTGAAAGGAATTTACCCGAGGAAGTTGAGAGTCCTACCATATTAAAGATCAGCACCAGCATGATTCCGGTGTTGATGTTTTCAGTCACTTCCGAAGAAAGCTATGCAGCAATAGAAGAAATTCTCGATAACAAAGTTATCCAGCCCATAAACAGAATCGACGGAGTAGGAAGCGTTTACCAGAGCGGAGCTCCAACCCGTGCGGTGATGGTGGATGTTGACCCTCGTAAACTCGATGCTTACAACCTTTCAGTTGAACAGATTGGCGGAGTATTAAGTGCCAACAACCTGAATTTACCTTCAGGAAGTATTGAGATGGGAAAATCCGACTTTCCACTTCGTTTACAGGGAGAATTCGAAAACAGCGATATTATTAAAAATCTGGTTATCAGTAACCGCGATGGCAAAACCGTTTACCTGAAAGACGTTGCCACGGTTCGCGATAGCCTCAAAAAAATAAAATCGGATGTCCGCGCCAATGGCAAAAAGAGTGTGCGGATTATGGTTCAGAAACAATCGGACGCTAACACCGTGGAGGTTGCTGCAAATGTCAAAAATAAAGTGGAGGAAATCAAAAAGAACCTTCCTCCCGATGTAAAAATTGAAGCTCTTTACGATTCTTCTGTTTACACGATTAATTCTATAAATAACCTTAAAGAAACCGTTATTTACGCACTTGTTTTTGTTGTGCTTGTGGTTTTGCTATTTCTTGGCCGCTGGAGGGCTACGTTCATTGTGGCCTTGTCAATTCCGGTCTCGCTGATTGCAGGTTTCATCTACATGCATCTCTCGGGCGGAACTATCAATATCATCACACTATCGTCTATTTCAATCGCAATTGGTTTGGTGGTCGACGACTCCATTGTGGTTCTTGAAAATATTACAAAAAAACTTGAACACGGCGGTTTTTCGCGTGAAGCAGCTATTTACGGAACGAATGAGGTAAGTCTAGCGGTTATTGCCTCAACCCTGACCATTATCGTTGTATTCCTTCCTTTAACAATGCTTGGAGGCGTTACAGGTATACTTTTCAAACCTCTTGGATTTATTGTAACCATCTCCATTACAACCTCAGTTATTGTTGCTTTGACGTTGACCCCGATGTTATCGGCTAAACTTCTGAATACCAAACTTCCCGACAAAAAATCATTGTCAGGAAAACTATTCTGGGGTTCGCAAAACATGTTTAACAAGCTCGACAACTTTTATGAAAAGATACTTGTCTGGGCTGTCGGTCATCGGTGGACAATTATAGGGGTTTCAACATTGGTCTTCATTTCGTCTCTTTTGCTTACAAAATTTATTGGAACAGAATTCATGCCCGCTTCCGACAATGGACGAATCTCGGCTACGGTAAAGCTTGTTCAGGGAATCAAGCTCGACGAAACCACCAATCTTGCACGCAAACTCGATTCAACTTTTATGCAGTATCCCGAAATTGAAATAGTTTCGGCCAGCGCGGGCTCGGGCGACGAAAACAGCATGGCTTCCATCTTTTCAGAGACCGGAAACTATATTATCAGCTACACTTTCAAAATGAAGGATAGAAAAGATCGCAAACGCGATATTTTCGAAGTTTCCGAAAACATGAGAAAGGATATTGAAAAATATGCTGAAGTAGAAACTTATTTTGTTGACCCGGGAAGTACCCGAAGCTCAAGCATAATGGGCTCCGGAGGTGGTAGTAACCTGCAGGTCATGATTTTCGGGCATGATTTTGATGCCACCAACTTAATGGCCGAGCAAATTTCGGAAGAGATGAAAAAAATTCCGGGTACAAAAGACATCATTGTTAGCCGCGATAAAGAAAAGGCTGAACTGTCTCTTGTGCTCGATAACGAAAAAATGACTTATTTCGGCCTGAATACAGCTACTGTTGCAACATCCATCCGCAACAGAATAACAGGTTTAACAGCAACCAAATACAAAGAAGGCGGCGACGAATTTGATGTTATTGTTCGTTTTGACGAAAACTACCGTAAATCGACTGAAGACATTCTTAACATAAGTATTCCAACTCCGCAGGGAAAATTAATCAAGCTGCATGAAATAGCGACCCTTAAACAGCTGTATGCCCAGCCAAACATTGAGCGCGAGAACAAGGAACGTTACCTCACCGTATCGGCCGCAATATCTGGCTCCGACCTTGGAACAGTAAAGGCTGAAATTGAGAAGAAAATTGCAACCATGAAAATACCCGACGGCGTTACCATCGAATATGGCGGAAGTGCCGAAGATATGCAGGAATCGTTCAGTAATCTTATTTTGCTGCTTCTGCTTTCGGTTTTACTGGTTTACATTGTAATGGCTGCGCAGTTCGAATCTTTAAGTGAGCCATTCATCATTATGTTCTCCATCCCGTTTGCCTTAACCGGCGTGTTTCTGGGATTGTTCATTTTTAAATCCACCATCAACGTTATTTCGCTTATCGGGGTGGTAATGCTCATCGGTATTGTAGTTAAAAACGGTATTCTTCTGGTCGACTTTACCAACCTTCTCCGCGACCGTGGCTATTCATTGAAACAAGCTGTTGTTAAGGCTGGCCGTTCAAGGTTAAGACCTGTGTTAATGACGTCACTGACTGTTATTCTCGCTATGATTCCTATGATTTTCAATCCCGGTGAAGGTGCTGAAATGTGGAAACCGATGGCAATTGCCATTTTCAGTGGTTTAACGTTCTCAACTTTAGTAACACTGGTGTTGATTCCTGCTATTTACACCATGTTTGGCATCGGTAGGATGAAAAAGGACCGGAAAGAATTAGTTCAGGGAACACAAAACTAAATTATATACCTCCGGGCATGTCCGTAAAAAACATAAGAATGAATCGACATGCAGATTCATTCTATTTTAAAATTGAATATTATGAAATCAGTATTTATATCACATAATCAGGCATTAACCGAGGAGGTGGAAGACATTCTCGACAGTCTTGCCATCCGTGGCTACACCCAATGGACCGAAGTAAAAGGAAGGGGAACAAATAGTGGAGAACCACATCTGGGTACCCACACCTGGCCTTCATTAAACAATGCTTTGATTACTATTATACCCGATGAAAAAGTAACCCGCTTACTCGAAAAATTAACAAATCTGAACAACAAGGTTGAAGATCAGGGTTTACGGGCATTCGTCTGGAATGTAGAAGAAAGTATATAAAAAGCTTTGGAGAGATCAGCAAAAATTTACTGGTTAGGGTTAAGTCTGTGTCTCTCCTGGCTTTTTCTGTTAATTACGGAAAGCTGTAAGTCATAAAGTGCGACAATCCAATAAAAGATTATAAGTATTATTAATTACTTTTGCAGTTTAAAATCCTTATTAATCAAAGACCATAAACATCATAAGAATGTCGCATCAGGAAGCTTCAGTTAAATCGATACTTTTTGCCTTACTGGCAAATCTTGGCATAGCAATAACCAAAACAGTTGCAGCAGTAATTACGGGCTCGGGTGCGATGCTTGCTGAATCAATCCATTCGTTTGCCGATTGTGGCAATCAGGGCCTTTTGTTTTTAGGTTTGAAAACTTCAAAAAAGAAGCCTGATCCGGTACACCCTCTTGGTTACGGAAAAGAAATTTATTTCTGGTCCTTCATGGTGGCCCTTATCCTGTTTAGCATGGGAGGTCTTTTTTCGGTTTACGAAGGTATTCACAAATTAAATTCGCATGAAGGATTAAAAAGTCCATTTATTGCCATTATTGTGCTCTCGGTAAGTATAGTTCTTGAGTCTGCTTCGTTGTATGGTTGTATCACCCAGATTAATAAACTACGCCATAACGAAAGTTTGTGGAAATGGGTCAAAAACAGCCGGCAAAGCGAGTTAATCGTTGTTTTGGGTGAGGATATTGCGGCTCTGCTAGGTTTAACTTTTGCTCTTGCTGCAATAATACTTTCCATGGTTACAGGAAACCCGGTGTTCGATGCTATCGGAAGTATTGGAATTGGAGTTCTGTTAATCATTATCTCCTTTTTCCTGGCAATAAAAATCAAAACACTGCTCATTGGTCAGAGCTCGGATCAGGAAACGCGCGACCAGATAATTAACTTTCTTGAAAATCGACCCGAAGTTGGCAAAGTCCTCAATCTGATAACTCTTCAACTTGGTGCTCAGGTAATGGTTGCCGTTAAAGTAGAAATGAAAAAGACAGAAACTGTAAAGCAGCTTTTGGAAAATATTAATACATGCGAAGCTGAATTAAAGAAGACAAATCCTGCAATTCAGTGGGTATTTTTTGAACCGGATACCGAAGATTAGAAACACAAAAAAAGGGGCATTCAGCCCCTTCTCTAAAAATATCATTTATCACTATCCTTTGAAACCAAACATAATGGCCACACAACCGCTTACAATTTCGGTTTCAGGCTTGGTAGCAGAGCTTACAGGAACTTTCACAACAATCTTCAACTGTTGACTCGACTCGAGTTTAAAGTCCCAGATTTTCGACATCCCGTGATCCCTGTTATTATAAAGAACCTTCTTATTTGCATCAATAACTTTGAATTCTACATTGGCAAATACTTCACTTCCACAAACGGCTATTCTGTATTCCTGGCCTTCGTAAAAGGTCTTATATAATTCAGCTTCCTCGCCTTCGGTTAAAACGGCAGCATGATAATTACCATCGTGAATATAGGGAATGAGCTCGAGTTTACAGATTTTTTTGGCAAAGCTTTTACATTGGCCGTTTGCCGAAAAGTTTACGGTTATTAAAAACAAAAAAACTACAACCGGTAAGATTTTCTTCATGACTACAAATTATTAGAGCGTATAATTAGTTCTTATATTTTTTACTTTATTACGCAATTCCACAAAAATACTTTCATTAATGTTGGAGGAAGATTCTGATTTAAGGGTAGTTACCTTGGTATTTTCATCGAGAACTGGTTCAATCTTCGACGATTTGATAATGATCTTGTCGTAAGTGGTTTTAAGATCCTGCATTTCAGTGATAATTGCAGCTACATCTTCGTTGGTCTTGTTGCTTTCGAGAAGTTTCATTACCATATCCAGCGAAAGTTTTTGATCAACAATGCGTTCAACAATTTTTGAGTCGGCCGAAAATTTATCTCCAACAAGCTGAGTTGCGATATAAAGACCTTCAATCCATCCTCCTACCATAACTATAGATGAAAGTGACTGACGTTCATTTTCCTTTAAGAACGAGGTTGACGACATGAAAGTTTCAGAAATAATATCCAATATCACATCGCGGTTGTTAATATTTTCTTCCAAACGGTCAATGGTTGTCTTATCAATTGCATCGAGTATTCCCAAACCGTCGGCCATTTTTTTGGAAGCATCCATATAGGAAATGGTGATCTGGGCCTGGTCGAACAAACTGGCATAACTCAGGTCGGTGGTATAAGCGCCCAGGTTTAATGCCATACTCTTGTTGGTGGTATATTTGGTGGTATTATTTGTAGGGTTCAAAAGCTTTTCGTCAAAGGTTGCTCCTGACGATTTGATCAGCATTGCCGATTCCAACGGAGATGGAAGTGAATAGAAAATTTGTTTGGCTGTACTGATGTCTTCAAAAATATCCTGTTCAAGATCAGATGAATCAATTGCCAGATTATTTGAGTTATCACCCCCACCCGATTTACAGGAGGTTGCTACGACAAAACAGGAAATTATAAACAAAGAAGAAACTTGTGAAAGGTACTTTTTTCTAAACATAACCTTTTGTGTTTTGGTAATATAGTTGGGCTTTGTTATTAATATGTTCGAGTAAAGTTAATACATTTTTTTAAAATACAAAATCCGAAACATTTGCTTCCCTCTCCCTTGCATAAAAAGCGAAAACAACACAAATGAAAATGGTTTGATCTATCTTTATCAGAAATTTTAAAGTTTTCTGTTTATGATTTACCTTCTGGTTGCTTCCGGTCTAATTTTGGTCAGTCAGGTCTTCCTTGTTATTTTTTTTGTAAACTCGAGAAATCAGCAACAGCAGCTGCTAACGCTTGAGCGCGAAAAGCTGGAAAAAAATATCAGAAATGAGTTTCATATTTACCGGGAGGAACTTGCAGGACAAAATAAAGATCTTCGCAATGAGCTTCAGGTTCATTTTAAGACCTTTAGCGAAATTATCAACCGCAGCATAACCAGCATTGGAGAACAGCAGCGTATACATCTTGAAGCTTTCGCGCTGCAGCTGAAGAACTTCCAGCTGATAACCACCGACTCGAACAACAAAAACCGCGAGCAACTAAACGGATCCCTCAAATCGTTTGAGGACTCACTTCGTCTGAACCTCCGTGATATTAATGAAATGCTGCGGCAGAAACTGGACAGTAACAATTCTAACCTGGAGAAACTCAGAGACACTTTGAATACTCAGCTGAAAACTTTACTGGAGGAGAACTCTAAAAAGCTGGAGGAAATGAGAAATACTGTTGATGAGAAATTGCAGTCGACACTTGAGAAACGCTTGAGCGAATCGTTTAAGCTGGTTAGCGAACGTTTGGAGTTAGTGCATAAAGGGTTGGGCGAAATGCAGGTACTTGCCAATGGCGTTGGTGACCTTAAAAAAGTGCTGTCGAATGTAAAAACCAGAGGAATTTTTGGTGAAGTTCAGCTTGGAAATATCCTGGAGCAAATTCTGACCAGAGATCAATTTGTTACAAACGTTATTACACGGCCTGATTGTAGAGAGAATGTAGAATTTGCCATAAAACTTCCGGGAAAAGATGATTCGGGAAAAGAAGTATTATTGCCAATCGATTCCAAATTTCCGTTGGAAAACTATTACAGCCTTCTCGAGGCATACGATACAGCCGACAGTGCCTGTATCCAGACCGCAATCCGATCACTTGAAAATACCATTAAAAAGGTTGCCCGCGACATCCGCGATAAATACATTGAACCACCTCATACAACCGATTTTGGGATCATGTTTTTACCCATTGAAGGTTTGTATGCTGAAGTTGTAAGAAGAACCGATCTGTTGGAAATTTTGCAGCGTGATTTCAAAATCATTATAACCGGTCCAACAACTTTAGCTGCTATTCTTCACAGTCTTCAGATGGGTTTTAAGACTCTGGCTATTGAAAAACGATCGGGTGAAGTATGGAAAATTTTGAGTGCCGTAAAAACGGAATTCGGTAAGTTTAACGACGTTCTGAAAAAAGCCCAGGAAAAACTAAACAGAGCCAGTGAAGACATTGACAATCTTGTTGGCACCCGAAGCCGGCAGATTCAGAATAAACTAAAAAATATCACTTCACTCCCGGTTGCCGAATCCATGGCTCTGTTATCAGATAACAATGAAAACTCAGATGAAACTGAAAATTCAGAAAGAGAAACTTCTTAAAAGAAATTTCTCTTTCTGAATATTAGTACTCCAAGAGTTGTAAAGGCAACGGTCATACAAAGAATAATGACAAATGCATAAGGGTTGTCTTCCATAAAGTTGGGAACATTCATCCCGTATATGCTTGCAACTAATGTGGGGATCATTAAGATAATGGTAATGGACGTAAGTTGTTTCATCACAACGTTGAGGTTGTTTGAAACTACCGAAGCAAATGCATCCATCATACCGCTCTGAATGTCGCTATAAATGTTCGACATTTCAATAGCCTGTTTATTTTCGGTAATAACGTCTTCCAGAAGATCTTCGTCAATTTCCTCCAGATTCACCAGTTTCGACCGCTGAAGTTTATAAAGCAACAACTCATTTGATTTGAGAGATGTCACAAAATAAACAAGACATTTCTCCATTTTGAGAAGATTATGCAATTCCTTATTTCGGGAAGATTTTAAAAGATCCTGCTCAACCTGATTGGTCATGCGGTTAATATCCTTTAAATACCTAAGAAATGAAGTTGCTGAACAGAAAAACAGCTGAAGCACAAAATTTGCCTTATCGGTGAGCTTAAGGTTGCGGTATTTGGGGTTGAACAGCAACTCCCTGACAATTTCGTTGTCGTTATTACAAATAGTGATAATGAGATTATGAGATATTAAAACACCAAGTGGCACTGTATAAAAAGGTAAACCGTTTGTTTGGCTATGAACAGGAATACGAAGAATAATCATTAACCAGCGGCCTTCAACCTCGCTGCGCGATCTTTCGTCAATATCGAGAATGTCAGTAATAAATTCTGAGGGAACTCTGTAGTAATTAATAAGTTTTTCTATTTCTTCCTGCGAAGGACTAATAACATTGATCCATGTATTTCTTTCAAAGCGGCTAACCTGAACCAGCCCGTTATCTTGTTTCCAGATTGTAATCATGATAGATAAAATTAAAAGTTGATGCTAAAATTGTGGGAACGACAGGGCGGAATTGTTTGTAACAATTCCTGCATCAACTTCGGTATTTATCCCGGTTGCAGTATAACAATACTCTTCGGCGTAGAATGATTAACTGATTTGAAAATAAGATCTGACTTCTCATGAGCATCCGTTTTTTATCCCGGAGGCTCAATAATAATATGGATCGCCGGTTTAGTTTTTGTTTATGTTTTTACAATTCGCAGGGCCTTCGTCCATATGAAATTAAAATTGGTTTTCGCTGCAAATATAATCACATTTCGATTAGTTGATTCCATATTAAAAAAAAAGAGGCAACCAAAACTGATTGCCTCTCCTATATTCAGGTAAAATTTAGTCAACCAAATCTTTACGGAGCATTTGAACCATCGAACTTACTTCGGCCAATTGCTTATAAGTAACATCCATATTTTTTTCGTCAACTACAAATGAGTTATACGACACCGAAAGTTTATTCAGATTTTCCAGGTAAGGATCTACATTTTTATC
Organism: Bacteroidota bacterium; assembly: GCA_021779665.1. Lineage (GTDB taxonomy): Bacteria > Bacteroidota > Bacteroidia > Bacteroidales > JAAUTT01 > JAAUTT01. Next base: position 16,454 of record JAJYAG010000017.1, on the reverse strand, counting down.
TCCTTTATATTTACTCAGTAACTCAATCAGATTTTTGAGTGAACTCTTCTGATCAGCAATTCGCTCCAGAAGCTCAATGTCGTTCTGTTTCTTATTAACCATGCTGGTAGCAATGTATAGCGCTTCGGTCCAGCCGCCGAGAACAACAAGAGCTGCAGAACTGGCGCGGTCGCTGTCTTTTAAATATGTTTCAGCCGCGGTATAGAGTTCATTCGCAATTTTTACAAGAGAATCCTTATTGGAAACATTTTGTTCAATTCTCTTGACTGACAGGGAGAATTTATCACTGGGAATCCCTAACTCAGTGGCAAGCTTATGCATTGCTTTCAGGTAATTTCCTGCAAACTCTATCTGTTCGAATGCGCGTGAATAACTCAGATCGACGGCATATACACCTAAATTAACAGCCTTTTCGCCGCTAATTTCATATTCACTTGCCTTTTCGTAAGGATTTAATAAATTCTTGTCGAAAGTTGCATTTATGGTTTTAAACAATGTATTCATTTCAACAGAAAGATACATGTTATAAAAAATGCGAATGCCTCCATCCTCAATGACTGCTGAATCCATTAAAGCTATAGAATCGGATTGGGTTTCACTGTCAGTTCCGTTAGGTTGTTGGGTCGATTTACATGCAGTTATAACAAGTAATCCGCATAGCAGAGTCGACAAAAAATTATTCTTTGCCATAAGGTATTTGTGTTTAGTAAAATAACGTCCTAAAAGTAAAAATTTTTTTTATTACACAATAAAATAGGAGCTTTTATTTTACTAAACCCGAAATTGCCTTAAATCTTTCATTTCCGGCATGGCGGCATAATTCAAATAATAACGATTCACTGGTGGTTATAACAGCTCCTTCCTGACGCATGCGGGCTATAGCAATTTCCTTATCATTCAGGTTCCTGGACGAGACACAATCTTCAACAACAACAGGAATGTTACCTTGCTCCAGAAGGTCCTCCATAGTTTGAAGAACACAAACGTGTGTTTCAATACCGGCAACCACCACAAACCTTTTTCGCAACCATTTCATCTGGTCGTTAAATAAGGGTTCATCCAAACAACTAAAGGAAATTTTTTCAATCGAGTTGAAACCGTGAAAAAGATTTTTTACCGGATCAATAGTGTAACCAAGTCCCCGTGTATACTGCTCAGTAACTATCAGAGGAATATCAAGGAACTGCAAACCCTGGATCAGGATCGAAATGCGCTTCAGTAAAGTTTCCCTTTCGTGCATGTGAGGAAATAACTTTTCCTGAACATCGATAATTACACCGAAAGTATCGTCTGCCTGTATTCTCATGATTTCAATTTTTTAAATAATCTGTTACAAAATTTTCCGAAAGATAATTATCATAACTTAAACATACTTCGGAGGCAAAATCGACGCCGATTTGAATATTTTTTTTCCACACTTCAATTGCCGGGCTTTCCAGATCTCTCCGAAATATATCATTCTTAATTAAACCATAAGCCAAACCAGCATTAAAGTTATCGCCAGCTCCAATAGTGCTTAATGGTTCAATATTCCGGGCCTCAGTATGGAACTGATATTGATAACTGCAAAAATCAACACCATCTTTCCCTCTGGAGTAAATAAGGATTTTAGTAGTGTCGTTGAGAGAACTAAATGCATCCTGAGCTGACGATACCCCGAAAATGTTTTCAAAATCTTCGTCCGACCCTTTGATTATGTCGGCGAGCTGAAAATTCTCCCTGATAAAGGGCAAAAGCTCTTTTAGCTGATGTAAATGTGCTTTTCTGAAATTCGGATCGTAAATAATGACTGCACCCTGTGCTTTTGCTTCAAAAAGAATCTTCATAAGAGTTGGTCTTATTTCGGGCGCTATTCCAAAATAGGAACCAAACATCACGATATCGCCTGATGAGATTGCAGGAATACCTATTTTTAATCTTTCGGCGGGATAAAACTTATAAAAACTGTAATCAGCCTTTTGATTTTCGTCGAGAAAAGCCAGAGCAACGGCTGACTTCCCATCGGTATATCGGTTTATATATTGTGTATCAATACCATTATGAATCAGAAAGTCGTTGATTATATCTCCAACCTTATCCTTTCCAAATTCGCTTACGAAACTTACAGGAATCTTTAACCTTCCCAACGAGACCGCAACATTCAGCATGGAACCACCAGGCTTGGCAGCAACCGGAACATTGTTACTGAAAACAATATCCATCACTGTTTCGCCAATAGTGTAAACCTTTCTCATAAATTCAGGATTATTATCCTTTTTCCGCATTCCGCGACTTTTCTCCTAAATAGCCTCCATGATGTCTTTTGGCATAATCGGAATTGGTGAACTTTATGCGTTTCATCATGGTAACCACCAATGCATCACCAATTACGGTCATAACCGTTGTGGAGGTAGTGGGCGTTAATCCAAGCGGACAAACTTCTGCCGGGCCACCGGTGGAAATGCAAACATCAGCAATTTTAGCAAGTTCGCTCTCAACATTTCCGGTAATTACAATTTTGGGAACATTGGTATAAAGGCGTTTCGAAAGCTCAACCAATTCGAGTATTTCTCTTGTTTTTCCTGAATTGGAGATAAACAGTAACACATCATTTTCCTGCAACACACCAAGATCTCCATGCTGAGCATCAGCAGGATGCAGAAATACTGCAGGAGTACCTGTTGAACTGAATGTTGTGGCAAGGTTAATGGCAATTTGCCCTGCCTTCCCCATTCCCGATGCAATAATTTTTCCCTTATGCTGATGCACCTTATCGTAGATGATATCCAATGCTTTTTCAAAACTCTCGTTTATTGGTATATTAAGAATAGCCTGGGCCTCCGACTTAATAATAGATGAAATATCTTCCTTCATAATGTTAAATTCAAATTATGCTTGTGTGTTATAACTAATCTCTTTTGCGGCTCAAAAATATACACATTTTTAAACAGTACAAAGAAGTTACAGGAATGAATGAAATAAGTCTCCTCCTCAAATGTGACCATAAAGGATGACCATTACAGCTATTAGATCATTGGATCTTCTTATAACAAAAGTCCTGATTCCCGATCAAATTATTAAATTTGTATTTCAAAAAAAATCAGAATGAAAGCAATGCGACTCACCGGGATTAATGCCATGAGCATGTTTGATACTCCCGATCCGGTAATTACCAATGACGATGAAGTATTGATCCGTATGACGCACGTAGGCGTTTGTGGATCCGATGTTCATTACTATGCGAACGGGAAGATTGGCAAACAGATTGTGGAATACCCTTTTACGGTAGGTCATGAAGGCGCGGGTGTTGTTGAAAAGATTGGGTCGCATGTGAAAAAAGTAAAACCCGGCGACCGTGTTGCCATAGATCCTGCGATGCCATGTGGCGTTTGTGATCAATGCAAAAGCAATCGTCCGCACACATGCCGCAAACTGAAATTTCTGGGATGCCCCAAACAAGCAGAGGGCTGTCTTTCCGAATATATTGTAATGCCTCAGGAAAGTCTCTTTCCCTTAGCGGCAGAGATTTCACAGGATGAAGCATCACTTTCCGAGCCACTTTGTGTGGGTTATTATGGTGTTACCCTTGCGGGATTGAAACCCGGAACAAATATTGGTATTCTGGGATCCGGTCCTATCGGAATGAGTGTGTTGGTATCTGCTCTGACTAAAAATCCGGGTAAAATTTTTGTAACCGATAAGCTGGACTACCGGCTTGAGATTGCCAAAACGAATGGTGCATCCTGGACAGGTAATCCCGATAAAATAAATATTGAAGAAAAAGTTAAAGATTTACAGCCCGAAATGCTCGATGTTGTTTTTGAATGTTGTGGTAAACAGGAAGCGATTGATCAGGCAATTAATCTTCTTAAACCTGGCGGAAAACTAATGATAGTTGGGATTCCGGAAGTAAATCGCTATAGCTTTTCGGTTGACGACATGCGGCATAAAGAAATCTGCATCCAGAATGTACGCAGACAGAATGGCGTTGTGGAAGAGTGTCTGGATCATATCCGTACCGGTAAAATAAAAATGCAGAATTGGGTCACCCATCGTTTCCCCCTCGAAAAAACAAAAGAGGCCTTCGACCTGGTTGCCAATTATAGAGATGGTGTTTTTAAGGCAATGATCGAGATTTAAATATCTCCCAAGATCGCTGAGGGTTCAATATCAGCACATTTAAAGTGCCCCAGCGGACAGGCTTTATAACCATGTAATCCGCAAGGTTTACATGGTGGCGAGGGAATCACTTCGACTACCCTGGAGTTTTCGCCCAACGGCCCAAACCCGAAATTTGGGGATGTGGAGCAAAATACTGCTGTAACCGGAGCTTTCATGGATGATGCTATATGCAAAGGTGCGGAATCGTTCACATAATTCATCCGGGCTGACTGCATGTAGGCAGCCGATTGCAGGAATGAAAGTTTCCCGGCCATATTCACCACTCTTTCCGAACCACTTTCGTTTTTTATCAATTCACAGCTGTCGAAATCGGTTTTACCTCCAAGAAGGTAAACAGTGTAATTTATTGGAACCTTTTTGATCATTTCAATCCAGTAAATTGCCGGATATTGTTTGGTAAACCAAACCGAGGTCGGTGAAATGGTGATATAGTTTCCTGCCGGAACCTGGTCATAATCGGACTTTGAAGGATATAACCCGGGCATCTGCCGTTCATGATTTTTCACCACATCCGACAACAATAAAAGATTACGGTCAATTTCGTGTACATTGACCTTGGTCTGATCTATAATGTGCTGATATCTTTTGGTAAAGAAGAATGAAAGAGGATTTTTATTGAATCCTATTTTAGTGCGGGCTCCCGAAAACACCGTAAAAACTCCTGTTGCCATAAACCGCTGCAGGTTAATGGCGTAATCGTACTTTTCTTTCCTGATTTCCTTTAAAATTGAAAGCATTCCCGCATATTTCTTCTCCTTTTTATTCCATATATATAGTTTATGAATAAAAGGATGATTCTCAAATAGCCCTTCATTTCCTTTGCGCAATAAAAAATCGATACGACAGGATGGAAATTCCTTCTTTAACTTTTCAATAACGGGAGTAGAGAGAATAACATCACCAATAAATGCAGTTTGTATAATCAGGAACTTAGCCATTTCTATGTTTAGGAAAAAAACGCAAAACTATAACTCTTATTGAATTAAAAGTAATGATTTTTAACCAGATTCTTTCAAAAGACATTTTGAGTATCTGCTGACTTACACTTATACCGCCAGCACAATCTTACCTTTGGTGTGTCCGCTTTCAATCTGTTCATGAGCTTTATCAGCTTCTTCCAATGGAAAGATCTGATCTATATGAACTTTTAGTTTACCCTCTCCTATCCAGGATGTAATCTGGTTCAAATTCTTAACATTAGGTTCAACAAAATGATAACTGAATAACACTTTATATTTTTCAGCTTTTTCCTGATTCACCTGTCCAAGAATTGATACCAGGCGACCGCCGGGTGTTACAAATTCGTATGCCTCATCGAGCATCTCCTTGCCAACACAATCAAACACAAGGTCGAACTTGTCAGGGAATCTTTGCTCAATTTCTTCTTTAATTTTTCCTTCGGAATAATCGATGAAGTCATCAGCCCCAAGAGAAACAGCATAGGCAATATTTTTTTTACTTGCCACAGCAACTACAGAAGCACCAACAGCCTTGGCGATCTGAATGGCATAAGATCCTACTCCTCCGGTGGCTCCTAAAATAAGTACCCTTTCATTTTTCATGAGTTTGCCCTTTTGAAGCAACGACTGGAAAGCCGTTAATCCTGCAAGAGGAACTCCGGCGGCTTCTTCAAAAGAGAGCGATTTAGGTTTGTAGGCAAGAAAACTCTCAGGAAGACAAATATACTCGGCATACGTCCCATTTTTTATGATTGTGCGGCGAGCATAAGCAAAAACCTCTTCACCCGGATCAAAGCGGCTGGCTCCGAATCCATTTTTTTCAACAATTCCGGCAACATCCCACCCTAAAATTACAGGCATCTCAATAGGCATACGACCTTTGTAAAGGCCGGAACGAATTTTAAAATCCACCGGATTTACGCCTGCAGCTTTAATTCTGACCAATACTTCACCTTCGCCGGGTTCCGGCTTGGGGATATCAGCAATTTTCAACTTATCGGTTCCTCCAAACTCATTAATAATTACAGCTTTCATTTTAGGTTACTTTTATGAATTGTTTTTTATCGACAATCATTAACTTTAAGTTGAAGTTTTCAACTTGCTATTTACCTATACAAACAACCGTTAAATTTGTTGAAAGCTCAAAATGTAGAACGCACGATGCGGTAATTGTATTTAAAGAAAAGTTATGAAAAAATTTTTACTCCTTGTTTTTATTTGTTCTTCAACAATTTACCTTAACGCTCAGGTTGCTGTAAATCCTTTTATTAAAGACATGAGGTGGGGAATTGACTTTCAGATTCATCTTACACTTAGTAATGACTCTGCAGTTTCAGTGGATGTAAAGGATTTATTTCACACAAAAACCTCGTCCGACAGTCTTTCGGGCGATTTTGTATATTACCCTGTAATGCTTGCAAGTGAGTTTGTTGACCAGCTAAATCAGAATAAAATCAACATCAATAAACAAAAAGAAGAGAACGCACAAACCGACAGACCGGTATCTTTATGGAGCACATTGCACTCATCGATAGGTGGCGGATGGATTCACTTTCTTAATTGTACACTTTATGCACTCGAAACAAAATATCTGGATCCTACTGCTCCATTAATGGTAAGGCCAAAAACCGACTGGAAACCCAACCCTGTTACCCAAACTTATTTAAGGACAAAAAACTGGAAATATTATGTTCCATTTGAACAAAAGAACGCCCATAAAGAATATAAACTAAAGAAAAAAGAAGGTCAGCTGAACAACTTACAACATATTCCAAAGGATTGGGTAAAGTTGTTTCTGAAGACATCGCAAAGAGAATACGACAAAATGAAAACCAGAGGTGATTATAAATCGACCTCCAAAATTGATCTTGTTAAAATTCTTCTGGGCGCTAATTATTTAGGTAAAGCTCAGATAAGTTATATACAAACCATGGTGCAGAAAGCTATTTTGCAGTATTCGTTCAACCGGTTACCAAGTATAATTGTTTTCGACGATATTGAGGTAGCTGTTGCGATGGAACTTGATGAAAAAGGTTACCGCATGGAAAAAATTGTTTTCAGGAATTATGATGAATTATCGCCCGAGGCCAAATACAATAAAGAGCAACAGGTTAGAAACACCATAAGGAGTATCAATCTCTTAAATCAGAAGCTTTTTGAACAAAAACTCAAAAAGTATTATCAATAATCCCATTCATAGGCCATTAACCAACAATTTGATAAAAACCAGCCTCCACTTTTGTATAAACAAAAGGTACTTGAATATTGGTAGAGGTCTTCATTGAAACACAACCAACAACTGTCAATTAGTTAATTTCCAACTACTAAACGTTTACTGTTTTTTTTATAACAAAAGCTTTTCGTTAGGACCTCTTTTTAGGGAGAAAAGATTAATTTTGCGTTTTCTTTAAAATTGATATTAAAATTTAATTAATTCACTTAGGTCAACATTTTTAAATATATTAAAATGGCGCTACGTTTTATGACAGCCGAAGAAGCGGCTTCTTTTGTAAACAATGGAGATAATGTGGGGTTTAGTGGTTTTACACCTGCAGGGTCGCCCAAATCAGTACCAACAGCTATTGGAGAAAGAGCCAAAGCTGAGCATGCTAAAGGAAATCCTTTTAAAATAGGTATGTTCACCGGAGCATCAACCGGTGACTCTCTTGATGGAGCTCTTGCCAGAGCAAATGCAATTGCTTTCCGTACTCCCTATCAGTCGAACAGCGATTTAAAAGCTTTATTAAATGCCGGTGATACGAATTATTTCGATATGCATCTTTCGCAAATTGCCCAGGAGCTCAGGTATGGTTTCCTTGGTAAAATCGATATAGCAATCATTGAGGCTTGCGATGTAACCGAACAAGGTGAAATAGTTCCTACTACAGGTGTTGGTATTTCCCCAACTGTAGCCCGTTTAGCTGATAGAATTATCATTGAACTTAATCACAAACATCCAAAAGCTCTCAGGGGTGTTCACGACCTTTACGAACCAATGGACCCTCCTCACCGTCAGGCAATTCCTATTTTCAATGTCGACGACCGTTGCGGTACCGAGTATATCAAGGTTGATCCTTCCAAAATTATCGGTGTTGTTGAAACCAACCGTCCCGACGAAGTGGGTGGCTTTGCAGCTGTGGATGCAGTAACTGCAAAAATTGGCGAAAATGTAGCTAACTTCCTCGCCAGCCAGATCAAATGCGGTGTAATTCCTAAGGACTTTTTACCAATCCAGTCGGGTGTGGGTAATATTGCCAATGCAGTGCTTGGTTCATTAGGTGCTAACCCCGATATTCCTCCTTTCAAAATGTATACTGAAGTTATTCAGGATTCGGTAATTCAACTTATGAAAGAAGGTAATGTTACTTTTGCCAGTGGTTGTTCTCTCACTATCAGTCCTTCAGTTCTGGAAGAAGTATATGCTAATTTCGATTTCTTCAGGGATAAATTTATTCTCCGTCCTCAGGAATTATCCAACAATCCTGAAGTTGTGCGTCGTTTGGGATTAATTACCATAAATACAGCTCTCGAAGTTGATATTTTCGGTAATGTCAATAGCACTCACGTATTGGGAAAACACATGATGAATGGCCTGGGAGGATCGGGCGACTTCACCCGTAACAGTTTCTTCTCTATTTTCACCTGTCCTTCGGTTGCAAAAGGTGGTAAAATCAGTGCTATTGTTCCTATGGTGAGCCATGTTGATCATAGCGAGCATTCTGTTAAAGTAGTTATTACCGAGCAGGGTATTGCCGATTTACGCGGTAAATCGCCTATTCAACGTGCTCAAACCATCATCGAAAATTGCGTTCATCCTGAGTACAAACAACTTCTTTGGGATTACGTTAAACTCGAAGAAAAAGTGCATACGCCGCAATCACTTTCTGCTTGCTTTGGAATGCATGTTCAGTTTGCAAAATCAGGAGATATGCGTCAAACAAACTGGTGTGAACACATGTAGAATTTAAGATTTTAGAATCAACATAAAAAGCATCACTCAAAAGTGGTGCTTTTTTATTTGAACCACACTATTTATAGACCTTACACAAATATCCCAGTTTATAAAAATCGAAGACCTTCATCCAAAAAAATCTTATAATCAGGAATAACAAAAAAGGCCTGAGTAGCCAAAAACTGAATTTTATTGGTCCTGCAATTCTCAAATTTTCAACTTTATAAAAAATTTTTAACAGTTTAAAATGATTTGTTAAATCTGGTCCTGAAAAGTTTTCCTTGATAAATAAAAGGTTCTTAATACTTTCTTCAGTTTTTTCGATAAACTGCGAATTGGTTTCCAATCCGGCATGCAAAACCGGATTATCAATATGAAAAACAGGAATATTATTTTGAGATAGTTGCACTCCCATCAATGTATCTTCGTGACCATAACCTTTTAAAAGTTCATTAAAGGGATATTTTGCGAGAACCGACCTGTGAATTAAAAAGTTATTTGTTTTAAAATAATGGAATGGAAATTGGTTACGAATTGCAACAGGTTTAATTTCCCGCCTACGGCCATAATTCCAATGCAACCGATATTTTCTTTCTGGTTTAATTTGTTGATATTTTGTTCCTCCATAAACAACCACTTCTTTATTAAAATAAGGGAGATAATGGTGGATGAAATCGTCACCCTCTATAATAGAGTCACAATCCAGAAAAAGTAAATTTTCAAATCGAGCTGTTTTACTTAAATAATTACGTATAGCCGACCGACCAATATTTCTTTCTAAAGAAATAAACCTGACTCCAATTAACCCGGCTACTTTCTCATTTTTATCTTTAAAGTATTGATCGGAAGCATCGTCTACAACCAATATCTCGTACTCAATACCGGCTTTTTTCAATAAAACATCGAGTTTTTCAACCAGATCGGCAACTTTTAAATTGTATACGGGAATACAGACAGACAGCATAGATTGTGAAAATATTTTAAAGAAACTATCAAATTGTAACTTTGCAATAGTTTCAGGCGTATTATTTGAAAAAAGAACTAAATAAAAAAAGTAAAATATTTTTTGCGAAGTTCATTTTTTGGCACGAAAATTGTTTACAAAAAAAATATAACCTTGGAAATAGGGTTTAAAGTTAGAAAAGGATATTATATAAAAACATAAAGTAGTCTCATAGTAGTAGTTTTAGTTAGTTCTAGTTAGTAGTTGTAGTAGTTAGTTAGTAGTAGTAGTTAGTTTGTAGTTAGTTAGTTCTGTGTTAGGAGTGTCATCGTGCGATGGCACTTTCTTTTTTTGTAGCCCCCAAACTTAAGATTTTTTCTCACACCTTTATTATATTTGAACTCTTTTTTTATCAACAATTTTATTGATATGGCAGATTTTGAGAGTATTGTACTAAATTCGACTATTGAGGCTATTAAAATTTTGTATAATTCCGATGTTAGTCCTGAAGTGGTTCAGCTGCAGGAAACCCGCACGGAATTTGAGGGAGACTTTACACTGGTTGTTTTTCCGTTTGTAAAAATTTCAAAGAAAAATCCCGAATTAACTGCAAACGAAATTGGAAACTATCTTGTACAAAACTGTGAGGTTGTAGAAAAATTCAACGTTATAAAAGGATTCCTAAATTTATCGGTAAAACAAACCAACTGGTTGAAATTTATCAGAAACCTTTCAGCAAATGAAACTTTTGGACTCCAGGACCCCAACAGCTCTGGAAGTAAAGTGATGATTGAATATTCTTCCCCAAACACAAACAAACCATTGCACCTGGGACATGTTCGTAATAATTTGCTGGGATACTCTCTTTCAAAAATCCTTCAGGCCAACGGGCATGAAGTAATAAAGGTGAATCTGGTAAACGACCGTGGAATTCATATCTGCAAATCGATGCTGGCCTGGAAAAAATGGGGCGAAGGCATAACTCCCGAAAAAGCTGGAAAAAAAGGCGACCATTTGGTTGGTGATTTTTACGTAAAGTTCGATCTGGAATATAAAAAGCAAATAAAGGCACTATTAGAGCAGGGCATTTCGCAGGAAGAAGCTGAGAAAAAAGCACCTTTAATAATCGAAGCCCAGGAAATGCTTCAGAAGTGGGAAGCACACGACGAGTCGGTTACTTCGCTCTGGAAAATGATGAATGGCTGGGTTTACGAAGGCTTTAGCGAGACTTACAAAAAGATGGGTGTGGATTTCGACCGGATTTATTATGAATCGGAAACCTACCTGCTGGGTAAAGCCCTTGTTCAGAAAGGTCTTGAAAAAGGGGTTCTCTATCAGCGGCCCGATAGTTCGGTGTGGATCGATCTTACAAAAGATGGTTTGGACGAAAAACTTCTGCTCCGCTCCGATGGCACTTCCGTTTATATGACCCAGGATTTGGGTACTGCGGCTCAGCGATTCGAGGAATACAACATGCAGGAGTTAATTTATGTTGTTGGAAACGAACAGAATTACCATTTCCAGGTCCTTTCGCTTGTAATGGATAAACTTGGGTTCAGTTGGGCTAAAAACTTAAAACATATGTCGTACGGGATGGTGGAACTCCCCAGCGGCAAAATGAAATCGCGCGAAGGTACTGTAGTCGATGCCGACGACCTGGTAGACGAAATGGTGAATACCGCCCGCGAAATGTCCAAAGAACTTGGAAAACTGGATGAATATTCACCTGAGCAAACTGAAGAAATTGTGCGGATGATTGGTTTGGCTGCTCTCAAATATTTTATCCTGAAAGTAGATCCGAAAAAGAATATGTTGTTCGATCCTAAAGAATCCATCGACTTCAACGGAAATACCGGACCTTTTGTACAATATTCGTATGCACGTATTCAATCTATTTTCAGAAAAGCAGCCGATCAAAACATAAAAATGTCCGATGTTCAGGAATCAACTGCCGTATCTGTTGATAAAGAGAAAAGTCTGATACGCATGCTTTACAAGTTCCCTGCTGTTGTAGCCGATGCCGGTAAAAACCTTAGTCCTGCTGTAATCGCAAATTATGTGTACGATCTTTCGAAAGAATTCAACCAATTTTATCACGATTGCCCTATTTTGAAGGAAGAAAACTCCGAGGTAAGGAATCTTCGCTTGCACCTCTCGGAGCATACCGGAAAAGTTATTAAAAAATCGATGAATTTATTAGGAATCGACGTTCCTGAGAGAATGTAATTTTGATAATAAGCGGCATTTGAATATTTTTGCACACTCAAAAATTGAAAAGAAATGTTTGAAAATTTATCCGATAAGCTGGAGAGAGCGTTTAAAACCTTCAAGGGACAGGCGCGGATTACCGAGTTAAACATAGCCGACACACTGAAAGAAGTCCGCAAAGCGCTTTTGGATGCTGACGTCAACTATAAAATTGCCAAGAACTTTACCGATACTGTTAAACAGAAAGCCTTAGGACAAAACGTTTTAACAGCAGTAAAACCGGGCGAAATGATGGTTAAAATTGTTCATGAAGAATTAAGCACCCTCATGGGTGGTAATTCCGAGGACATTAACCTCAAAGGTTCTCCAACGGTAATCCTGATTGCAGGCTTGCAAGGTTCGGGTAAAACAACTTTCACCGGCAAACTTGCCAATTATCTTAAAACTAAAAAAGGACGCTCTGTAATGCTGGTTGCCGGCGACGTTTACCGTCCCGCAGCTATTGAGCAGTTAAAAATATTAGCCAAACAGGTGGATGTTCCTGTTTATTCGGAAGATGAAAACAAGAACCCTGTTAAAATTGCCGAAGCAGCCATTCGCGAAGCCAAAAGCAGAGGGTTCAATACAGTAATCGTCGATACCGCAGGTCGTTTGGCTGTAGATCAGGAAATGATGGACGAAATAGCTGCTATCCGCAATGCTATCAAACCACAGGAAATTTTGTTCGTGGTCGACTCCATGACCGGTCAGGATGCCGTAAATACTGCCAAAGAATTTAACGACGTGCTGAACTTCGACGGTGTTGTACTCACCAAGCTCGACGGTGATACCCGCGGTGGTGCTGCCCTTTCGATCCGTGCTGTTGTCGACAAACCTATCAAGTTCATCAGCTCTGGCGAAAAGATGGAAGCACTCGATGTATTCCACCCCAGTCGTATGGCCGACCGTATTCTGGGTATGGGCGACATTGTTTCGCTCGTTGAACGTGCCCAGGAACAATTCGATGCTGAAGAAGCCCGCAAATTACAGAAGAAAATTGCCAAGGACCAGTTTAATTTCAACGACTTCCTGCAGCAAATTCAGCAAATCAAGAAGATGGGTAACCTCAAGGATCTTGCAAGCATGATTCCCGGCGTTGGTAAAGCCATTCGTAATCTGGATATCGACGACAATGCATTCAAAAGCATCGAGGCCATCATTCACTCGATGACTCCTGCCGAAAGAGAAAATCCTTCCCTGATGAACGGAAGTCGTCGTAAAAGAATCGCCATGGGCAGCGGATCCGATATTCAGGAAATAAACCGCCTGCTCAAACAATTCGACGAAACACGCAAACTGATGAAGATGATGGCAAATGGTAAAAACCTGAGCCGAATGATGAGTAATCTCCGACCAAACTAAACCCTTACCATGAACCTTATCGACGGAAAAAAGATATCAGAAGAAATTAAGCAGGAAATTGCAGCAGAAGTTAAAGAAATAGCCTCCAAAGGAGGGAAAATTCCGCACCTTGCTGCCATACTTGTTGGAAACGACGGCGGAAGCGAAACCTATGTTGCACATAAGGTGAAAGATTGTGAGCAGGTAGGATTCAAATCTACTTTAATCCGTTTTGATGATTCGGTTTCGGAGAAAGAGCTTATCGACAAGGTTATAGCCATAAACAACGATCCCGATATTGACGGGCTCATTGTTCAGTTGCCTTTGCCCAAGCACATTTCTGAACAAAAAGTAATTGAAACCATTGATTTTAATAAAGATGTTGATGGTTTTCACCCTACAAGTGTCGGTAAAATGACCATAGGCTTACCTACTTTTGTATCGGCCACTCCGGCTGGAATTGTTGAACTTCTGAAAAGATATAAAATTGAAACCGCAGGTAAGCATTGTGTTGTATTAGGCCGAAGCAACATCGTTGGCAAACCCATGAGTATTCTTTTATCACAAAAAGGACCTCAGGGCGATGCAACCGTTACCGTTTGCCACAGTCGTACCAAAAATATAAAGGATTTTACGCTAAAAGCCGACATTTTAATTGCCGCTATCGGAAGTCCGAACTTTGTGACCGCCGATATGGTAAAAGAAGGCGCTGTCGTAATTGACGTAGGTACCACAAGGGTTAAAAGCTCCGAAACCAAATCGGGCTTCAAATTAACCGGCGATGTCCGTTTCGATGAAGTGGCACCCAAATGCTCCTACATTACTCCTGTCCCCGGCGGAGTAGGCCCCATGACCAGGGTTAGCCTGCTGAAGAATACTTTGCTAGCGGCAAGAGGAAAATAGTTGGATAAAAAACGCGCTCTTTTCATGTCCAGTTGAAATTTGATTTTAATTTTGTAGAAAAAAGATGAATATAGAAGCCAGAAAAATTAATCTGATAAATTGGATTTCTGCAGTTCAGGATGAAGAAACATTGGATAAACTGGAAAATCTGCAGAAAGAAAAAACTGATTGGTACGATTCCTTAAATGAAGAGGATAAAAAAGCAATAGAGGAAGGAATAAAACAATTGGATAACAACATCTTTTTAACCCATAATCAGGTAAGGTCCAAAATCAGAGAGAAATTTAATTTTTAACATGTCCTCTTTTCCTGTCCGGTATTCATCACGAGCCTATTTTGAATACGAAAATATCCTTGATTATATAGTAACCAGATTTGGACACTCTGTTGCTTTAAAAGTAGACCTTTACTTTGAGGAGATTATAAGCCAAATTTCTATAAATCCGTTCCTGTTCCCTGTTTCAGATAAACTTAAAAACATCCGGCGTTGTGTCATTTCTAAACAAACATCATTATATTACCGTTTCAATGGAGAGTTTGTTGAAATTGTGAGTTTCAGAGGAAATATGATGGATCCGACAGAAATGAATCTCTGATTTCCCCTTGAGAATTGCATTCATCATCTCCCTTACCCCATTCATCATAACAGTTAATTTCTTTCTCTAAATGTTGGTAATTCAATTTTAAAATAATTGGCCAGCTTTAAATAATTAGTATTTTTACGATATAAATTTCTGCCCGGAGATGAACGAAGAAAAGGATTGGTTATTCGAAGAAAATGAATTATTGGAATCGATACGCCGTTTCGAAGAAATGCAGAAAAAAAATGTGCAATATTTCTTCGACGCGCATGAACTGGAAGAAATCATTAACTACTATTTCGATCTCAATAATTACCCACAAGCATCTTTAGCTGCCGAGTTTGCCTTAAATATTTATCCCGAATCCACATCGATACAGCTTAAATTTGCTCATCACCTGATATATAGCGGTAAAATTGAAGAGTCTCTTCCACTTTTAGAATACATCGAAAAAGTGGAAGGTTCCAATTACGAAATCTACATTCTGAAAGGAACAGCTTTAAATTTGCTCGATAAAACCCAGGAAGCCCGTCACAATTTTGATAAAGCCATCCGGCTCAGTGCCGATAATAAAGACGAAGTGCTTTACAATATTGGTATTTCATTCGAAGACCGCGGTCAGTTTGAGATTGCGCTGGAATATTTTAAAGAAGCCTATAAGCTCAATCCCGAAAATATCAGTGTTCTTTATGATCTTGCCTATTCTTCGGAAAGAGCCGGATTATTGAACGACAGTGCCATTTATTACAACAGGTATCTCGATGAAGATCCGTTTTCGGAAAACGTATGGTATAACCTTGGAATTGTTTACACCCTTTTGGGAAAAACGGAAGAGGCGTTGCAGGCATATGACTATGCAATTGCGTTAAATGAAACATTCTCTTCGTCCTACTACAATAAGGGGAATCTGCTCTTTAACGAAGAACGGTACGAAGATTCCCTGAAAGTTTATATGGACTTTCTTACGCTCGAGCCTCAGAACTACGAAATTTACAATTATATAGGCGAATGCTATATCAAGCTGAATCAGAACGATCTGGCCATAACCTATATCAATAAGTCGATCGATATTAAACCCGAGGCTGGAGAATCGTGGTTCAACCTGGCTAATGCCTATACCAATAACAACCAGTTGGACCGTGCCATCAAATGCATCGACAAAGCTTTGCATATAGATAAAAACAATACCCAATATTTATATACCCTGGCAACCATCCTTTACAAGCAAAAGGATATCCTGCAAGCAATCAAAACCATCAAGGCCATTATCGAACTTGATCCTGCCGACGAAGATGCCTGGATGTTTTATTCCGAAATTCTTGTTGAAAATAAACAGATTGATGATGCTATCAAGGCTTTGAGCAAAG
>JAJYAG010000167.1 GCA_021779665.1 Bacteroidota bacterium | reverse complement strand
CGCTGTATATATTAGGCTCGTCGACCGATAGTTCCCATTTAGCGGCTAAAATGGGATTGCCTTATGCGTTTGCCAGTCATTTTGCATCCACCCATTTACACAACGCTTTGCGAATCTATGAACAGGCATTTAAGGCTTCCCGTGTTTTAGATAAACCCTATACCATTGCCGGAGTGAATGTTTTAGTGGCCGATACCGATGAAGAAGCGGAAAGACTATTCACTTCGTTAATCAGAATGTTTGTGGGTGTCGTAACCGGCGCCAGAGCTCCCTTACCGCCTCCCACTGATTTGACCGAAGATTTAAAAGAAGTGTTGCAACATCCTGTCATACATCAAATGCTGAAGTATTCTTTTGTAGGCAGTAAGCAAACCGTAAAGCAACAAGTACAGGCATTTCTTGCAGAGACCCATGTAAATGAACTGATTACTGTATCCAACATGTACGATATAAATGACCGGTTAAAATCTGTCAGGTTATTTGCTGAGATTATGAAGGAGATAAATGAAAATTGATTTTAAATAGATACGGGACATGATCCAAATTACTGCTTAACGTGAGATATAATAATTTGTCACAGGCCTTCAGCCTGGCTGTGTGAAAAGTCAATTACCAGTCATATTTCGACTCCGCTCAATACGACAAATAACTGATTATCAACAGTCAGATTGAGCGTAGTCTAAGTCTTTCGGACCTTTTCACTCAGCCTCTTTCTGATATCACAGGCCTTCAGCCTGTAAAGCAAAACGAATGTATTTCAGGCTGAAAGCCTGAGACAATGCAGGGCAGGGAACGCCCTGTCTTGAGGAAGAAGGTCGTATTTTCAGCAAATCGGCACAAACCTTTGTAATATTGGCGGAACAACTCGTTAAATGCATTTTTATCCGTTGTTGTGCACAAGGCTGAAAACCCTTTGACTCAGATATTATTCAAATATTTTTAATAATTTTGAAAAAAAATTGATATGACAGCAGCGGATCTCAAATTAAAGATATTCAGGCAAGTGGATTCTTTGGAAAAGAATCATCTTGAAGAAGTCTATGGTTTGCTTAAAAATTATTTGAGAGGAAACAAAGGCCTTGACGAATGGAACCAGCTGACAGAAGATCAAAAGAAAGGAATATTTGATGCTATTGAGGATATCGATGATGGAAAGGGTATTCCTCATGATACAGTAATGACAAGTATTCGAAGAAAATATGCCTAAACCAGTTATTTGGTCTCCTCAATCTGAAAATGATTTTTCCAATATTATTGATTACCTGATTGAACATTGGGACAAAGTTGTTGCGGTAAAATTTATTGATATTACCGATGAACTCATTACTCAAATTTCAATAAATCCCAAACAATATCCAATTATCCACAAGCCTAAGAAAGTCAGAAAATGTGTAATAACAAAACACAATTCTTTGTATTACAGGGATGGGAAAGAATCTATTGAGATTTTAAGAATATACGACAATAGACAAGATCTAAAAAGATTGAAATTCAAATAAGGCCCAGTGTACAAAACATTTGCGAAACGTTTAATACGTATTATGATGTTAGGCTCCTCCAAAGTGATTCATTTTGTATAAGTACACTTACAAAAATGCATTCCCTCAAAAGTTAAAAGAGTTTATTGAACCTAAGAATAAATTTCTTCCGGATTCCTGTTTTCCAGTCCATGAACTTCTCCTGGTATTGTACTGCCGATTTATTATAGGTTTCTATCGTTTCCTTTAATCTTGCTCCGGTTGACATATTTTTTATGATTTATTAATGCAAATTAAGGGTTGAAATTTGTTTTAAAAAGCCCTGTAAGGGCGAAAACAATAGCACAGGGTAACGCCCTGTGAAAAATAGTTTAAGGTCTTTTGCGGCACACGCAGTTAATGGATCCGAAGCACCAACCTTGCATGTGCCGAAATATACCTCTGTCTATAAATGCTACCATTTCGGCGCATACAATTTTTTTGTTTTAATCGGGAGTATTCGTGCGCCGATAATATATATATCTTATACCCGGGGCGTTGCCCTCAGGCTGGTATCTTAAGCCCTTTCAGGGCTATAAGTTTGTTAATATTCACAACCCTTAATTCGCATTATTAATTTCAGAACAACTGCGGCGAATATCCTGCAAGTATTTTCGCTGTCAGATTTGAGGTTTTATATTTCTGGATTAACTCCTCAAAAGGAATTACAAACCGGCATCCTTCCCTGAAACGGTTGCAACCCCAGGCTTTGTTGCCTTTGAGCAGAACTCCTTGTTTGCAGATTGGGCAGTTTAATGGTTTCGTTTCCTCCACTTTTTTTGGAGCTTCCTGCTCCTTGGCTTCATCGGGTTGAAATTCGAGTGTGCCATCCTTCAGCAATGCAATACAGCCGTTTACTTTTTTGTTATCGATTGTAAAACCTTTGATTTTTGGAGTCTTTCCTTTTTCTATCAGGGTGAATATTTGTTTGTCGGTAAGGGTTTTACCTGATTGCTCAAAGCTGATCTTGAAGTCGCAGCCATCCTTAAAGGCGTTGCATCCGAAAGCTGTTTTGCCCCGCAAAATATGTCCTTTTTTGCACTTGGGACAAACAACAGGCTTGTCGGCCGTTACTTTGCTATCTTTTGTTTCTCTGGCAGGCTTTTCGGTCGGTTTGTCCGACTCCTGTTTCCCGGGTTTGT
Organism: Bacteroidota bacterium; assembly: GCA_021779665.1. Taxonomy (GTDB): domain Bacteria; phylum Bacteroidota; class Bacteroidia; order Bacteroidales; family JAAUTT01; genus JAAUTT01. Next base: position 12,888 of record JAJYAG010000167.1, on the reverse strand, counting down.
TGTTTTCCTCAACAATGGTGATGGAGGCAGCGTTTTCCCGCAACACCTCCCGAACCAGGCCGGTAACCATCTGCTTCATCTCGGTAAGAAAGTTATGCGGATCGTATTCGCCTTTTTCGATGTTGCGCAGTTTTTTCTCCCATTGACCTGTTAATTCAACCGATTTCAGCAGTTCGTTGTTGATGGTTTTAATAAGCTCAATGCCTGTTATAGTTGGAATCAGGTTTTTCTTCTGACGCACAACGTATGAGCGCTTGAAAAGGGTCTCGATAATATTGGCTCGGGTCGAAGGGCGGCCGATGCCGTTTTCCTTCATCAGGTCGCGGAGTTCGGGATCTTCCACCTGTTTCCCGGCAGTTTCCATGGCTCGCAGCAAGGTGGCTTCGGTGTAGTATTTGGGAGGCTGGGTTTGCTTTTCGAGCAGGCCGGGGAAATGCGCTCCTTTCTCACCTTTTGTAAAGACAGGCATTTCAAAATCTTCTTCGTCGACTGTATCGCTGTCTTTTTTCGGGTACAGTGCGCGCCAGCCTTCTTCAACAATCACTTTGCCGGTGGCCGTAAATTCGTTCCCTCCAGCATCACCAATCACGGTTGTGTTCGATACAACACAATCGGGATAAAATGCAGCAATAAAACGCCGGGCAATGATATCGTAAACCTGTTTCTCCTGATACGCAAGGCCGCTGCCGGGCATCACTCCTGTGGGGATGATGGCATGGTGATCGGTTATTTTGCTGTCGTCGAAAACTTTTTTGTTTTTGCGGATGGGCTTGTCGGTCACTTCTTTTGTAAACTTCTCGTAAGGCTTCATCTGCGTGAGGATGTCCTTCACCTTGGAGTGCATATTTTCGGGCAGGTATGTGGTATCCACACGCGGATAGGTCACCAGCTTCTGTTCGTATAGTTTTTGAATATAGCCGAGTGTATCTTCGGCAGTGAAATTGAGTTTTTTATTACATTCCACCTGCAGCGAGGTAAGGTCGAACAATGGCGGAGGCTGCTCATTGCCTTTCTTTTTGGTCGACGAAAGAATTTCAAACTCTTTGTCCTTGATCTCCTCGAGCAGTTTCAGCGCTTCTTCCTGGTTGGCGAATTTTCTTTTTGTGGAATTGAAAATTACATCGCGATACTTGGTTTTAAGCTCCCAGTATGTTTCGGGAACAAAATTCAATATTTCGTGGTGCCGGTTTACAATCAGCGCCAGGGTAGGGGTTTGCACCCTGCCGATGGAAAGCACTCCGCGGCTTTTAGCATATTTAACTGTATATAACCGGCTGGCATTCATTCCGAGCAGCCAGTCGCCGATAGCACGGGCATTGCCTGCCGCATACAGGTTGTCGAAATCTTTGCTGTCCTTCAGCGTTTTAAAGCCTTCCTTGATATCTTCATCAGTAAGCGATGAAATCCACAATCGTTTAACCGGCTTTGTGCACTGGGAAAGCGAAAGCACCCAACGCTGGATGAGTTCTCCTTCCATTCCGGCATCACCGCAGTTTATGATCTCCGTGCTTTTTTCAATTAATCCTTTGAGGGTGTTGAACTGCTTCTGGACGCCGTCGTTGTCAATCACCTTAATCTGAAACCGTGGCGGGATCATGGGCAGACTCGAGAGTGTCCACCGTTTCCATTCGTCGGTATAGTCGTCGGGAGCTTTGAGCGAGCATAAATGGCCAAAGGTCCAGCTAACGAAATAGCCGTTTCCTTCAAAAAAGCCATCACGACGGCTGTTAGCTCCCAGAATACGGGCTAATTCTTTTCCAACACTTGGTTTTTCGGCTATACAGAGTATCAATTCAGGTACAGATATTTTGCGGGCAATATTAGCTAAAAATACGCAAAAATGCAGATTGAATCCCAAACTAAAACTCCGAAACAAGAAGCGTTATTAATTCCGGTAAAATGGCGGAAGGTAAAAAATTGCTTATTGACAGCATCAATTGTGGCGATGTAAGGAGCATCGCTTTCTTCAAAGGTTTCGCACGCCACCGGAATAGCTTTCTGATTTCAATCCGGGGGTTCCGCTTCGCTGCACCCCGGGCTACCAATATTACGCACCTACGGCGCTTAATACAAGTGGCTCATCAGGCTTTATACTTTTTTTGCAGGGGTTCTCTTACAATTTCATGAAATTCATAAATTATTTGTAGCTTCGAATTGGCTTAACCGAAATTATAAAAACTATGAAGAACCTATCATTGACTTTATTCAAATCAGCGTGTTTGACAACGCTTCTTTTCATTTCTCAAATTACCCTGCAGGCGCAGAATTCAGTACCATACTGGTACAATGGAGCAAAAATCAATTCGTACCGTTTGCCGCCGGCAAATAATGTGAAGGAAATTCAGTTCGAGGACCTGGATAAGGATGGCGATCCGGATGTGATGCGTTACACAACTTCCAACGGTTTTCCTGTGCTCTGGATTGACGATGACGACGATATGAAAAAGACCGACATCGAAGGCGATATGGATAACGATTGCCTGATGGCCGACGTGAATAAAGATGGCAAATATGGCAGCTACTCCGATGTGGTGGTCGACTGGGTCGATACCAATAACGATGGCAAAGCCGATATCCAGATATTTTCGGAGTTCTCGTCCGAAAAAGATAAAGACAAACCCTGGGGCCCGGGTCATTTTATGGTGAACATGGATCTGGACAAGGATAACGTAATGAACTATATCGACTGGAATACCTTCCAGGTGCGTTGCTGGTTACACGACGGCAAGGCTGATTTTTACGAAGATTATTCCGGTCAGTCACTCTTCCTGAAAGTGCATTCGTCGCCAGAAAAGATCAACGACTTACGCATGAACTGGGAAAATCCTTTTCTGTTCTACGATGCCGATCAGGATGGTCTTTCCGAATATGCTTTCCGCCTGCTCGACCAGCCCGAAAGAGGTGTTCCCGGCGACAAGTACCTGACTCGCTACACCGGTAAAATAAGTTATGTAACCATGTCGTACGATATGGATAACGATAACAGTCCGGCCAACCCGTTTGATTTCGATATGACCATCAACTTCCGCGGCGAAGGATTTGACTACACCGATCAGATGCACCGTTTCAACAATTTACAGGGTTTGGCTGCTGCCGACCAGTATTTTATGGATCCAAGAATCCGTCATCTCGAAGGTTTTATTTATCCCGATCACGATGCTGCTGCTCACATGACTTTCAACAAAGGGAAATGGAACCAGGTATGGTTTGTTTACGACGAAGACGATGATTGCGAACGCTGGGAACGTGTTGAGTTATACGAATCGCTGAATATGTTTGCCACCGGCGCCCGCAAGGGAGGTCTGGACAACAATCCACAGGCCGATGCTGCCGGCGATCGTGGCGAGTGGGATTTGGATAACTCAGGCAGGGGAAATCTCTATGTAGGCCGTTTCGATGGTCGTATCCACCTCAATGGTGCTGAATGGGGAAGCTGGCGGATCGATCAGAATGCCTACTCGTTCCAGAGCTGGGGTGGTTTGTACGATGGCTACGGTTCGGGACGTACACAGGCAGCTCCTAAAGAGATACTCACCGTAAAATATACCGACACCGATAATAACGGCTTTCTCGATAAGTTTGAATACGACCTGAATGGCGACACCATTTTTGAACATACCGTATCGCTGAAAGAACTTGGAATTGACGACAAGTGCGAAGTGATTAACACCGCCGGGTTAAAATATAAGGACATGCTTGCTCTGGAAACCCGGGTGGCAGAGAATATGTGGAAGAATGCGCAGGAAGCTGTTGCTGTTGCTCAGAAAGCCGGGATTAACGTAAGCTGGTATAGTTTGCTGATGTCGCCTAAATCGCAACGTCAGAAATACAATCAGGGCTATTGGCTGCAGTTCTATATTTACCGCGACCTGCTCGATCAGGCAGCCCGTGCCGGCGATACCAAAAAGCAGACTGCGATAGCCAAAGCATATTTTCAGGGTCAGTGGAATTTGTTGAAGTAGGTTGTGGGGTTTAGATAAAGGCTGTTACTAAAAACAGGCGAAATGCGGGAAACTGTTGACGGGTTCCCGCATTTTTAATTTTGTTCCGGCAAAAGAGTACTATTTTAGGGTGTGCTGAATAAGTCCGAAGGACTTAAATATGAATAGCCCCGGATGTAATCCGGGTGTTTCAGGTAAAGAGAATTCTGAACACTGAAAGTGTTCAACTTTGCTTATATTCAACACTTTCAGTGTTGCGAATTTGGTTTCCTTCATTTACCCCGCACTTCGTACGGGGCTAATCATATTAAATCCCTTCAGGATTTAAAGCACACTTTTTAGGCCATCTTATTTGTAAAACCATGCATTTAATTAGTGTTCTAAAAGCATTACATTCTAAAAGATAAGCAATTAATAGTTTTTTAGCAAACCCTATCCCGGAGGGATAGGATATTTTTAGAAAAAGAGACAAGTATTATGATATGCGACCCCGGCCGGGGTCGAACATTTCCAGATCACTGGTTTTCTATAAATATGTGACCTCTCTGAGGTCAATTGAAGCATTCCTTAAGTTTTCAGCGGACCCTAATTTAATGCTGTTGTAATCTTTTTATCGGTTAAAAATAGTTCCGCTTTCGGCTCCGTTGCCACAGTTAAATTTGCCTGAAAAAAAATATAAAAAGCGAAATCCTGCCATCAGGGTCTCGCTTTTTCTTTGATAACAACTTACATCGTCTCGTGTTCCGTTCTCTTTATAATTTCTTCCTGAAGGTCTTCGCCTAAATCGTTGAAGTAATCGCTGTAACCGGCAACACGGACTATCAGGTCGCGGTAATTTTCGGGATGCTTTTGGGCGTCGCGGAGCGTTTCGGCCGAGATAACGTTAAACTGGATATGATGCCCGTCCATGCGAAAGTAACTGCGAACCAGCTTTGTCATGTTATGAATGGCTTCATCGTCCTCGAAGAATTCGGGTGCAAACTTCTGATTCAGCAGGGTGCCTCCGGTGCGCAGGTGGTCAACTTTGGCAGCCGATTTAATCACAGCCGTTGGTCCGCATTGGTCGGCGCCCTGTACCGGCGAGATGCCTTCGGATAAGGCAATCCTGGCTTTGCGCCCGTCGGGTAACGCACCTGTTACTTTTCCAAAATAAACGTGGCAGGTGGTTGGCAGCAGGTTTACACGATGCTGACCTCCCCGGGTATTGGGCTTTCCATTCAGGGCGTTGTAATTAATTTCGAAGACCTCACGGAGTTGCTCATCGGCCACATCGTCGTCGTTTCCGTATTTTGGGGTGTTATAGAGTAAATCGAAACGAAGCTGTTCATAGCCTTCAAAGTCGGCCGCCAGGGCTTTCAGCATGTCGGCCATGGTGACTTTTTTATTGTCGAAAACCTGGTATTTGATGGCAGTGAGGCAATCGGTCATGGTGCCCAGACCGACTCCCTGTACATACGAAGAGTTATAGCGGGCGCCACCTGCAACATAATCGGTTCCGTTTTTTATACAGTCGTCGATGATGAGCGAAAGAAAAGGTACCGGCAGATTATTGGCAAAGATCCGCTCAATCGTGTTGTTGCCTGTTATTTTTATGTTCATGAAATATTCCAGTTGCTGCCGGAAAGCATCCAAAACCTGCTCGTATGAGGTGAAATGATGCGGGTCGCCGGTTTCGATGCCAATCTTTTTGCCTGTCATCGGGTCCCGACCATTGTTCAGGGTAATTTCCAGTACTTTGGGCATATTGAAGTAACCTGTAAGAATGTAAGCTTCGGTACCGAAAGCACCGGTTTCGACACAGCCGCTGGCACCGCCTTTACGGGCATCCACCAGATCCTTTCCCTGACGGAGCAGTTCCTGGATAATGGCATCGGTATTAAAAATAGAAGGCTGACCAAATCCGGTTTTTATAATTTTCATGGTACGGTCGACCATCCTGTCGGGGTTTTTCTTCGACACCTGAACCATGGAGCTGGGCTGGAGCAGGCGCATTTCTTCTATCACATCGAGCAGGATAAAGCTCATTTCGTTGCAGGCATCGGAGCCATCTTCCTTCACGCCGCCAATGTTGATCAGGCAGAAATCGGTATACGTATTGCTTTCCTCAGCAGTAACACCAACTTTAGGGGGCGAGGGATGGTTGTTAAACTTGACCCAGAAAGCCTGAAGAAGCTCATAAACTTCGTCTTTGCTGATGCTGCCTTCCTCTATTTGCTTTTTATAAATTGGGTATAGGTGCTGATCAAGCCGTCCGGGATTGAATGAATCCCATGGATTAAGTTCGGTAATCACACCCAGGTGCACAAACCAGTAATATTGAAGTGCCTCGTGGATGGTTTGTGGTGCATAAGCCGGTACGCGGCGACAAACGGCAGCCATTTGCTGCAGTTCCTGTCTGCGTGCAGGATTTTCCTCGGCAGAGGCAAGCAGGTCAAGCCTTTCGGCATACCGGGCGGCCCACATAATGAGAGCCCCGGCAGCAATTTCCATGGCTTTAAGTTCTTCATGCTTGTCGTAAGCTCTGGGATCGTTTACAAAGTCAAGGCTTTTAATGCTTTCGCGGATGTCGTCGATAATCTGCAGCATTCCTTTCTTAAAAATCTTGTCGCCCGAAACAGTATGTCCCGGTGCCCGCTGTTCCTGGAATTCTGTAAAAAGTCCGGCTGCATAAGCTTCGTGCCACTCGGGAGTCATTGCCGACATAATTTTTTCGCGGTTGGTTTTGCCGGTCCAGAAGGGAATGATGACTTCTTCGTAAACTTTTTTTGTTTCTTGGTCCACCCTGAACCACACTTTTTTGCGCGAGTTCAGAATTTCAAGATCTTTCAGCGAATGAACGCAAATTTCGGGGTAGGTAGGCGTGGCTTTGGGAGCAGGGCCACGTTCGCCTACAATCAGTTCACCTTCGCCAATATAGAGTTCTTTATTTTTCAAGATATATTCGAAGGCTTTTGCACGCTGTACAGGGATGGACAATCCTTTTGCTTCGTCGCTCTGGTAAAAGCGGGTTACAAGCAACGCCCGTTCGGCAGTGATGCGGTTTACTGCATTCAGGCTTTCTTCACGTAGGTTTTTAATGCGGTTATTCATCGTTTTAGTTTGTTTTTGTAAGTCCCCCTTAAGGGGGATTTAGGGGGTACTACCCTCCAATTTTCACTTTAAATCCTTCTTTTTCAAATATTTTCTTTGCATCGTATATATCTTCCTTGCTCAGCCCTTTAATTCCTTCCATTTTATTGGCTATTCCAAAACGTTTGTATTTGTTTTGGGCGATTGTATGAAAGGGAAGCAGGTCGATCTGAGTAATATTGTCCTTTTGTGGAATTAGAAAATCGCAGATATTTTTCATTTCATCGTCAATGAAATTGAATAATGGAATGACTGGAATTCTCACCCTGATCCTTTTTTTACTTTCGATGATGTACCTGAAATTTTCAAGTATTACTTCGTTCGATTTGCCCGTGAATGCCAGATGTTTTTCGGAATTCACGTGCTTGAGGTCGAACAGGAACAAATCAGTAAAAGGAAAAATTTCAGCAAGGGTCTGGCGCGAAGTATATCCGCATGTATCCACAGCCGTATGAAATCCTTCATCCTTGCTTGCAATCAGTAATTGCTTCAGAAAAGCAGGCTGCATCGTAGGCTCGCCGCCCGAGAAGGTTACTCCGCCATCCGATTCCTCCATAAACATGCGGTCTTTTCTTAACATGTTCAAAATTTCACTCACCGAAACTTCGCGCCCAACTTTTTCAGGTTGATCAAATAGATGGTCATCCAGCCTTATTTTCCTGACAGATTGAAAGGGCTCACATCCGATGCTTTCGGGGTTATGGCACCAGAGGCAGTTTAAGGGACAGCCCTTGAAGAATACAGTTGTCCGGATTCCGGGACCGTCGTGCACTGCAAATCGTTTTATGTCGAAAATAGTTCCTTGCATGGAATGAGATAAGAATCTTTTTCAGGTTTCAGGATCAAGGCAGAATAGGAAAATAGCCTGAATCAACAATCATGTTGATCAGAATTTGCTATTGATAAGTTGAGGAGAGAGGGAAAATCTATAAAATCCAGCACTCGTAAAGGCCTTTGCCGAAGTGGTGATAGAGGGTGTTCTGATATTTTTCTGTTCTTAACATATATCAAAAATAAAAAATATTTGAACATTAAGGTGGTTGCAGTAAATAAATTCCTCATCAGTTTCAGGAACAATATTATTACTCGGTTGTATTTATAATTATCCATCATTTATTCGATGAAATATATTCTACTTAGCTTTTTATCGCTGACAACCTGGCAATTAAGCGGACAATCCTTCTGGAAGTCACATGGTACCGAGACAGACAAACTTGCGAGACACTCGGGAGTATTGTATGTTCCCGATCAGAATACCTTGTTTGTATCCACCTATAACATGGGAATTTTCCGGAGCCTGGATTTTGGTAACACATGGGAAAATGTAATCGTGCTACCCAAGGATCAGCCGGTAATAACCCTTGCGAGAACGTCCAAGGGAACCATACTGGGCGGAGGTATCGGGAAAATTTACAGATCGGAAAACAAAGGTGATAAATGGGAAGTAATTCCGGTTGATTTTACTTTGATAAAGAGCATTGTAGAGGACAAAGCAGGTAATTTATTTCTCTGTTCAACCGATTCGGGCGGAATTATGAAATCGGAAGATGATGGCCTTACCTGGAAGACATTTACAACTGGTTTGCCGACCAATTATGTCAATAATCTTGTTGTGGATGCTGCTGGGAATATGTTTTGCACGCTCGTGAACGACGAAACGGATGTTCATGGAGGGTTGTTTTACTGGAACCAGCAACAGAATACCTGGGTAAAGAAGGAAATAAAGGTTAACCTTGACAACACAGAATACACTGTTAAAATTTCATCGATAAAAGCTATAACGATTAGTCCTGCTGGAGAAATGCTGATTTCGGCGGATGGGGTTATTTCAAATTTCGAATTCAGGGCACTGCTGAAAAAAACAGTGACGGGAGTAATTGGTGAAACCATCTGGGAGCAGGACAAATGGAACAATACCGTATCAGGTCAAACGTTCGGGTTACTTCTCGACAATATATTTTTCAGTTCAGCAGGGAATGTTTTTGCATGCAGGCTCTCGGGAGTCTCACCAGGTATTTATGCAAAAATGACTTATGCCCAAAAATGGTTTCTGTGCAACGAGGGGATTGCTCCGATAACTCTTGTTAAATCCTATTTTTTCGAGAAGGATGGAATTGTTTATGTTACATCGGACTTTACGAATAAAATATACAAAACCGATGAAGCAACACCCGGGAAGAAGTATGCGGAAATTACTGTTGAGCCGCTACAACCCATGAAGCTTTATGGTTATCAGCAAATAAATGCAACTTCAGCAGCCGGACCAGTGAAGTATAAAAACATGGACGACCGTTCCAGCATTGATGGCAACCGGTTGCGTGCCACCAACACCGGTACAGCTATTATTAAAGCCTATACAGAGGGGAACGACAGCATGTACTATAGTGAAGCAATTGTTAATGTGAATATTGCAAAGGCAGAAAATAAAATTACAGTTGAAGCAGCACCGGAATATACGGCTGGCGATACGGCTGTATACATTTCCGCTCATGCCAATTCGGGCGAATATGTTGCCCTAGAAGTTATCCGGGGAAATGCGACCTTCAATAAAAATAAACTGGAATACAGGACTCCGGGGAAAGTACTCTTTATAGCCACGGAACCGGGTAATAACAGCTATGAACAGGCAGATACAATAAGAACTGAAATATGTATTAATCCCAAAAAACCATATATCAATACGGACACAACTGCTGGTAAATTAAGTATTAAATCGTCATCTCAAAGTGACAACAGATGGTTTTTCAATAATACGTTCTACTCATACGAAACTACGATCAGCCCTACGGTACAAGGCGTATATAAATTACAGGTTGTTACTGGTGAATGTGCTTCACAGTTTTCCGATCCTTTCAATTATATAATTTCGGGAGTTTCTGATATTCACTACACGAATTTTAGTATTTATCCGAATCCGGCTCACGATAAAGCTATCGTGCGGAATTTCAGCAAAACACCTGTCAGATATAATTTTACCGATACCTCTGGTAAGATTTTGTTGAATGGAAACAGCGAGGGGGAAGACATTGAATTGAATTTGAATAAGTATTCTTCCGGGTTATATTTTCTTAGAATTTTCGGGAATAATTCAAGTCTTTATTACCAGGTTGTAAAACGCTGACATGACATTCAACCGTTACATTTAATCTAAAATTCATTTATTTGCTAAACGTTTAATCTTTTTTAGTTTAAATTTGTTTACCAGTTAACTAGAAAGTAACCAATACTTTTAACCGCTTTTAACCCATATTCTAACTTATAAAATTTTGTATGAAAAGGTCAATTGTTTTAATTCTGGCATTATTCAGCCTTAACTTAGTTTATTCACAGATTACCGACGGGGAGAAAAGACTCCGTGAAGCGAGTAAGGACACTCTTCAAGGTTGGAAAACCGGCGGAATGGTTATGTTAAATTTCGGGCAGACATCTTTAACCAACTGGGCTGCCGGTGGAGAAAATACAGTTTCGGGCAACAGCCTTTTTAACTTTTTCGCTAATTATCAAAAGGGAACCTTTACCTGGGATAATACAGTCGATCTTGGTTATGGTATCTTGAAACAAGGGTCGCAGAACCGGAAGTCGGACGATAAAATCGAGTTTTCAACAAAATTCGGTAAAATGGCCTCCAAAAACTGGTATTACAGCGGACTTCTCGATTTCCGTTCTCAGTTTACTGCCGGATATAATTACCCGAACGATTCGGTAAAAATTTCGAACTTTTTTGCTCCTGCATATATTACTACAGCTATTGGTATGGATTACAAGCCAAACAAAACATTCACTGCTTTTATAGCTCCCATTACAGGGAAAATTACGATTGTTGCCGATCAGGAGTTGGCCGACGCCGGTGCTTTTGGCGTTGATAAAGCCGAATATGATGCTATTACTAAAGTGAAAACAAAGGATGGCAAGAATTTCCGGCAGGAATTCGGTGGATATGTTCGTGTTGGTTATCAGAACGATATCATGACAAATGTTAACTTATCGACCAAACTCGATTTATTCTCCAATTACCTGAATAATCCTCAGAATATTGATGTTAACTGGCAGGTTTTGGTTTCGATGAAGGTAAATAAGTACATCAGTGCAACATTCTCCACCCAGCTTATTTACGATGATGATACTGAGATTGAAGGATCTCCCAAAGTTCAGTTTAAGGAAATTCTGGGAGTAGGTTTTTCTTATAAGTTTTAAGGCTGTTCTCAAAGTAATTTATTGCACAGAGAAATACAAGAGGACGAAGTTTCTCTGTGGTTCTCTGTGTAATTTGTTTGCTTCGCTTAGAAATACAAAAATTCCCCGTTTAGCAAAATTAATTGATCTGGCCACATTTATTCCGTCCAGTCCAGCAGGCGCCGTTCGCCGCTTAGCTGCCTGATTTCGGTAACATCCTGACTAACCTCCAAAGTTCCTTTATAGTTGCCGCCTTCGTCGCGAATGGCAAAGTAGCGGATATAGATAAACCCCCCTTTCATCCGGATCCAGAAATCGGCATGATCTTTTTGACCAGAACGGAAAGCCGCAACAATTTCGTTTACAACGTGCACACTTTCGGGAGGATGACAATTCTGCACCTTTCGGCCTATAATGGCTTTCGAACGCGGAAATATCCGGTGTTTTCCACCCGAAAAATAGCTTACCTCATCGTTTTCGTCCACAAAAGTCATGTCGACTGGCAGGTTGTTTAATAGTAAAATAACCTGGTCAATGGTTAGTGATCCTGTGCCCAGATTTAATTTCCCGGATGGCGTTGATAATTGACCGTTCTGCTTATTGGATTTTTCAGGAGTGAAATAGCAATAGCCTGTCTCGAAACTTTGCTGCAGCATTTCGTCCCAAAGAGGTGCGGGAATGGCTCTGTATGCAACAGGAAATACAATTTGTTCCTCGCGGAAAATGATAGGGAAAACCACAAAAAATAATTTCCCCAGCTCTTTATTCAGGTTTTCTTTTACCGGATTTTCTGAGTTCAGAATGGTTTCCAGGTTTTTCATACTCCGGCGGAAATCATCGTGAAACGACCACATAAGCTGTAAACACCGGAATTGCGAGAACGCCTTTTCAACATAAGGGAAAAGAATATTCTCCTTTTTGATATAATGAAGTTCGTAGGCTTTCAGCCTTGCATGCAGCTGACGGAGATTTTGAAAAAGCTCCTGGAAGTCAGGATCCGGTGCATTAAAAATTTGTTTGATCACCAGTTTCATATCAGCCATAACCTTTTCCACTTCGCGGTTTTCCTGCATCAGCAGAGAAAGAAAATGATCCGCCTCCGGTTTTTGCCAGGTTTGCGAACTAAGCGACTTATAGAACACATTTAAAATCTTGCCAACACTAGCCTTTACTTTTTCCGTGGGAATTCCTTCCAGCAGTAATTGATCGAAAACCTGCATGGTTTCGGCTGGGGTAACCGTATCGAGTTTCTCTTGGTATAATTGTATCAATTCACGGCCATTTTCCCCGTTGACAATTCCGCGCGAAAAATCTGTCAAAGCCTTTAACCGTGAACCGCTGTTGTTTATTAATTCTGACATAAGTAAAGTTTTGCTTTTTAAAATTAATAAAACTCGCCGGTTTATTAAGGATTGTGCAGGTAGTAAAAAAAGGGTTAGCCGGAAATCCCTCTAACCCTCGTCTTAGCTTATCGAATAAATGGCTTTCATCAGTCAACCTTAAAAAAAGTGGGCGATACAGATATCCACTAAGGAATATCCATATCGCCCATTAATCTAAAATAGAAATATTAATTATAACCAGGGTTCTGATAAGCAGCTTTTTCTTCCGGAGTCATTTCCATACCGTCAAGCTGACCTTGAGG
>JAJYAG010000016.1 GCA_021779665.1 Bacteroidota bacterium | reverse complement strand
GTCGTTTTGTTTTAAATTCTGGCTTATGCCAAAACAAAAATACAAAACTTCTTAATAAAGTAACCTTACCGAATGCGCATAATTTTCATTCTCTCGGGCGTCAAGTTTGTGTCATGTGGGTTTCATAATATTTTATTTTAAAGAGAATTTTCCCAATTGGTAAAAACGGGGAAAGAACACGGTGGTTCTTTCCCGATAGAAAAACTAAAACCTATTAATCAATAATTACTTTTGTATTTTTCGAATTTACATTTACAATATAGATTCCTTTCGAAAGAGGAACAGATATCCGGCTATCATTTACCATTTGAGAGAATACTCTGCTACCGGCAATGTTATAGATATTTACCTGTTGGTTTCCATTAAGACCGTTGATAATTACATTTCCGTTTTGCACAGTTACCAATGAAGTTTGAGCCTGCGATGATAATCCGGTAGATGTATCTTCTGTCAGGCTAAAATCATCCATCAAAATTCCGGAATACAATGTCTTTGAATTGCTATCGTAGTTGGTGGTTATGCCCACCCCAAAATAGCTGTTAGTAAAATCGGCAGTTGGATTGTTGGTTACCCAAGTCGGCAGGTCGAATGTAGTCTGATACTGTGTCCAGGTTGTTCCCCCTGTTAAGGAAATAGTTTTTGTATAATTGGTTTTCAAAACGCCATCAGTTACAAAAAGAACCAATTGATTACATTGATTTCCTGAAGTGTCATCCGCACGCGCCCAAACGGAAGCAATGTATTTCTTGGTTGCATTCAGACCAGTCGTCAGCTTCTGGAGATTTACGCAGTTATACCAAAAATTCAAACCGGTTTGAGTTGTATTCGAATTAATTTTCAGATTAAGACAACTGGTACCGGAATGGAAATCGGTTGTTACAACAACGCCTTTCACATAACCGGAGTTGGCCGCCTTTTTAACCCACATCCCTGCTGAAACAGTCGTGGCTATGGCTGTTGGAGATGTAGTTTGCGTAGTGGCATCCTGCAGAGCAGCTACCCGCATCAAAACATTTGTTGTATTCTCAACAACTGTAAATGTGCTGGGATCATTCTCAAATCCCGGATTAGTAACCAGATTTTGTGCACCCGTTAATGAAGTGAGTAAAAAAGCACTAAATAGCAGAGTAATGATTTTCTTCATGATTGATATTTTTTAATGTTAGTATTTCATTGTTTATTGTCCTGCAAATATAGCTTCCGCCTAATTGTACATGGGCATAAAATTGTACGAATAAGGGTCGAATTTGTACTAAACTCGTTTGAACTAATTGAGAAGCTATTCTTAAACCGGAATGTACTAAAGAACCTGAATGATAGTATAAGTTACCTGAATTAATACTTCCCAACTTTCAGTCAGATTTACTTCCCCCGATTTTCTTGCTACAAAAGTAAATCATGCATTAAAACAGCACGGGACAAAAAAATTCCAATTATGCCCGAAATTGTACGCAGAAAAAAAAACTGCTGAGAACAGGCTTAACAGGCTGTTTCGGTACTACATTTATGTTAAAATGTATACCTGTGTCGGACTTTAGCTCCCCACACCCGCTTAATTTCGTTTTCATCTGATTCTCCAACCCTCAACAGATTGTTCCACGGCTTTAAGTTCGTTTGAAACCCTGTGCTCTGTTGGTCTGACAGCAAGAATTCAATTGGTTTGACAGGTACCTGTCAAGAGTGTTGACACCTGCGAGTCAAACAGTTTGACTCGTACCTGTCAAACCGGCTGATAAGCACTGAACAAACACCGGTAAGTTATCAGTCGTTAGGTGCATGTTTCTCCGGTGCAGGTCGAACTCACTTACAAATATCCCAACCTGAAATGAGCTGAACTTCGTTATTTTTTAGTCACATCAAATGATTGGAGATGTGTTTTTTAGCGTTGAATGATGAATTTTCTGGTGAAAGTTCCGTTTTCGGTGTTCATAACAGCAAGATATAATCCCGGACTGTTGAAGAAAAGACTTGCTTCCCGGGCATTTATTTCGCGGTGAAAAACGGTTTGTCCGTTCATATTTATCAGTTCCAGGTAGTTAATCCGGAATTCACTTTTAATGGAAAAACTTCCTGAAGCCGGATTGGGAAAAACCGAAATATCAGACTGAACGGATGGAGTTTGAATCAGATTGGGGGACGAATCCGGCAGCAGACCATGTTGTTTCATAAAATTGAGCGTGGCTATCCACCACGGCATCGAAGTGCTGAAGTAAAGAGTGTTTCCTGCGCTATCCTTGTTACTGGTCCAGATAATTACTCCATCAGTCAGACGATAAAGGGTTTCCAGTTGAAACTTCCAACGAACAGTGTCGATAAACTGCAAATTAAACGAAGTGGTACTGTTGTGATACTGAGGCCAGATAAAACCATAAACCGGCCGGGTAATGCCGTTGAGTTTCCGTTTTATTTCACTGACATTGGCCTGAACAAACAGTCGCCACGAAGCAGTATCGTTGTCGTAAGCATAAAAAGATGGTGCAATAAAATCCACAGCCCGATACAATTGCGACAGGCTATCGTTCAATGCCTGCCAGTTGGTATAGGCGCTGCTTCCGGCCGGAGCTATGCTGCTCCACTGGTAGGCAGGCTTATTCGGCACATTATAATAACCCAACAGCGAATGAGTGTTGTATACCCGGGTGGTATCCAGCACTGCTATTAACTTTTTTCGGGTGGCCGAAATTTGAGATGTAGCATACGACCATTTTTCAATGTCCAGACAAATATAATCCGCACTAACATTCGCTTTTGCGTATTTGACAACTTCAGGAAACAGAGTTGCGTACGGAGCCACCGTATCAATCATCAACAGTTGAGGAGGCACACTTATCGGTATAAATCCGTAACCACTCAAATCAGGGGTTTTATTGTAACGTATCTGATTGAAAATCTTAAATGTATTGGTAGCGCTTTTCGTTTTATTGGCATTATCTGATTTTATGTTACCGATTGAGTCAATAAAACGGCATACAGCATTCGCATTAAATACAATAAAGAAACAAAACAGGAAAAATGTGGTGATTTTTTTCATTCCAGAATAAATTTTATTTGAGTTTATACAGAATTGATTGTTATAAACAAGTGTTGACAATTAATCAATATTATCAGTTAACCAATAAAGATTAAAAAATAAATTTTCAACACAAGGAACGTTAAGAGATTAAGTTGCAAAGCATTGATAAACAGCAAATCTATTTCATAGCGACTTTGCAACTTTGCGTTCATGGAAATGGTATAAACTAATTATGAGTACCTACTTATCAGAAACAAAAGTAAAGCAGAAAAACTACCTGTCAGGGAGAAAAAAGTCGTTGTGGATTCCATATTGCACATTTTTTTAATATCGACAGACAACTGTCAACAGGATTATTAACACAAATAATTACATCTTCTGATTCCTGTTCTCAGGTATTAATCCACCAGCACCTCCTGCACTGGAATAGCATTTTCATATTTCAGAAGGACCACATGTCCTTTCACAAACACATTATTCACCTTAAAAAACGGAGTAAAATTATCGATAGGTTGATAAGACACCAGAAAAATATAGTCGTGTGAGTTGTACCGGATTTTCACCGCTTCTACATTTTTATCGTGGCAAGGTTGGTTATTCCGGTCATATACAGGAATTTTCACAACCTGTACCTTATCACGTTCCGGAAAATAAACCGCAGAAATAAAAGAGGTAAAACCTGTGGCCTCACGATAACATTCAGCCATTTTATTCCTTTTCAGCAGATTGTATTCAGGCGACCAACGGCTTTCGGACAGGGTAACAGATACCGGATTTATTGGTTGAATAAGTAATTTATCCATCCCTTTTGAGATGGAAATACCTTCTTCGTTGTTTTCTACGGGAGATTCCCCAAAATGGAAAAATTGGGAGAAATGATGCGTTCCGTTCGTATCAAAACTATCAAAAATCAGCCAAAGAGCAGGTTTAATGTATAAGATTCTCCGGGTCATCAGTACAGGATTTTGCAAACGCATATAGGCAAAATTATCGGCCTGACTATAATCGATATCGCTTCGGATAATGCTCAACCGGTTTCGTGAATAAGCATTGTTCCTGTCCGACCACGAATCATTGTACGTGCTGTTCATGCTGTCGTCGACCACCAGCGAATTATGAGCAAAACACGACTTCAGTTCCTTTCGTTCGTTCGAATCAACATAAGTGTATCGTCCGCCATCCACCAGATAATTTTTTCCGTGCGCAAACAGGGAAATGTGCAAAAGATCGTCGTGTGTATGTCCGCATCCGTTTCGTTGCATCCTGAACAACAGGTAATTGTCATCCGGTTTCCAACCGCTTCGCATAATCATATTACCCGAATTTCCAAGATAAACCGAAGTAAAACCGGGATCAGTTGATTTTTCATTCCGATAATCAGACAGTTCCTTATTGCTCAGTAAAAAGCAGGTCGCAAAGTCGCATGTGGGGTAAGCGCGGCTTTTTAAAGCGGCATCGCCGAAAAGCCAGGCCGAGAGCGTCAAAATTCCCCTTAAATCAGTATCATCACTGTCGCCGGAAAGAGGTTGGTGAAAATCGGGCTGTTGCCATTTAACATCTGCCATAGCCATATTTGCGGTGATATTGATAAAAGCATCCGGCAATTTCACACCCGCTCTTTTTGAAATCAGACAAACATTCAAGAAACAATGCAACACCTCATTATGATACATAGGCGAATCTTCCCACTGAGCCCCATCGGGAAAGACCTGAAGAGCAGCACAGGTCTGAAGATGTTTCAGTGCATCTTCGCGCCATTGAGCCGCCTTTTTGAATTCAGGCATAAACAGGGCAACATTATACAAACCCTGAAATTCGAGGACTCCCCAATTGCTGGTAGCGGAAAATCCGGAAAAAGTACGGTCGATAAATCCGGCATGTTCGTACAGCGAATTCAGAAAGAGCGACAGGAAACCAGGCGTTACAGCCGGTGAGTTTTTAAAATATCCGAATGCCTTTATCCAGTTTTCGCAACGAATACCCGCTTCAATCCGCCGCCAGATCAACATACCGGATGCCGAATCGTCAACCGGATTTTTCCGAATCCAGTCGGTCGCCTGATCCACCCATTCACGGGCGTATTTTTCGTTTCGGGTAAGAAAATAGGCACGTCCCAAATCCACCCAATAAGCATGACGATTGAGCATAAAGCACCATTCTTCATCGCCAAAAGGTATTTTTTTCCAATCGATACCGGTTGCAAAATGATACGGAATATTGGTTTTTTCCATATCCCAGTCGTGGCGAAACACGAAAGTTCTGTTGCAGACTTCGTCCGCTGTTTTCAGGGTTTTCTTCACCTCATCCGGAAATTCAGAACGAAATTCTTCAGGACTTAACCCGTTTGCATCACGATATAAATCAGGCTTTTGACGGAAATATTTCAGAAGAAACTTCATAAAATCCTGTTCGGATTTGTAGCCGGAAGTATTGAAAACCGTTTTGGCCGAAAGACGGGAAAACGTCACTGCATCAGCGGAAAAAATGGTCAGCAAGAGGACCAAAATAATCGGGTAAAACTTATTTAGTGTTTTCATTCATGAGGAATTATGCTTGTTGCGTTCGAATCGTCATATTTTTCAACCCATCAGAAGGAATTTTCCGATAGTTATTCAGTGTTTTATCGTATTTTTTTTCCTGCCCGATTTATCATTTCACCCTGGTCGGTTCTCATATCACAGAGTTGACATTAGCCAATTAAGGTAAGCAGGGACTCATAACCAGTGTAATGTTAAGTCGGGAATGGCATTTTTTTATGAATTTTCGTCCCATTTATGGAGCGGTAAAAAAAATCGGAATCGAAATCGGCTTTAGCCAAAATTCTGTCTGTTTTGGCTAAGAAACCGTTTAAAAATAACCGATTTATTTTTAAACAGTTTCTAAAGCCACACAAACTTAATCAACCATCATCGGCAGTTAAAGCAGCAGGCAATTAAATATGACCGACAAAACTTTGCTAACATAACATGAGTTTATACCATTTCATGAACGCAAATTTGCAATGTTGCCAGGACGGTATGAAAAATTGATATAGAACATCTATGCTTTGCGTCTTTATTGCATCGCGTTCTTTGCGTGTACAATTTACTTGTTTGACCTTTCCTGGTAAACTGATTATATCAATCCATTGTGCGAATCAGGAGTTAGATTTTAAAAGTTCCGTCAGAAACATGATATCGGTAGAAAGTTAACATCGCCCTCTGGCAAAAGCCCCGTCAGGAGCGCAATGAGGGTTAATATCTTGCCTTTAACGGGGCAAAGACAGATGAAGAATGGATTTCTTTACCAATATATAGCCTCTAACCAGGCATTTTTCCAACTCTTGATGGGCATTAATCATAAACACTTAAAAAAATAGCGACACTCATAAACAGACATTCAGATTACAAAACTAACACCGATCTTCACTCAACAGGGGATAAAACCATTCGAAAAAAGTCCGTTATTGTTCGGGGACGATAGAGTTGCACAGAGAAAAAGACAGCATAAATAAAAAAATATGTTTTATCCTGCATTGAAACAGATTTTAGCTGTGTAAATTACAAAAAGAGAAATTCGGTTGAGTACATAACACAATTTTGTAAGTCTGCATATAATTAAATAATTGAGTTGATACTACTGATTCAACGAAAAAAAATATAAACAATTAAACCACAGAATTTTGAGATGAATTACTTTAAAATGAACAAAGTACTGGTAATTAGCACAATTACTATTTTAGCAACAATGAATGTGAAAGCCCAATTTGCTACAGGAGCCGACATTGTTAGTTCGTATATATGGCGTGGAATACCTCAGGATCGGACAATTGAAGGGAATCCAACACTTGGAAGTCCAAACGTCCAGCCATTTATATCATTTGCCACAGGTAAGTTCATACTTGGATCAACGGCTTCCACCAGCTTTCAGGGGAATATAAAAGAAATTGATTTATACGCTACTTACGTTTTTTCTGACGCATTTTCATTTACATTAAACGACTACAATTGGGGATTTAGTCCGGGAAACAGCTATTTCAACTATGGTAAAGGAACCGATCATATTTATGAAGCAACATTAAATTATACTAATGCCGCCTTTAGTGCTTCGCTAAATAGCATGTTTGCAGGTGCCGACAAGTTGTCAAATGGGAATAACGCCTATTCATCCTATCTCGAATTAAATTATCAGCTGACACCCTCAGACAAAATTATTTTAGGCGCTGCATTAAATAAAAGTCCGGATATCTATTTTACTTCAGGATTCGGAATTGTGAACGTTGGTTTAAAAATAACCAGGGCTATTGAAATTACCGACAAATTTAGTCTACCGGTTTATGGCATTCTGGAAGCAAATCCATATTCCGGGAACCTTTAT
Source organism: Bacteroidota bacterium (assembly GCA_021779665.1). GTDB lineage: Bacteria > Bacteroidota > Bacteroidia > Bacteroidales > JAAUTT01 > JAAUTT01. The sequence continues at coordinate 57,068 of JAJYAG010000016.1, read as the reverse complement.
TTTGTTGCCGGTATTACCCTTTAAATCAATGCTATACGGCAAAATCACCTTACGTTGCTTATAAGCTATATTTTTTCCCTTTGTTCCGAATGACAATCGGCACTTTGCGTTTGCGGAGGGAGTTGCCGGATAGCTTTGTACTGATAATGATGAAATTCTGAAGCATATCATCATCCCTACCGTATAAACTCTATTCATTAGGAATTATGCTTATTGCGTTCGAATCGCCATTGTTCTTCAACCAATCTGAAAGAATTTTCCGATGGTCATTCAGTATTTTATCGTATTTTTTTTCGACAGCCCGATTTATCATTTCATCCCGGTCGGTTCTCATATCATAAAGTTGTTCCCTGTACAGACCTTTATTATAGCAGATATATTTAAAATTTACGGTACGCACCATGTAACCAAATGTTCCGTTGGGAGAAAACAATGTTCCGTTGGGAGAAAACAATGTTCCGTTGGGAGAAAACAATGTTCCGTTGGGAGAAAACAATGTTTCGGAAACCACAAAGTCATTCAGGGTTTCATGTTTTCCTTCCAGAATACTACGGAGTGATTTTCCATGAGAATATTCGGGGGTTTTCACACCGGCATAATCGCAAATAGTTGCAAATAAGTCGGTTCCGTTGTTTAGCAGGTGATGATTCACTGTTCCTTTGTTCGCCGCCCCGGGCAAACGAACCATGAATGGGATATTAACCACTTCTTCGTAAAGAGCCGTCTTTTGATTCCAGTGATGTGAGGCATTTCCATCACCATGATCGCTTGAAAAAATAACCAGTGTGTTATTCAACAGATTCTGTTTCTTCAATTCATCCAGAATTTTTCCTATCTGACTGTCAATAAGTTCAATCAGCCTGAAGTAAGCATTTCTGTAATGTCTCCAATCTTCGGAGCTGAAAACGGAAGTCGGATAAACATTAAAATTCTGAGACTTCTCATAGTTCAAAACAACTGCATCAAACGGATTAACCGCAAAATTGGCAGGCAGATTGGGACAGTTTTCAGTCGGAGGTTCTGTAATGGTCGCAAAAGGCAGGTTTTGATGTCTGGCATATTCGCAGATATTATGAGGATTGTCAAAGGCGGCCACCAGAAAAAAGGGTTTGCTTTTATCCTTCCGGTTATCCAGAAATTTCACGCAATCATCAGCCAACCTATAATCGTTGTGGTTATGGATATTTCTGAAACCATCTTTCAGATCAGGAATACTGGCTTCAGGAATATGCCACTTTCCTGCATATTCGCAATCGTAACCGGCATTCGACAACAAAATGCCCAGCGATTGTTCCGCAAAAGGGGCCTTCAATGGTAAACTGTTTTGTTTGTATTCGAGTTGTGTGGGAGTAGCACCGGTCATCATGCAGGCTCTCGAGGGTGAGCTCAACGGAAAGGAACAATAAGCATTGTCAAAACGAATTCCTTCGTCAGCCAGTCTGTCCATAGCCGGAGTTCTCAGGTCGGAATTGCCCGCGCAACTCATGGCAGTGGCTGTTTGCTGATCGGTAAGGATATATATGATATTCGGGCGCTCCGATTGCCCCATAGCAAAAGGAGAACTTAACAGGAGCAATATCCCACCCGGTTTGATAGATTTTTTTATCACAGGTTTATCTTAATTTAATCATTTTCAGCGAAACTGCCGGCCGATCGGGAAAGTAAAGCTGTACAATATAATTTCCCGGAGGGAATGAACTCACATCGATAACTGATTCGGGATGAGATAATCTGAGTATGCTACGACCAGTCAAATCACGAATTAACAACATGGAAGGTTTTTGTTCCGAAATGAGTCCAATCTTATCGGCTGCGGGGTTCGGAGCTAACTGAACGGGATCAACCGAAGGACTGACAAAACCGGTGGAAGACGCCTGATAAACACGGATATAATCCACTTCGTAGGTAATTTGTGAAGTGGAGTTACGTGGTGTTCCTCCATTCGACCCGATAGCCAGATTCAACTGAAAAAAATGGGGTTGCAGAAATCCGTTGGCAGGAGTCGTTCCAGCCGGATTCGCGATATTGTTCACCAATACTGAATTCATTAACATCCCATCCAGATAAAGTTTTATGGAATCAGCTGTCCATATTTCTGTCCACAAATGAAACTTTTGTACCCAGTTGGCATCGCTGCCGGCTACTGCCGCGAATGATTTATAAATACATTTGCTGTAATTTGCCGAACCAATCGCACCATAAATGACATTGGCATAAATTTTCTTATTGTAGAACTCCATAATGTCTGTTTCGCCACAAGCCGGCCATGAACCTGTAACACCTTTTTGCCAGATAGCCGGCCATGCACCGTAAGTAGTGTCGATGCGGGCACGTACATCTATTCGTCCGTACTGGAACGACTTTAAACCCTGTGTAATCATACTGGCCGACGTCCAGTAAGCAAGCGAATCTTTATACCGCCAATCGGTGCTTCCACGTACGTATTTTGCATTCACCACCGTGTCTCGTTTTCCGGTAATCAGTAAAACTCCATTTTTACAGGTAGCGTTCGACAACTGATAATATTCCAGTTCCTGATTCCGAACAAAACCCGTTTCCGGTTTCCAGTTAGCTGTATTCGGGACTCCATCCGTATTGAATTCATCATTCCACACCAGCTTCATACCCGAAACCGTTGCGGGTGAAGAAAAATCAGGCTGATAAGGATCGACCGCCTGAGCAGAAGCATACGAAGTTAAACAAAGGCAGAACACTAACGTCAGACTCCGATTGAACGTATTCATATACAACTGAATTACTGATTATTTGTTTATCTTTTGCGTTCCACTTTTTCCGGCAAATTCCCCTGTTGGCAATACAAAATCGAGGACTTTTACTTTTCCGCCGATATCGACTTTCACGCTGATCTTTTCAGGATTATTCGTTTCGGCATACGGATTTCCCAGGGTAATGGTTCCGTCATTTTCTTTCCAGAGTAACACGCACGGAGCATCCACCGTCAGCGTTCCCTGTGGAGTGGCGAGTTCTCCTGCTTTCGTAAATACGATTTCGGTAATGTGCAGATTTTTTTGCCTTACGGCCTGAACGTCAGGCGTATTCGAAAGCACTTCAACCGGAAGATGTTTAAAATATCCTGTGGCATCTTTGGTTGATTTCATGGCCGGATAAACCACGTAAGCATAGGTTTTATTGGCCGGATTCACTCCATGATCAATATTCAGACTGAACAGAGCGCTGTCGGTTTTCAGTTTAAACACCGATGCGGGATCGAGATTAAAATAACCAACATTTCCTTCCAGAACCCATTCAGGCTGATGCAAATAAGCTGTTTTACGCAATGTTCCGTTTTTCTTATTATCGCAGTAACGGGCGGCACCCGATTTATTACATTGATTGATGGTGGTATAAACCGGGGCAATTCCATCGCTTTCGGTTATTCCGGCGCCAAGGCATACAAATTCATCATCGAAATAAAACCAGGCTTTGTGCGCCGTCAATCCTCGACGGTCGAGAATCATTCCGCAAGCACCGTACGTGCTGTCGGAAGCGCCACCGGCAAAAGCGTTGTTATTTCCGGCATTTTCGCCCCAGTTAGGGATGGGGAGCGGACGATTGTCCTGTTCGGCGGTTATTCCGGGAAACTGGCGGTTGTTGAATTGTTTGAAATATTTTCCGTCGTATTCATCTCCGTTCACGAAAATATAATTCACACCATTGGCTGCATAATAATTGTATTCACCATCCCCGTTACCGGCTTCGTTGCCCACGGTGCGGGTGGAAGTCATGCGCGAACTGACCATATAATTTGGACGGCGGTTTATCATATAATCAAACCGCCAGAACATGCGGTTACCGCTCAGACTGTTGTCGCCCGAAATGCGTTTTGCGATTTTCTGTACTTCCGTTTTGTCGGAAACATCCAGTTTCTGAAGCCGTTGAGCCAGTCCTTTTATTTGTTCGTAATACTGATCGGAACTGTCGTAACGTCCTGAATTATTCGGATCGTAATGTTTCGCGTAGAAAATCCACTGAACCCCTTTCACAAACAAGTCCTGCAACAAATCCACACCCGGCGTCTGGTATTTTGTTCCGTTGCAGAATTCCAGATAATACATCATCGAATTGACAAATTCCTTTCCGTAATTGCAAAAATAAAGCTGCCGACCATGTCCGCAATGCTGCCCGAAAAGATAATCCGACAAGATGCCTTCGGCAGGTTGAATGGTCAACAAACCCGTCATTTTATCCTTGTAATCCATCATTTGCGCATCATTCTCAGTCAGTACGCTGGCCGCCATCGAACCAATAATAATATCGGCGCCGTTGGCTCCGGTCAACCGGCCGCTATCGGAATGTTCGTAACTCCATCGCAAATATTTCATGGTTTGGTCGAAAAGCTCCGGATCTTTTTTAATCTCATCGCTCATCAAAATCACACATTTGGTCGTTTCTTTCGGATAAGCAATGTAGCGATACCACCAGTTTGCCACGTTATGATTGGTTTTAATCCAAAACCTCAGTCCCGACAAAAACTTGTCACGCACTTCAGGGTCTCTGTAATACTTGTTTGAAGGACTTTTATAGGCCTGAGCCAATGTTGTGAGCCATATCGGGTGACTTCTTGGCGTTCCATCCTGCGTTTTATAATTCATCCCGAAAAAACTTCCATCATACTGCATTTTATGCAGTATACTTTCTACAGACGTTGGCGATGGATTCCCAAGATAATCATAATACATCCGGTCGTAAATAGTTTTAAAATCGGAGGCAGAAAGGGCCATCGACAGGACAAGGAGTACAATAGTAATTTTAATTTTATCAACCGTCTTCATTAGAATGTATTTGATGGGTTATTTTTTCTTTTCCGTACTTTCAAAATATTGCTGATCGGCTTCCACTTTTTGCAACAGCTTTTCTCTCTCCTTTTCCGAAGAAGCAGAATTATCCGGCTCATTCATCTGCATGGACGACGGTTCGGGGGTCACCGAATCGGTAAACAACAACCCGGTTTCAGGCCGATAGGTGTAAAAAGTCAGCGTATCAGGAGCCGGAGAGTTGATTCCTCCAAAATAGGTACGGGCAATAACAGTAACTTTTCCGGCTTTGGTGGTTGTCCGGATTAACAGTGGCGCTGTACCTTTTACCACTCTGACGGGATTTGCACCTATGCTGCAATCACCGATAACACTTCCTTCGCCACTCACCGAAAACTGAATTTGTTCATCGGCCAGTTGTTTGACATAGCCTCTGTCGTCGACCACCGAAGCGATTATTTCCACAATATCACTTCCGTTTGCCAATGGGCACGGTGAAGCGATGGTGTCGATGCTAAGCTGAATCTTTGCCGAACGCAGCGATGGCATTTGCACTTTGCGGACAACCACTTTTCCGCCAATAATTCCTTCGGCAATCATTTTCACATCGTCGCGCCGGTTGGCTCTTTGCATAACCCTGACGGTAACAAAATCGAAAGCATTCCTGAAAGTCACCGGTTCGTTGGGTATTCCGGGATTATTTTTCACTACCGGTTGACAAATCGTATCCCGATAGAAAATCCGGGTCCCCGCCACAGTTTTTTGCTTCATAATGATCAGCCGAACACTATCGCAATTGGAATAAACCGTAACATCGGTTGGTGAAAAGGGAGTCATGGCATTGGCAATAAAAAGCATGGGACCGCTATCGGCGAACGGATATTTCACCGAAGGATCGCGTTGACTCATAAACATAAAATAAGAATACTTCGGCTGGCGAAACACATCCATCAATCCACCGAAAAACGGATCGGGATGATATCCCCGCTGATGATCGAATCCCGCCCACAAAGCTCCGCCAACATGCGATGGAGGCGACTTAAAGAGTTGATCTATGGTAAGCGAACCCTCATAATCCTTCTTGGCATAATGCTGAGCCTGGAAAATCAGTGCCTGCTCGCTCCAGTCGCGTGAAACACGGCTGTAGGAATTGTGCGAATACCAATCATCAACACAATCGCCAAACTCCCGGGTGAAACAACATTTTCCCAATTTGGTATAAAATTCCTCATTATTCGGACCGGTATAGAGCACATCATACACCTCATGACCGGGACTTATCCCATCACAGGCAGCATAACAGCCTTTATACGGATATTCTTCATGCACCGTTTTGTAGGCCTTTCCGGCAAATTCGACAGGATAATGCGTTTCGTTCAGAATAGGTTCCCAGAGCAAAACCGAGGGATGATTGCGGTCGCGCCGCACCATGTTACGGATATCCGAAACTACCCGGTCTTCGAATTCGCCGTTATTGTTCCAGAACTGCCATCCGGGAGTCGCCACAATAATAAACATCCCGAGCTGATCGCAGGCATCCATAAAAGCAGGATCCTGTGGATAATGAGCACTGCGGATAATGGTAATTCCGGCATCCCGCATTTTACGCACATCGGCCATTTGCAAATTATTGGTCAGTGCGTTACCAATATAACCGAAATCCTGATGACGGTTAACGCCCAGCAATTTGCGGTGAAGAATCTCTCCGTTAATGCTTAAACCTTTCCCCGGAATAAATTCGATGGTGCGGATTCCGGTCCGTGTATCGATGGCATCTACCAGTTTATTTTTCAGGAATAATGAGGTGCGCAATGTGTTCAGATACGGATGGTCGGGATGCCAAAGCTGAGGATCTTTAACCCGTAGAGTCTGTTCTACCGATTGGCTTTCGCCGGCTTTCAGGGTCACGGGAGTTGCAATTGAGGCTTTCAGCTTTCCATGACTATCTGTCAATCGGTTAGAAACCACAATTGTTTTTGTTGAAGGCCCTTCGTTTTTCACCTGAGTTTTAAGTTTAATAACCGCTTCGGATACTCCGGCTTTTTCAGTAGCAATAAATACACCGCCGCCTGCCGTTTGCGCGGCATAATTCGGGTCGGTAATATGAATATCGTCGGTTGTATACAACCAGCAATCGCGGTAAATTCCTCCGAAATAACAGAAATCAAGTACCGTTTGGGATTTTCCGGGAGGATAGGTCGGATCATCACTGTTGTCGGCACACACGCTTATCAGACAATCCTGATCGGGCCCAACTCCGGCACGGCTCAGGTCAATTATCACGGGCAGGTAACCTCCGAAATGTTCGGTGACCATTTTACCATTGACATAAATTTTTGATTTCCCCATAATGGCTTCAAAATACAGCCATATTTTCTTGCCGGTAAATGCAGCCGGAGTATGGAAATGCTTTCTGTACCAGGCTATTCCCTGATAGTTTTTACCGCCGCTGGCTGCTGCCGGAACCAGCTGAACCGTGTGAGGAGTTGATACTATACTCCAACCATGATCATTAAAATCAACTTTTTCGGCACCGGTTACATCGCCCCTATGAAACCGCCAACCAACATTGAAATCATACACGTCACGTCCCGAATTGGGAACCGTGTAAAATCCTGCTGTCGAAAACAAATTGGTTGTTCCGGATAAAGAAACGATGGACAATACTGAAAAAATCAATACCAATATTTTTCTCATAACCAAAATATGTCGTTTATAAACTTATTCCGTCCTATTGCTGCATATCAATTTTTATCACCGTATCATATTCATACGGTTTCTGAGGCGAATTTCCGGTACGGATAAAAAGATTGTCCCTGTCGTTATCGCCAAACCAGGTTTTGTAAGTGGGCAATTCGGCCCCGGAATAAAGCATAAATACATTTTTCACCGAATCGGCGTTAATTCCTTTGGCATTTATGTTGCCGAGGTACGGGTAAAGCCAGTGCGCGTAAATTTCATTCCCTTTTTGCGTATATCGTCCCCAATCCTGACGGGGCAGATTGCACGCGCCGCAACCGTAAATGCTTTCGTGGTTTTTATCCATCCATTTTCTTACTTCACGCAGAATGTATTTGCATTCGTCGGGGAAATTTCCACGCGCATCGGGACCCACGTTGAGCAGCATATTTCCGTTTTTGCTGACGCAATTGACCAGCGAATGAATAATCAGTTCCGGCGATTTCCAGTTTTTGTCCATTTCGCTGTAGCCCCACACGCCGTTCATGGTCATGCAGGTTTCCCAGGGCATTGGCTGACCGTATTTATCCACCAGCGGTTGATCGGGAATTCCCTGCTCGGGCGTTTCAAAATCACCCAAATCGCTTAATGTTCGGACATTTCCCCGAACGCCAGGATTTACTTCCAGCCGTTTGTCGATAAGTATGCCGGGCTGATTTTTCCGAATCATTTTCACCAGCTCCGAAGCTTTCCACTTTTCGCCGCTGTACTCGCCAAACGAATAATCGAACCACATAATGTCGATTTTTCCGTATTGCGTGGTGAGTTCCTGCACCTGATTAAACATGTATTTCAGGTAATTATCCCAATCGAATTTCCGCTTCGCGTATTCCTTGTCGTCGCGCTGCGGATGATTTCCCACATTCGGATAATCGGGGTTATGCCAGTCAATCAGCGAATAATACAGTCCCACTTTTAGTCCTTCAGCCCTGAAAACGTCTAAAAACTCGCGCACAATGTCCCGGCCATTGAAGTAGGTGCTGATTTTGTAATCGGTGTATTTTGAATCAAACATACAAAATCCATCGTGGTGTTTGGCCGTCAGCACGGCATATTTCATTCCGGCAGCTTTGGCCGCTTTCGCCCATTTGCGGGCATCAAAAGCATAGGGTTGAAAAGCATCCACGTACTTCTGATACTGTTCTGTAGTCAGTCGTTCGTTCGATTTTACCCATTCTCCACGCCCGGCAACTGCATAAGCCCCGAAATGAATAAACATCCCGAAACGGGCATCGCGCCACCACTGAGTTCGTTGCATTTCTTCGTTGTACCGTTTCATGTATCCGGCAGAAGGATTGTCCTGAGCCAAAGCAAGGTTGGCAACCAAAATAACCGATAAAAATAGAAGTGCTTTTCGCATAATAGTATAATGATTAATGAATCAACATTTTCTAATCTTTCAATTGAACAACCGCCGGCTTTCCCGCAAGTGCTCCCTGAGGTAAATCAACGGAATAAGTATTCGTACCTGCCGAAATCCTGATTTGCTTTAAACGTGTATTCATTTGCGGATCTTCCACCGAAAGTACGGCATTTTTTCCGGATTTGTCCATCAGCAAAACACAGGGCGCCGAAACCTTTATGATTTCCTTTCCGGCCCGCAACGACGCATTGGCCGAATAAAAAACAGCTTCGGTCACTTTTCCATCAGTCGATTGAATGGCCTGGACGAGTGTATCATTCCGCAAAACACTAAACGGCAATAGTTTATCCGGCTGATTTTCTCCGGTATACACCACATAACCGTACGTTCCATCTTTCACCGTTTGTCCGTGATCGACCCACAAGCGAAGAATATTTACACTTTCGGGCAAGCCCGCAATGGATTTATTCTGTTTATTCAGCTTTATCCAGTCGTCCTGTTTGGTTTCATTCACAAAAAAAGCGTTTTGCGTCCATTCCGGAAGAATGGTATAGGCAAACTGATTCTTCTGAATCACCCAAAGCGGTTTTCCGTTTTCGGTAAACGACTGCACGCCGGTTTTCATTTTCAGCGTTTTCCCATCCTGGAACAGCTTAAGCGGTTCATTCGAAGCCGTTTGATCAATTGTCGTGCGGATTTTCCCCTCCATTTCGGGATGCAGATTGGTCACTCCGGCTCCCAGGGCAACGAAATAATCACCCAACATAAACCAGGCTTTGTGCGCTTTGACACCGTATAAAACCGGATTTTCGTTGGCGCTGGTTCCGCGGTCGTTCACATTATTTTTTTTCGAAGCATTCATTTTTTCGAAAATAAACCCTGCCACCGCGTTATCGCCACCGGCTGTGGCCGCTCCCGCAAAATTAAATTTACTGCAATACCCCCGCCAGTTGGTAACCGGCGTCAGCTTATCCATGCCTTCGCGGGCGGTAACTCCGGGCGACGCCGTCACATCCCAACCCCCAAAAACGGAACGATATTCATTTCCCGATTTTTCGAACAAAGTCATGCCGTCGTCGGTGAAAAAATTGTACTCATCCGCAAAATCAACCGCACTTTCGAGACCATCGCAACGCACCGAGGCCATATTCACCATGATATGATAGCGGTCATTTTTCTTTATCAAATCATCGTTGTTGAAAAACCAGCGGGTGCCGTTATAAAAACCGGCCGGATACGATTTCATCCGGATAGTATAGGTCTGCGTTTCGTTCAGTAATTGTTGCAACTCGGCCTGTTCATCCCTGCTGAAGTATTTTTTCCAGTCGGTGAGCAAGGTTTTCAGCATTTTATCGTAACGAATGGTTTGTTGTGTCGTATCAAAACGCATCGTCTCACGATTGAGTCCCGGGAGTTCATGACCGTTGGAATAATACCAGTTGGAACCTCTGAAAAAATTCATCAACGCCTCCGTGTTTTCTTTGCTCAACGGCTTTTCCCACGGCGATTTCCGCAGAAAATTCAGGAGCGACAACGCGTTCGAAGTTCCGTCAATCGGATATCCCCAAACCAGACTCTGGCGACCATGCCCCCACCCGGCGCCATCGGCCGTAAAACCTTCGGTCCAGAAGGACGAATGATTGGTGGTTTGCGAGGTGGTGCTAATGCAACGTTGCGAAACTTCCGCCACCACATCCACCATTGGAATGGATTTGTACATAAACGCCACCGGCAACAGCGAACGATAGGCCAGCGCATTTCCGCCAACCCACCACACGTGATTCTGGAAACGGTCGATCTGCACCACGTTGTTGTCCGTCGAATCGTTTCGCAAAGGTTGCGTCCAGGCCTGCAAACCAAGCATTTTCAGTATATCGCAGGCGGAATTCAGCTCGTCGTTCTGCGATTTTCCCGCTTCCACAGTTGCCATTTCGGGCAATAACGCAAAATAAATATTGACCGAAGCGGTGGGAATGGCAAAGCAGGAAGCATGAAAACGCGGTAACTTGTTCGAACGTCCGGCTTCGATGGTTCCGTAATGAATAATGCCTTTCAGCAATGACCGGAATCCCGAAGAACGTGTGTCCGCGGGCGTTCCACGATACGATTCGGCGATTTTCCACAAACGGTTAAACGCTTCGGTCAGAAAATTGGCCACCACATTATCCGTTGAATAGCTCGGAGCCGACAATAAATGCTGATCGAAAATCTGCCTTTCCGTCTGATTCAGGTCACTGAACTGCCCCTCTTCAGTGAGACGGGTTTTACATTCCGAAACATTCAGGCGGCATTTCGACAATTCGGTAAACCGATACGCCTGTTTCGAAAAATACTCTCTGAACCCGGCAATGGATTTTTCTTTTACAGCATCTTTTACTTTCTGACCATCGGCATAATAACGATGATAATTATCCACGGCCAATTTTATTTCTGCTTTTTGGGCGAAGGCAACCGACACCACCAAAATCAACAATCCGGCGATTAAACTGAATCGGGTTTTCATAAGCTCACTGTTTTATCGGTTACTTCGGATTGGAATACGGAATAATATCGCTCAGAATTTTTTCGCGGTACCACGGGTCGTTGGCCCGTTTGAGCAGGGCCGGCATCAGTTTGCACAGCGACTGAAAAACAGCCCGGTTATCCTTCACCGAAAGATTATGCAGTTGGTACGGATCCTTCACGTCATCGAAAAACAACACACTCTTCAGCACGTTTGTCTTTCTGTCGATGGTGAGCGCCAGGGTGTAGCGGTCGGTTTTGACACCTCGCGACATAGGGAAATAGCTGATAACCTTGCCGTTTGCATCTCTGTTGCCATCGGCATTCTTAATATATAAAACTGCTGTTGGTGCGTTTTTCAGAGGTTTCAGTGACATCAGGTCGGGCGTCAGATCATTTCCTTCCACCGTGGCGGGAATTTCTTTTTTCAATCCGGCCAGCGAAAGCAAGGTTGGCATCACATCCGGAGTGGACAATAACAAATCGCTAACGTGGGGCTTGAGTTTTTCGGGATACCGAATCATAAACGGAACGTTCAGCGCTTCGATGTAAGGCGAATTTTTCGGATCTTCCACATGACTGGCCATCGTTTCGCCGTGGTCGGACGAAAAGACAACAATCGTGTTTTTATCCAGTCCCAACTCTTTGAGAGCAGCCAGAATTTTTCCGAATTCGCGGTCGTCGCCCGTTACCGAAGCAAAATAATACGGAGCGCAGGCCTGCTTTTTTTTCAGCTCCGGATTGATATTCGGCCGTACGAGCAATTCGGACAACGGCACATTTTTATACAAATCATAATCCTGTTCCATGCAATCGTTCAACGAGTTGTACGGACTGTGAGGCGGATTGAACCCAATAACGAGGAAAAACGGTTGCCCGCTTTGCTTTCTCGATTTCAGGTATTCGATGGTTTTTCCGGCTTCGTATTCCGGTGACCATTCGTGAATATCGTGTCGTTCGCCGTTCGTGTCCCAGTAATGCGGTGTTTTATGTTCGTCAAAGGTGTTGTAAGCATACCAGAAATCAAATCCGTGCCGCTGATCTTTGGGGGTGTACGTATCCCAAACCGGATTGCGGTTTTCGACGTACGTTCCGGGATGTTGCGGATTATTACGGGTCGGAAAATCCAAATGCCATTTGCCAATGTAAGCGCAATCGTACCCGTTCCGGCTCAGCACATCGCTTATCGTTACCACATCCTGCTTTAAATTACTGGACGGACGGTCCGAATTGCAATTCAACGCCACTCCGCTTCCGTCAGGATACATTCCGGTCATTAACATGCCCCGATGCGGACTGCTCAGCGGACAATTGCTCATGGCCGAAGTCAGCACCACGGCTTCACGGGCAAAATTATCGAGATGGGGCGTGTGCGTCGGATCGGCTTTGAAACGGACATACCGGTTAAAATCAGGTTCGCTCCAGAAATGCATGGCGCAATTGCGAAACTGGTCGGGCATGACATAAATAATGTTGGGATGATCGGCTCCATTAAGAAGACCACCGTAAATCAGTCCCGAAACCAGTGTGAGAGGTTTCAGTCCAACGGAAGTAAAACGGGATATGTTCATAGAATGATAAAAAGATATTTGTACCCGGCAAAAATACTACGAATCCCCACCGCCTTATTCCAAAATATGACTAAAAAGGTGCAATATCGTTCGACAATATCCTGCTGAACACTATTCTGGAACATCTTCCTCTTCTTCCGGTGAAGGTTCGTCCGATTTGCGGTAAGCCGATGGCGATATTCCAAACTGTTCCTTGAAGCATTTGGCAAAATACTTCGGCGAATTGAATCCAAGCAGATAGGTAATATCCGAAATATTGTATTCCGGATGATTGTTCAGCAAATCGGCTGCCTTTTTCATCTTTACCGTCAGGATAAAATCGTTTGGCGTCTGTCCGGTTATTCCCTTTATTTTGCTGAATAATTTTGTGCGCCCAAGTGCCATTTCGCGCGAAAACAGGGGAACATCAAACTCCGAATTATCCAGATTTTTCTCAATCACTTCGAGCACTTTATCCAGAAATTCACGGTCCATATTATTCGTGGCAATCAATCGCGGGGAGAAATCGGTTTGGCCACTGAATTTCTCCTGAAGCAGTTTGCGGCCGTTTACCAGATTGTTGCAACGGGTAATCAGCGCCTTCACATTGAACGGTTTGGTGATATAATCGTCGGCGCCGAGCCGCAATCCTTCGATATTGTATTCGATGGCCGTTCGCGCCGTGAGCAAAACAACGGGAATATGGCAAACCGAAAAATTATTCTTGATTTTCGAACACATTTCGCTGCCCGACATCACCGGCATCATCACATCACTCAACACAATATCCGGCTGAAACTCCATCGTTTTATCCAAACCTTCCTGTCCATTGGCCGCGGTGTGAATGGTATAGATCGGCTCAAAAATATTTTTCAGCATGTTGCGCAACTCGTCGTTATCTTCCACAATCAGCATCGAATAGCGTTGCTGGTTTTCCCTGACCTGTGTGCTGACAACTTCCTGCATAAATTCGTCGTCTACTTCGCTGATTTGATTCAGACAATTGATGTCAGCATCTTCGTATTCCGCTTTCTGTTCGTCGGTGAAATGAGCATCACCCTTTTTCAGAATAATGGTAAACGTACTACCCACATTTGGCAAGCTTTCCACAGTAATTTCGGCGGAGTGCAGTTCGAGAATGCTTTTGGTCAGCGCCAGTCCGATGCCTGTTCCCGGAACCATATTACTGATTTGCAAGCCATTTTCGGCCTGATAAAAGCGGTCGAAGATTTTGTCAAGCGCTTCCTTTTCGATGCCAATACCACTATCGGTGATTTTTACAAAAACCGTGTTTGCCGAATCAATCACCGAAACCGTGATGAATCCATCTCTGGGTGTGAATTTAAATGCGTTGGAAATCAGGTTATAAAACACTTTTTGCATCTGAACAGGATCCACCCAAAGCAGAAGTTGTTCGGGTTCACATTCAAAATTCAACTTAATTTGCCGGTAGTTGGCATATTCGTCAAAAGAAAGATAAATTTCGTAGAGGAATTTTACGAAGTCGAGTTGCGAAACTTTCACCGTCAAATGTCCCTGTTCACTTTTCCGGAATTCAAGCAACTCGTTGATTAAATTGCTCATGGTCTGCGTATTCCTTTTTACATTCAGAATACGGTTATACACCGAAGGCTGAATATTATGCATTTGGAGCAGCATGTCCACCTGACCGGCAATCAGCGTAAGTGGGGTCCGAAATTCATGGGAAATATTGGTAAAAAACCGTAACTTCGACTGATTCACTTCTTCGAGATGTTCCTTTTCCTTTTTTTCGTAGCGCAACGATGTTTCGAGCAACAATCGCGAACGGCTGAAAACAATGTATCGCCAGATAATGAACAAAACTATCGCCACATAAAACAGCCAGGCACACCAGGCAAAATAAAACGGCGGGTAAACCCGGATATTCAGATCGGCAGAGGAAATAAGCGATGCATCTACCGGGGAAATAGCCTGAACTATAAGCTTATACGAACCTGAACCGAGATTCATAAAGTTCAGTTTAGTGATTCCCTGCGGGAGGTTGGTCCACGAGTCGGAAAAACCCTCGAGCCGGTAGCGGTAAAGCGGTTGGTTAGCCGGAATGTAATTGTTCGAAGCAAATTCCACCGTCACCATGGTTTGTTTGTGATTCAGGCTAATGGACGGCGTGTAAGCCAGCGCCATCGAAAGAATATGGGTTTTGTCGCCCGGCATTACTAGCTTATTGTTAATCCATAAATTAACAAGATTTAGATTAAACGGACGGGCAGGCACCGAAAGATTTTCTTCGTTGAACGACACCATGCCATTCATCCCTGTCATAAAAATTTCGCCCTTTCTTGTCAGGCATAAACCACCGGAATACAGCGAATTAAGCGGAAGTCCGTTTTCGGAATTGAAATTATGGATTTTATTATTTTCCACATCCAACAGCGAAAAACCCTGCGTGGTGGTAATAATCAGGTAGCCGAATTTCGACTCAAGCATATTGCTGACAAAATCGTTTTTCAGGCCGGCATGTTTGCTGTCGTACCGACGGAAAGAGTTAGTTTTGGGCAGAAAAAGATTGACTCCGCCCCCACTGGTAGCTATCCAGACACGGTTTTTCGAGTCGATCAGAATTTTCGACACATTGTTGTTGCTCAGACTGGTGGAATCAGTCGGGTCAGAATGGAACGCGCGGATTTTGCCGGTTTTAATCGTGTAACGGTACACTCCGTTATATCCGGCAATCCAGATATTTCCCGAATGATCGAGTTTGACGTCCTGAATATAACTGATTTGTTTGTTGACTTTTTCGGAGAAAAGCCGGAACGTTCTTTTCTGACGGTCGAACAAAAAAAGTCCACCGTGAGTTCCAATCAGCAAGTCGTTGTTATATACGGCAATTGAACTCAGGATATTGGTCTGATCCCATTGCGGACGAATGGTTTTGTATTGTGTAAATTGATTAGTACCCGTATTCAGCACACAAAGTCCGCCCAGATGAGTTCCCAGCCACAGTTCGTTTTTATCCCGGTCGTAATACACCGCTTTGATATTATCCGAAGTAAGGCTGTTCGGATTATTTTCATCGGCTCTGAAAATACGGTACGTTTTATCTTTCAGGAGATAATAAATCAGTCCATCGCCTTCCGAACACAGGTAAAGATTGCCGGTTTTATCCTCGACAATATTACTGATAATGGGAAACGGTTTGTTCATTAAAACACCGTTTTGCAGGTTATGAAAGCTATAGAAATTTATATCCGGATTAAAAAAATTCACACCACCAAAGTAAGTCCCCACCCATATTGTTCCCTGACTGTCCTTCAGTAGCGACCATACCGACTCGTTCGATAACTGACGGTTATTAAATTCCTCTGAATCGTAATGTTTGAAGAAACCGGTCTCAACAGTTAATCGGTCAAGTCCTTTTTTAGTTCCAATCCAGATATAATCATTGTTATCTTCGCACACCACCCGCACAAAATTGCAAGAAATCGATTTGTCCGATTTGACAGCTGTTTGTCGGTAATTCAGGATATTGCCATTCGGTTGAATTTTGTACAGCCCATTTTCCCAGGTCGACACCCAGATATTCTTATGACTGTCTTCGAACAGATTTGAAACCTGGCTTGAATTGGGAATCACCGGCCTGATTTTCTTATTCTGATCAATGACAAAAACGCCCGACGAAAAAGTACCGACAAAAATTCGCTGATCGGAAGTCTGCAAAATTTTCTCGATGGGGGTATTGCTTTGTTCCACCCGGCAATAAAAGGTTTTCTTTCCGTCAGCGTACGAATACAGCACATTTTTCTCTGAAATCCATAACGTATTGATTCCCCAGACAATGGCATCAACTGGTCGGTTTTGAATGAGTTTCATTTTGGCAGCACGGATATCATATTCATTTATGCCATTCTGCGTATGAATATAAACATGACCGTTTTTGTCGCCGCAAACACTCAATATCAGGTTTTCGCCCAACGAATTCGAATCATTGGGTACGGGACGAAAAACTTCCATCCCGTTTCCGTTATAACGGTTCAATCCTTCGCGGGTGGCAAACCACATTTCGCCCAACTCGTCCTGGTAAATACTCATGACCGATAATTGTGATAATCCCTGTTCAATCCCGATCCGGGAAAAATAAATATCGTTGGCCGGAAACAGCGAAATCGAAGCGCGAACAAGCAACAATGTGATGATCAGTCGTATTTTTTTCATGATTATTTTTTTTCTGAAACCAGGTTTCATTTTTACCAGCGGGAAAAATCTGAAACAATAAGCCCATGTATTTTGCAAAGATAGACAAAAAGAGAGACTACACACTTAATTCCAGAGTTTTAAATTGTCCGAATTTAGGTATAAAATCGTACATAATTCACTGAAGCAGATGAGAGTGCTTTCCATGCCTGATTATTATGTTTAATTTTGTAGGAAATAATTCTGAGAACAATGAAAAGCCAATTGTCATTTATCTCCGTTTCTGTCCTTTGCTTACTTTCGCAAAACCTGTTTTCGGCAGATAAAGAAAAACCCAACGTTATTTTCATTCTGGCCGACGATATCGGCTATGGTGATTTAGGCTGGATGGGCGCAAAAACTATTCAAACTCCTAACGTCGATCGTTTGGCCGATGAAGGCATCCGTTTTACCAACTGCCATGCCACTTCGTCTACCAGCACCCCATCGCGCTACGGCTTGCTCACCGGTATGTATCCCTGGCGAAGAAAGGATACTGGAATTGCCAATGGCGATGCCCCCATGATTATTCATCCCGACCAGTACACCATTGCCGACATGTTTAAGCAGGCAGGATATACCACCGGAGCTGTTGGGAAATGGCATCTCGGGCTGGGTGGTGAAAAAGGGAAACAAAACTGGAACGGATGTATTTCGCCGGCGCTGAACGACATTGGTTTCGACGACTGGTTGATTATTGCCGCTACTGCCGACCGTGTTCCGTGTGTGTTTGTCGAAAATAACCGGGTAGTCAATGCCGATCCGAACGACCCTATCCAAGTCAGTTACCAAAAACCATTTCCGGGCGAATTGTTAGGCCGGGATCATCCCGAATTGCTGCGTCTGCATCCTTCCGACGGCCACGATATGGCGATTGTCGATGGAATTCCGCGAATTGGCTATATGCAGGGAGGTAAGTCGGCGCTCTGGCATGATGAAGACATTGCAGGGCGCATTACCAACCGCGCCATCGATTTTATTACAAAAAACAAACAACAGCCGTTTTTCCTCTATTTCTGCACCAACGACATTCACGTTCCGCGCGTACCCAATGAAAAATTTGCTGGAAAAAGTGGAATGGGATCGCGTGGAGACGCCATTCTTTCGTTCGATTATACCGTTGAGCAAATTATGCACGCGTTGGACAGCCTCGGTATTGCCGACAATACCATCATTGTGCTTACCAGTGACAACGGACCCGTTCTCGACGATGGATACAAGGATAACGCTGTGGAACTGCTCGGCAAGCACAAACCCGGAGGAATTTTTCGGGGTGGAAAATACAGTATTTTCGAAGCGGGGACCCGCGTTCCCATGATTATCCGCTGGAAAAACAGCATCAAAGAAAATGGAATTTCCGGTGCATTGGTTTCGCAAATCGACCTTATGCGTTCGCTGGCAGCTATGACCAGAGTTGAAATTCCGAAAGAAGCGGCAACCGACAGCCGAAATGAACTGAATGCTCTTCTGGGAAAAACCGAAAAAGGCCGCGATTACCTTATCGAACAAAATATGAATAACACCCTTTCGGTGGTAAATGCCAACTGGAAATATATCGAGCCAGGCAAGGGTCCGGCCATTAATGAAGGCACCAACACCGAACTTGGAAATTCTCCTGTCGATCAGCTCTATGATCTGAAAAATGATCCGGGAGAAAAAAATAATTTGGCAGATGCCAACCATAAAAAAATAACTGCGAAACTTCAGAAAATTTTAAAAAGGGAGAAATCCGATAAATATATAACACATAAATATGGACTCCATTATCCAACAATTTGCCATCAAAGGTGAAGCCGCTGAAATTAAGCCGCTGAAAATAGGCCACATAAACGATTCTTTTATTGTTGAAAATAACGATGCGAAGGGCGATTCTTACTTTTTACAAAAAATCAACCATCACATTTTCAGGGATGTGGAAGGATTGCAACGAAACATTCAACTGGTCACCGATCATTTGCGGGAAAAACTGCTACAGGCCAAAGAAACGGATATCGACCGGAAAGTGCTTCGTTTGGTTCCCACCAAAAACAACAAGCTGTTTTACAAAGATGAAGCGGGCGATTACTGGCGAATGTACATTAACATTCATGGCACGAAAAGCTACGATATTGTCAACGAGGAACTGTCGCAAAAAGCGGGCAAAGCTTTCGGAAATTTTCAGTTGCTTCTTTCCGACATTTCGCACGACGAACTGATTGAAACCATTCCCGATTTTCACAACATGGAATTCCGTCTGCGGCAATTTAGGGAAGCGGTGGATAATAATGCTGCAGGACGTGTGGAATCGTGCCGCAAGCTGATTGAAGAAATTGAGCTGCGCGCCGAAGAAATGTGCCTGCCTCAACGACTTTTCCGGGAAGGAAAGCTGGTGAAACGAATCAACCATTGCGATACGAAAGTAAACAATCTGCTTTTTAATGAAACTGACGAACCTATTTGCATTGTCGATCTGGATACCGTAATGCCCGGATTTGTACTTTCCGATTTTGGGGATTTCATGCGCTCTGCCGCCAATAACGGGAAAGAAGATGATACCGAACTGGCCAATGTATGGTTCAGAATGGATATTTTCAAAGCGTATACCATCGGATACCTGAGTCTGGCAAAAGGTTTTCTGACGCCTCTCGAAACCGAAATGCTTCCGTTTGGCGCCAAACTGATTACTTACATGCAGTTGGTTCGCTTTCTTGGCGATTATATCAACGGCGATACTTATTACAAAACCGAATATCCCGAACACAACCTGCAACGGTCGAAATCGCAGTTTACGCTCCTGCAGGACATTGAACGGAAACACAGCCAAATGGAGCTTTTTATAGCTGAATTGGCAAAATAAAACAACACTATGCAACTCATTATCAAGGAAAATTACAATGAAATTTCGGAGTGGACATCCGGTTATATCTGTTCAAAAATCAACGAACGCCATGCAACTTCCAGTCGTCCCTTCGTGTTGGGACTCCCGACCGGTTCGACACCGCTTGGTACCTATAACCGACTGATTGAAATGGTTCACGAAGGCAAAGTTTCCTTCAAAAACGTTATCACTTTCAATATGGATGAATATGTCGGCATTCCGAAAGATCATCCGCAAAGCTACCACACTTTTATGTGGAGTAATTTTTTCAGCCATATCGATATACTTCCCGAAAATGTCAATATTCTGAACGGAAACAATCCTGATCCGAAGGCCGAATGCCACGATTATGAAGCACGGATAGTAAAAGCAGGTGGTATCGATCTGTTTCTCGGTGGCGTCGGTTCCGATGGTCATATTGCTTTCAACGAACCCGGTTCGTCGTTGCAATCCAGAACCCGTATTAAAACCCTGACCGAAGATACGATTATTGCCAATTCCCGGTTTTTTGATAAAAATCTCGATTCGGTGCCCCGTCAATCGCTCTCGGTAGGCGTTGGAACCATTATGGATGCCCGCGAAGTGCTGATTATTGCCAACGGACATAAAAAAGCACGGGCGCTTTATCAGGCTGTCGAAGGATCGGTCAATCATCTCTGGACGATTTCGGCGCTCCAACTTCATCCCCACGGAATTATCATTTGCGACGAAGAAGCCACTTCGGAACTGAAAGTGGGTACTTATCGTTACTTTAAAGAAATGAGCAAACAAGGTTACGAGGCTACAAGAAGACCATGAAGCCGTTTTATTCAATAAAATCAAAAATCTTCCTCACTCAGAATTCAGAAAACACAAGGAATTGATAAAAGTTAAACTATCTTCACATCTCCTCTTTCGGAGTGGCTTGGGGAGGCAAATTATAATGATATGAAATTCGATTTAAGTTCAGAAATAAGTCTGGAAATGATTCCCGAAAGTTATTACCGCACCACCGATACAATTGAGGATCTGAGGCAAAAACGCTTCGAGAAACTGCGAACCAA
Source organism: Bacteroidota bacterium (assembly GCA_021779665.1). Lineage (GTDB taxonomy): Bacteria > Bacteroidota > Bacteroidia > Bacteroidales > JAAUTT01 > JAAUTT01. Next base: position 36,027 of record JAJYAG010000016.1, on the reverse strand, counting down.
TATTTACAAAGATGCCACTGAAGGCGCCGTCTTCACCGCCGGAAAAATCGGTCAACTTATTCGCGAAAAAGAAAATCTGGGCGAAAAATGCGTTTTGGGATTATCCGGAGGCTCCTCACCGCTGGGCGTTTACGAAGAACTGGTCCGGATGTACGAAGAAGAAGACCTGAATTTCTCCGACGTGGTGGTTTTCAATGTTTCGGAATTTTTCCCGTTTTATGGAAACGACCGGCATTCGAATGCGAAAGTCCTGAAAACACATTTGATTGATAAGGTAAACATCTGGCCTGAGAATTTCCACACACCCGATGCTTCGATCAACCGGACCAACGTGTACGAATTTTGCCGAAAATACGAAGAACTGATTGATGCTTACGACGGTCTCGATCTGATTGTGGTAAGCGTGGGATTAGTCGGCAACATTGCCTACAACGAACCTGGTTCGCAAATCAGCACGCTGACCCGGCTTATGCTGCTCGACAGTGAATCGCAACTCGATCTTTCGCGGTTCTATTCGTCGGTTTCCGAAGTGCCCGACAGTGCCATAACCATGGGATTGTCCACGATTCAGAATGCTGGAGAAGTTATTCTGTTGGCCTGGGGTGAACATAAAGCTGAAATTATCCAGAAAATTGTGCAGGGAAAAGTCGACGATAGCGTTCCTGCTTCGTTCCTGCAACTACACAATAACGCCAAGGCAGTGATCGACCTGAATGCCGCCCAGCATTTGACCCGTATCAGCCAGCCCTGGCTGGTGGGCCCCTGCGTATGGAACGACAAACTGATTCGACGCGCTATCGTGTGGCTCTGCATTGAAACCGGCAAACCGATTCTGAAGCTCACCAACAAGGATTACAATCAGCATGGTCTCGACGAACTGCTTGCCCTATACGGTTCTGCCTACAATGTCAACATAAAGATATTCAACGATTTACAACGAACCATTACCGGTTGGCCGGGCGGAAAACCCAATGCCGACGACACCTACCGCCCCGAAAGGGCGACTCCGTATCCCAAACGGATACTGGTGTTCAGTCCTCATCCCGACGACGATGTTATTTCGATGGGCGGTACGCTTCAACGGCTTGTCGATCAACATCATGAAGTGCATGTGGCTTATCAGACTTCGGGGAATATTGCCGTGAGCGACGAAGATGTGGTTCGCACTGTATCGCTGATTAAGCATGTGAACCGTTCGCTTAACCACAACGAACAAACCTTGATGGAAAAATGCGGGGAAATTCTTCAGTTTCTGGAAAATGAAAAACAAATCGGACAATCCGATTCAAAGGATGTGCTGTTCCTGAAAGGACAAATTCGCAAAGAAGAAGCCCTGACGGCCTGCCGTTACATTGGTATAGCTTCCGAAAACGTATATTTTCTGGAATTACCGTTTTACGAAACAGGACGAATTCAGAAGGATAAACTCTCGGAAAAAGATGTTCTGAAAATCATTCCGTTGCTGCAACAAATCCGTCCGCATCAGATTTATTTGGCGGGCGACTTAGCCGATCCACACGGAACGCACAAAGTGTGTCTGGACGCAGCGTTGGCAGCACTTCACGAGCTGAAAAACGTAGAATGGATGAAAGAATGCCGCATCTGGATGTACCGCGGTGCCTGGTCCGAATGGGAAATCGATCATATCCAAATGGCCGTTCCCATCAGCCCAGAAGAACTTCGCAAAAAGCGAAATTCCATCCTCAAACATCAATCACAAACCGAAAGCGCTCCTTTCCTTGGCGACGACGAGCGGCTGTTCTGGCAACGCTCAGAAGACCGGAACAAAGCCACGGCCGATTTGTACAAAGAACTCGGTCTGGCTTCGTACGAAGCCATCGAAGCCTTTGTAGAATATAAAATCTTTCACTATTAATTAAAAAACCATGAAGACACTGCGAATTGAACATGCCGTGGAACTGAACGACAAAAGTCTGCGGTTCGTGGATGATTATTTTGACCATCATCTCCATTTCGGATATATCGACATGTTAAACTGGCCACGGGAATTTCCATATAAACCCATGGTAAGGTTCAAAGCCGTCAGAAGCGACAGTAAACTCTATCTAAAATATTACGTGGTGGAAAAAAGTATCCGCGCCATTTGGAACAACGATCAGGATCCGGTGTGGACGGATAGTTGTGTCGAATTTTTCTTCCGTCCATCTGAAGCTGATTTTTACTACAACTTTGAGTTCAACTGTATCGGGACATGTCTGGCCACGCAGCGAAAAGGCAGGAATGAAGTTGTTGTTCCGCTATCAGCCGAACAACTGAATGCCATCGCTAGATTTCCTTCGCTTGGCACCAAACCGTTCGAAGAAAAATCAGGGTTGACCGAATGGAAGTTGACTGTAGAAATTCCACTGGAGATTATCGGTTTGAATTCAGAAAACCTTCGTCAGAAAGCCACGGCCAACTTCTACAAATGCGGCGACGAAACCAAATCTCCCCACTATCTGAGCTGGAATCATATTCAAACTGAAAAACCTGATTTCCATCGGCCGGAGTTTTTCGGAGAGATTATCTTTTAGGACGAATCAGTCTTATTCACAAACAAAAAATCCCTGACAATCGAACTGATGATCAGGGATTTTTCATATTCTATAATTTCTAATAATTAATTACACATAATTTTCTCAAAGTCTCATTAGGTTTTAATGTTTGAGACAAAAGCTGCCAGAATTTGGCAATACGTTCTTTGATAGATGATAAATATCGATTGTGAGTAATTGACTTTCGCATATACCACCAGACACGTTCAACCGGATTTAAGTCGGGAGAATATGCAGGCAGGTATCGTATTTCCAATATAGGATTAGCTTCCAGAAATCCTTTCAGATTTTTTGCGTGATGAAACCTAACGTTATCAACATACATAATTATCTTTCGTTTGTCCTTATATTGGTTTATGACTTTTTTCAAATGCTTTTTGAAAGTTTTGTAATTTCCTATTTGTTCAAAGTTTACAATCAGCTGTCCCGTTATTGGATTGACGCTTCCAATGCCTGTTACACGCTCCTTCTTAACTTGTTTGCAATCAACTTTTGGCTGTTGACCTTTGGCAGACCATGCGGCAGAAAGTGTAGCTGTATTGCTTAAACTAAATTCGTCCTGAAAGAGAATGACCATCGAAGAGTCCAGTTCGCATTCAGCTAAAGTTTTTTTATATCAGCTTTGGCGATTTCTCTCTTGATTGGATCTTGTTCAGGATATTTCCCTTTGGTGCGTTGATAACTAAGACCTAACGAGTGCATAAGATTGTACACATTAGCTTGTTTATAGATTACCTGAAACTTCTTTTCTATATAGTCTCTTACAACCGGACCAGACCAAGAACCTGTATTATAACCGAAACTTTCAGGGCTTCTCAAAAGTGACTCTCGCAATTCGATAAGTTGTTCTGCCGTAAGATTAGTTGGACGTCCACTTCGTGGCTTATTCATTAATCCTTCGATCCCTTCTTGGTCAAAACGGTTTGCCCAATTGCAAATCTGCTTAAAACTTGTATTGTACAAATCTTCAAGTTCTCTGCTGGATTTACCTTTAGATAATTGGTAAACGGCATAAAGCCTGATACCCAGATTGTATTTATCATCATTGTCAATGAACGCCTTGATTTGTTCTGTTGTGTAATTTTTTAATGCTTTTACTTTTCGTCCCATAATATGTTGTTTTGAAATTATGGGACAAAGATAATAAATTATTTGTGTAATTATTTATTGTAATCTATATAATAAACTTGAACAAAGGAAATATCTATTTTTTTTCGGTAAATTTTACGACTTTAAACGGGATGAATTTTCAAAAATTCCGATTCAGAAAGATGAGAATGGATTTCGATTTCATGGAAAAAGATTTATATGTCCCGAAAATTCATTTTATTATGTAAATAAATCTTGTACACAGATGTACTTCTGCAAAAATTCCGAACAATATCAGTTGAATCCATTTCTCATGGGAATTGGAGCTTATTCATTACATATTAATGCTGATAATCAAGTATTAATGACTGGACTTTACATGTAATTATCAAATCGACATAGAATTTACTAAACCATTATTTAATTTTTCGAAAGGATAAAATTATGAAAACAAAACGTACTAATCACTTTGTAGACAAGCCCTTATTTATCATCATTTTCAGTTTGATTTCTACATTTTCAGTATTTGCTTCGAGTACTTTAAAAGGAAGAGTTATAGACGAAAATCAACAACCGGTGGAATGCGCTGTTGTACGATTAATCAATCTCAAAACTTTGCAAATCGTATCGTGCGGTATGTGTGATAATCAGGGAGCATTTAATATTGACCATGTAGAACAAGGAAATTACATCTTATCGGTTCGACGATTGGGGTTTGAGAAAAACAAATTCGTAAAAGTCAATGTAAACCACAAAACGAATCGAACCATCGCACTTTCCATTCAATTAAAAGAGTTAGCAGTTGAACTTCCTGAGGTTAAAGTAGTAAGCTATTTACTTACAACACGGTGTCAGTCGTCGGAACTTTCAAACATAATAAGTTTATAGCGTTACGGAAAGGTTGATAATTAATTTTTTGTTGAAATCTAACCCTGTGTGCTATTGAAATTTTTCTGAAGAATTAGGATGAATGTTTTCTTTTTCGTTAATTTGCATTCTAATTCTAATTACAATCATGAAAAAAATCAAGTTTAGTCTGTTGCTGCTTTATTTTGTAAGCAGCAACATTTTTTCGCAGCATTATGCCGATTTTTTTAATAATGATGCGTGTCGAGTCGATTTTCATTTTTGTGGAAATGCCACACATACATTGGTTTATGTCAATAAGGTGAAAAGGGAATCCTTTTGGGGTGGAAGGCGTTATCATTTATCCACAACCATGAATCTGGGTGATTTTCGTTTTCAGATAGTTGATAGTTTGAGTAATAAACTGATATATGTTGATGGTTTCAGTGCGCTTTTTCATGAATGGCAAACCACTCCCGAAGCCCTCCACACAAGCAAAAGCTTTGAGCAAAGCATCCAGTTTCCTTTTCCTAAGTCAGCTGTAACACTCATTATTGAAAAACGGCTGGATTTAGATCATTGGCAGCAATTGTTTCGACTCAATTTGTCACCAACCGATAAGCTTATCCGGCATAATATTTTACGATCAATTCCTGTGAAAGTGATACGCAAAACAGCTCCTCCGGAAAATGCCATTGATATTGCTGTTGTCGCTGAAGGATACACTTCACGTCAGATTTCAAAATTTTATACCGATGTTCATCGGTTGACGGATAATATTCTTTCCCACGAACCTTTTACAAAATATAAGGATCGAATCAATATTTACGCCATTGCAGCTCCATCTGAAGATGCAGGAATTTCTATGCCTCAAAACAACGATTGGAAAAATACGGCTGTTGAATCCCATTTCTTTACTTTTTATGAGCCGCGTTATCTCACCACAACGCGAATATTCAAACTTCGCGATTATGCCGCTCTGGTACCCTACGATGCCATTTACGTACTTGCCAATACCAAAACCTATGGCGGAGGAGGAATTTATAACTTCTATGCACTTACTGCTGCCGATAATAAATTGGCGACACAGGTTACCGTACATGAATTTGGTCATTCGTTTGCAGGTCTTGCCGATGAATATTTTTATGATCAGGACGTTTTAGATAATACATACGACATTAAGAAAGAACCATGGGAGCCGAATATCACTTCGTTGGTACAATTCGATTGCAAATGGAAAGCTGAATTACCGCTGGGAATCAAAATCCCGACTCCGGTTACTGATTCGACCAAAACCAAGATCGGTGTTTTTGAAGGAGGAGGTTATCTGAAAAAAGGAATGTACCGTGCTTTCTATGATTGTCGAATGCGTACCAATCAAGCACCTGAATTTTGTAAAGTATGCAGGCAAGCAATTGAAAAACGAATTCAATTCCTTACTGAAAAGTAGAAATTTAACGCAAACACTTTTTAATATGTCTTTTTAATATTTGCTCAAAAAAAACTAACAAATTGGATTTTACTCAATTGAACAAACTTTTATTTACGCGAAACACTTTATTAATTTCCGAGAAAATTGGAGCGGCAAACGGGACTCGAACCCGCGACCTTCGGCTTGGGAAGCCAACGCTCTACCAACTGAGCTATTGCCGCCTGACATTTGAATGTTCGTGCAAATGTAAGTTTATTTTTTAATAATGGCAAGTGCCTACGCCAACTTTTATATTGAAAATTTTGTACATGAGTTAAGTAAATTATTTTAGAAATTAAAATAATCCAATATCAACAATTTCACTCTTTTTTCTTCGCAGCATCTTTTTTCAAAGCTGCTGGCTTTTGTAGCAAAAGAGGCGTATCAAGGTAATTCCAGGTTTCTTCGAATTCCCAATTGGCTTTCAGGGTCATTTTTTTAGTGTAGTAATAGACTGGTTCAGGTTGTCGGTGAGCAAGGAGGTCGCCGGTATCCCATTTCCCGTTACCATTTTCATCAATAAATAATCGCAAATAAAATTCACCGGGTTTTAGATATTCAAAAACAGTACCTTTCTCAACTGCATTTTTCGTTGCAAGTGGTTGATCTCTGTTATCGAGTACCTGAATTACAGCTTTCGGATTGAAAGGGCTTACAAGTATTTTCATACTGGAATATTCATCCAACGAACGAATTTTAAAAGGGAAAGTAGCTTTGAGATTCGTTTTTTTATAAATACTTGTAAAAGAGGCAGAATCAACAGCCAACTCATAAGATTTTTCGGCTATCCATTTGTTTTCAATCGCAAAAACCATACGCGTAGAATCCAATGCTATCCACTTGAAAGGAATGCTTTTGAAGGTGGTATCAATTTTCTGGCTTAAATGGATTTTTGATATATCCGCAGTTTGAATTGGTTCATCAAACCGAATGATGATCGGGTTGTAAATTTCAAAAGTGGATGCCATATTAGTGTTAAATTTATAATTCTCAATTTTTCGAATTGCTTTTGATTTAGCAGCTTTGCCGGAGATACGTAACTTTCGCATCGAGAGGTTCAAGGTGTCGGTGGTTGAAACTAAATTAAGTAAGGAATCAGATTTTAAGTATGTAACTGCCATTTGAAGGGTATCTGTTTTCCATACCACCGAGTCAGTCAACCAGTAAGTTAAGCTGTCCAAATGATTGCTTTTTTCGACAATGTATTTGCCATCCCAATTGAAATTCAAGGGTTTTATTTTGGGAAGTTCTTTTTGATGATCATTAAAGAAAAGACTGAACGAATACGGAACTTTACGCTCCGATTTGACTAAATATTGGCGTTTCTTGTTTTCTTTAAAATATCGAAGGGTAATATTATCGGGCAAGAAATGGGTTCCAATGAAGGAGTGAACGCTATCAATATGGGTCGAATCTTTCCAAACGGTATCTTTCATTTGCTCCATTCTGAAAGTAGGTGTAACCATTGAATCGAGCATAGCTAATCCTTCACCGGGTTGATAAAAATAATCATGGCTTACATCATCGAGTGCATATACGTTGTAAGTGCCTTTTTTAATATTGCTAATCGTAAAATGTCCTTTATTATCCGTTTTCGAAATCCGCAGAAAAGGTTTTTTTTGAAAAACATTGCTCGAGTCATTTTGAGCATAAATGCCTACTAATACACCTGAAATAGGGTTTAAATCTTCGGAATTAATAACTGTACCCGAAATTTGCAATGTATCAATTTTGTCCCCTGTTGAAAATGAAAATAAATAATTTTTCAATACATTCTTTTCGTCTAAATCAACAATAGCATTTCCAAAATTTACGGTATAAGTAGTGCTATCTTTAAGAGCTTCGTTAAAATCAACCGTAACCTTTTTCATATAGGCTTTTACATCCGGAATTTTTTGTTGTGGAGGCGAGATAATCACATTTTCGCTCGGCTTTTCGATGGACACATTTTCATCAAAATCAATTTCAATAGATTTTTTTTTGAAATTCAGCGAACCGTTCATTGGAAATGACTTAAGTACGCGTGGTGGAATAGTATCCTTCGGTCCGCCGGTAGGACCTTGGGCTTTGTTGGCACACGAATGAATAGACAATACCAGTATGATGGCGAAAAAAAACAGGAAATAATGCGTAAATTTCATGAATTCAATTATTTAACAAACTTTTCTTGTGAAATAGTTAATACTTTATGTCCAATGCGACAACGTAAACATTTTTTATCGTCGCAGTAACACTTTTTGAGTTGAATAAGGGCTTGAGAATCAAATGCTGACCTAGCATGAATGCCCAACGAATCCCAACCAGAAACAATAGAATTATGTTCAACGGGGAGGGTTTCAAGTAATTGTAATACCTTGTCTTTTAATGCTTGATCATTTTTTTGAGAGGCATAACAAAACAAAAATGGGACAACAGTATTTATTATAATTCCGTTTACTGATTGTGTACCGATTTTTTTCTTTTTTGCGGGACTTTCAACGCCAAAAACATAATGGTTTTGCCAATATGCTGAAGGTTCAGCATTAAATAAAGAATGTAAATATGCAATATCAGGATGGTCAATTATTTTTGAAAATAATTTTGATGATGAATGAATGAATGCTGCGAATTGTGCAATACGGATATGTGGAAAATTTACGGGACGTAATCTTAAAAGTTTCCACTGACCTTTGGATAAAGGCTGCAATGCATATTTTGATTGCAAAAAAAAATACTCCTTTTTTAACGAAAGCAAATAGGTATCCGTCGAATTTTCATCCAATAAACCGGCTTGACCAAATAAAAGGGCTTCCAATTGTAAAAGTTGATCTTTGTGTTTGCTCAGTACAGATAGCGGAATGGATTTTGCTAAATTTTTAAAAGGTAACGCATTGGTACTGAATCCAAAATTTTGTGCCAGCACACTATAGAATGCTTCTTCCCAATGTTGTTTATTATCATGCAATAATTGGTGGATAGATTCCATTTTGTGTTCTAATCGTTCGGTCAACAAAAAGGTTTTCCAACTCTGAATAAAAATTGAAGGAATATCTCCAACCTTATCGGCACATGAAATCCATTTTTTTTCTTCAAGTAATTGTTTGTAATTGAGTTCAATTTCTTGCGGAAAAGTGAGTTCGAGTTGTGGAATTTTTTCTCCATCTGTTCGAAATATCTCTGTATCTGCTTTTTGGACAACATGAAGAATTACAGTGTCATACGATTTATCTGCCTGATGATGATGTTTGAACCAATCACTCGAGTTTTGATGAATCTCGATATTGCCTGCCCAAATGGTTAAGCCAATTTTAATTTTTGCATTAAAAAAATCCGGACCTGCATCTGTATTAAATTTGCCTACATCAATTACCTCCAGCCTTTCTCCTTCTGTACTTGAAAGATTTTGAATGTTGAAAAGTTTTTGTTGCCAAACGTAATGTAAAATTGATTCTTTCATATCATAACCGTAAAACAAAATAAACAATGAATCAGTAAATTACAAATAGGTTAACTACCAATACATAAGGTCGCTTTACAGTTAAAGCATTCCGAACTCGAACCCTTTAATTTGCCAAAATGTGATTGCTTCAGGTAATACCGACAAAACATGTTGACTGGCTTTTAGGGAGTCATGAAAAACTACGATTGAGCCATTGCGTGAATAGCGCGTAATATTTTTCATAACCTTTTCTTTTGGTAGTTTTACATCATAATCTTCGGAAAGCACATCCCACATCACGATTTCAAAATCAGATTGAAGTCTTTTTTTTTGGCGATGACTAATTCGTCCGTGTGGTGGTCGAAGTAGTTTACTGTCAATGAATTGTGCTGCTTTAAAAATATTTTTAATATAAACGTCTTCATTTACAACCGACCCTTTCAAATGATTAAAAGTATGGTTGCCCGTCTTATGACCGCGTTTTAAAATATCGGTGTAGATTTCAGGGTAACGTTCAACATTTTCACCCACACAAAAAAAAGTGGCTTTTACCTGAAATTTATCTAAAATGTCGAGTACTAAAGGGGTAACTTCCGGTACAGGACCGTCGTCGAAAGTGATGTAAATCACTTTCGACGACGGATCTTTTCTCCAGGTAAGTTTTCCCAAAAACGGTCGAAGTAAATCAGGAAACTGAACTTTCATTTACATTTGAACACGTTTGGTATATTCCATATATTTGGGCAAGAATTTATCCATAATGGATTTTTGTTTTGCCCCATCAGCAATGCGCAATACTTGATTCAATATGGCGATATTTCGTCCAATACTTTCTGAAACACTATTTTGCTGACTTGGTGTAAGGCTAAAATACCAATCTAAGTATTCTACGCTATTCGTTGCTACATCATTCATAATTGCATTTCCTTTGGCAAACTCACCTAATTTATAGTAGTCATCAGCCAGTTGTGTAGAAATGTAATCATGGTGAACCTGATAGCCTGGTATCATTTTATCGCAATAAATCAGTGCTTTTTTTGCTCTTACGGTATCTCCTTTAGCGATTAAGGCTCCTATTAACTGAGAGAACATCATGCGTTGTGTACGACACATCCGCGTGATATTTTCATCTAAATATACTTTTGGATCGGAGATATTACCATATCTAAATTTATGCATCATGTTATTGTACATTTCATCTACATTGACGCTCGGACCTGCACCTTTTACACCGACTGGCAAAATTTGATAAGCCAACCCCGTGAGTTCAAAGTGATCGTTAAGCCCAAGATAATAATCGTCGCCCACGGTAACCGCAAAGTAAATAGGTCGTTTCCATTTATTTTCTTTCAGCATTTCAATGATCATCAGTTCACTTTTAGTAAGTCTGTGTCCTAATTTGAAATCGATTTGCGGAATAATTTCAGCTGCTCTTTCTTTGGGCAATGCTCCAGCCTTAATTACTTCGTCGGCATCGATCGGTAAGTATAAATGATTTGTTGGAATAAACGCTTCACCTTGCTTTTTAGTAGCAGGATCGGGATCGAGAATAAACTTCATGGCAGTTTTCACATCCAATTTGGGTATAATTGAATCGACCCATAATACCTCGTTTTTACCTGAAATGTAATCTTTCGGTTGCCATGAGATGGGCAATGGAGCCGATTTGTATGCTCCTCGTTTCATTTGATCGATATACCAATCGGTTTGAAGATAACTCAGGTTACAAACACGTAAATCAGTGCCATAATTTTCAACCTCTTGATTATACCAAAGAGGGAATGTATCGTTGTCTCCATTGGTGAAAATAATTCCGTTTGGTTTGCATGATGCCAGATAATCACCACCGAAATCGCGCATTGTATAACGACCGCTGCGATCATGATCATCCCAGTTTTGTTGTGCCATTAATGCGGGGACACCCAAACATACGATGCTAACAATGATTGCTGTAAGTGTTTTAGGCAAATATTTCTCGACAAATTTAATAATACCGAGTACACCGAATCCTATCCACATGGCAAAGGCATAAAACGAACCTGCATAGGCATAATCACGTTCTCGTGGTTGATAGGGTGTTTGATTTAGATAAAGCACAATGGCTAACCCGGTAAGGAAGAATAGTAACATTACAATCCAAAATCCCTGAATACCTTCTTTCCCTCCGTAAATTAAAAATAAAATACCGAATATACCGAGTAATAAAGGTAACATGTAATACACGTTATGTCCTTTGTTATTTTTTAATTCAGATGGTAATTTGCTTTGATCTCCTACCAGCATATTATCAATAAATTTAAAACCGGTAATCCAATTTCCATGATCAATCTCGCCATACCCTTGCATGTCGTTTTGACGACCACTGAAATTCCACATAAAGTAACGCCAATACATGAAATTAACCTGGTAAGTAAAGAAAAAGCGCAGATTTTCTCCGAAAGTAGGAACTATATCTGTTTTTTGCTGACCGCAATAGTCGTAATTTATAGTTTTACCGGTAATATTTCCCCAGCTTTTGTAGGCATCAATGTGAGAAGGTGTCGTGCTGTACATACGGGGAAAGAAGGTCATAAAACGGTCGTCCATCACATAATCGGTTTTATAACCAGTTATGATATATTCATCTTTGTCGGTGGGCGAAGTTTTAGGTTTCTTGGCATATTGGGCTTCGCCTGTTGTTTGAACAGGAACACACATATTGCCTTCAATATTCAGTTTGACCGGAGCATTGTAATATGGCCCGTAAAAAAGCGGACGGTCACCGTATTGTTCACGGTTAAGGTAGTATTGCAGTGAAAACACATTATCCGGATTGTTCTGATCCATTGTGGGATTAGCCGATGAACGAATTACAATGACTGCATAGGATGAATATCCAATGAGCAAAAGTGTTATCATGATCATGGCAGTGTTTACCCAACGTGGATCAACTTTAAATTTCTTGTAAAAGAAATAAAAACTCAAAGCTGCTGTGATCAGAATTCCCAGTAAAACATGATTTCCCAAAAATGGAATTCCTACCAAGGTAATACCCAAAATGGCTGAAATCCTCAATCGGATATAGCTTTTATTAAAATACGATTCGTAAATTGCCCAGGTTAATGTACCAAAAGTCAAAATAATATATACAAATAGTCCGGTATTGTAATGGAATCCAAGTACATTTACAAACAACAATTCGAACCAACTTGCCACTTGTACGAACCCGGGGATCACACCGTATAAAACTGCAACCAATAATACAACAGAAGCAAGTAACGCTAAAACAATTCCCTTGAATGAAGGTGTAAATTTTTTGAAATAATAAATTAAAACCAATGCGGGAATTGCCAGCAAGTTCAGCAAGTGCACTCCAATTGATAAGCCCATCATATAGGCAATTAAAACCAGCCAACGGTCAGAACCGGGACGGTCGGAAACGCGCTCCCATTTTAACATAAGCCAGACAACAATGGCTGTGAAAAATGACGAGAAAGCATAAACCTCACCTTCGACTGCCGAAAACCAGAAAGTATCTGAAAAAGTATAAGCCAACGCACCAACCATTCCGGCTCCAAGAATACCGATAATATTACCGATAGTGTAATCTTCTTCTTTCTTAATCAATACTTTGCGTGCCAAATGAGTAATAGTCCAGAAAAGGAATAAAATGGTGAAAGCACTTAGCAAAGCAGACATGGAATTTACTAAAGATGCCACTTTGGTGGGATCGGAAGTAAATAGAGAGAAAAAATGAGCAGTTAACATAAAAAATGGTGCTCCAGGAGGATGTCCCACGTCTAATTTATATGCTGTTGAAATAAACTCACCACAATCCCAAAAACTGGCAGTGGGTTCAATCGTCAGCAAATACGTAACCGCGGCTATGGCAAATGCTACCCAGCCAAAAATGTTGTTCAATAATCTGAATCGTTTCATTTATTACAAATGTTTTGGTTTTTGTTTGACTCGTAATTTGTTCAATTCGTTGATTTTGCCTTTCATAAAAGCGATCAAAGATACAAAGAAATTTTTGTTGATGCTAAATGTGAATTTATTTTTAGATTAAATTAAATGATTCTGAAAGAAATGCGATAAATGTTTCGAAGAAAATGAAGTCGGGGGAACAAAATCAGTGTTTATTTGTTAAATTAATTTGATTTCCAACATAAATATTTTTTTGATTTTTTAAATTGAATAAAAATTGAACTTACAGATTGAAATATTAAAAATTAAAATACGTGCATTCTTTTTGGATTTTCATTCAAATAATTAAAATTGGAAAGAATAAATCGGCAAAGCCATTTTTTTTATAAAAACTTATCACACAAATGTTTAAATTTATGGGATTGAAAATCATTATGCTTGTTGCAGCACTAAAATAAAATTTCTACATTTGCCCATCAATCCTTGAAACACCTGCCATTTTATGGAATCAATTTCATCGTTTGCCGAACTGACTGCTCATCTTGCCCGTGTGAATTGTCGAAAACGTATGGCTATTGCCAATGCGGTAGATTTTCATACGTTGGATGCCGTTTTTCAGGCTGTTGATTTAGGAATTATCGAAGCTTTTCTTATTGGCGATGTGGCTTCTATTGAGTCGCCTCAACTTTTCGAACACAATCCTTCCCCTTTTATACATGTTATCGATGTTCCTGATGTCAAAGCTTCGGCTATTGAAGCGGTGCGCATGGTAAAGGAGGGCGAAGCGGACATCCTGATGAAAGGATTAGTCAATACCGATGTGCTTTTACGGGCTATTCTCGATAAAGAAAAGGGCATTTTAAAACATGGAACCGTGATGACTTATAATGCAGCAATGGAAATTCCGAATTACCGTAAACTGATTTTTTTTACCGATCCGGTGGTTATTCCTTCTCCAAATTTGATTCAACGCATTGCGATGATTAAATATGCCATTCACACTGCACAGAAATTTGGTATTCCAAAGCCAAAAATTGCACTTATTCATGCAACGGAAGTTGCAAACCCAAAAATTCAATACATGCAGGATTACTTAGATGTCATGCAGCTTTGGCGAGAAGGTGAATTTGGCGACGTAATCATGGACGGGCCGTTGGATGTTTTTCTGGCACTTGATAAAGAGCGTGGCAGTATTAAAAATGTTCCTTCACCGGTGCTGGGTGATGCTGATATTCTTATTTTACCAAATTTTGAAAGCGCCAATATCTTTTATAAAGGATTAGCTCTTTTTGCCGGAGCACAAATGGGAGGGCTATTGCAAGGAACTGATCATCCTGTTGTTTTGACTTCACGCAGCGAAAGCACGCTTTCAAAATTCTATAGCATTGCCATGGCATGCGTGATGGCATAGCATATCACCGTTTCATCATTGCTTTCGCTGTGCGCTCGGCAGCTCCCACTTCTCCCAACTCCTTTCCAATTGTTAAATATTCCGAAATCATATTCGCTCTATAATTTTTGTCATTCAACATCAATTCAAGTTCATTTGCCATGTTTTTCACAGTAAATAAATGGGCAATTAATTCTTTAACGACTTCTTTTTTAGCTATCAAATTCACCAACGATATGTATTTAACTTTTATAATCAATTCTTTGGTCCAAAACGCCAATCTGCCTAAGGATTGATAATAAACCACCATTTGCGGTGTGCCAATCAACGCTGTTTCAAGTGTTGCTGTTCCCGAGTTAACAATGGCAGCCTGGGCTTGAGTTACTAATTCGTACGTCTGCCCGATAATAAGCTGCTTTTTATCAATGTATTGTAAATAAAAGTCAGGTTCAATACCCGGAGCTGCACTAACTAAGGTCTGGAAGTTTCCGAATTGAGCAGTTGCTTTCAACATGAGGGGAAGACAGTTGGATATTTCCTGTTTCCGACTACCAGCCAATAAGGCAATAATGGGTTTGGCGGGTAAATTATTTATTAAACAAAATTCCTCGAAAGTTTGAAGTTGGTTTGGTCGTTGATAAATAGAATCAACCGTCGGATTACCGACGTATTCCACCGCAAAATGATGTAGGGCATAAAATTCAGTTTCAAAGGGGAAAATGGTGAACATTCGGTCGATATAGCGTTTAATTTTATGAATCCGGTATTCTTTCCATGCCCATATTTTAGGTGAAATATAATAATAAACAAGAGAGTTGAGCCTTTTTTTAACAAATTGAGCTATCCGAAGATTAAAACTAGGGTAATCAATTAAAATTACTATATCGGGTTTAAAATTGAGAAGTGCTTGTTTACAATCAGTCATATTTTTTAAAATCTTCCGGGCATTTTGAATAACTGCCACAAAACCCATATAAGCCATTTCGCGGTAATGAATAACCAGAGTTCCGCCTTGTAACTGCATTAAATCGCCACCCAGAAAGCAAAATTCAGCATTGGAATCTTGTTTTTTGAGCTCGCGCATTAAATTGGAAGCATGTAAATCGCCCGAAGCCTCACCGGCAATGATAAAATATCGCATGAGATTTGTTGGGGTTGGTTGTTCTAATATTGAAATAGTTTTTTTTCTATTGAAAAAGGTTGAAGTGCTTTATTTTATGGTTACCATTGTTGCCCCAAATCCGTATTCACGAAAGGAAGCATCCTGAAAATAGTAGTCTTTATAACGTGTTTTTAGTAGTTTTTCAATTTCATTTCGTAAAACGCCTTCTCCTTTACCATGAATAAAAACAATTTTCTGACCTTTGCGATTTTTGTTTTGATCAAGAATTTCATGAAATTTGTCGAGCTGAAGTTGAAGCATGTCGCCATTTGTCAAACCAGAGGTTGAATCAATTAATTCGTTGATATGTAAATCAACTTCAATTACTTCGGCAACTTGAGAGCGTTTAATGATGCGTGGTCGGACTTGTTCTTTTTTTTCAAACATTGCCGACTTGATTTCTTCGGGCGAAATTTCAGACAGTTTTTGATTTTCAGTTTCTTTATCTGTATTTATCTCTATCATCAGCGACAATTCATCAAAATAATCGTTTTTGGAAAAACTGTGTAGTTTATAGAATTTGACCGTATTAATTTTTAATTGAATATCAATGACTGGCTGCGGATTGTAATTTTTAGATTTTTTGAATGGAATCAGCTGTACCTGAATGTGCTCCCATAAGCCAAGATTATCTTTTGATATTTCGGTCATCAGTTCCTGCATATTTGGTTCAATCAAACCATGGGCTATACTTTTCCAATTATTGTTTTCGGTGGAAATCAGATTATAATATAAAAAATAATTACTGTCGTTCACAAAATAACATTCGTAGCTGGTAGTTTGCAACTGCTTGATATCAATCGGGAAAAAAGCCAGTAAAGTTTTCAGTTTGTCTCCTTCGGGAGTTTCGATAACTTGTTCGGTTGCTTGTAATTGGGGATCAGTTTTAATTGATTCCGTATCAATTTTTTGAGTCTGATTTACAGGGAAATTTAACTTAGATTTAAAGTCTTTTACAGGGAAATTTGTCTCTGAATTTATGGTGCCCATTAATACGCATTCGCGTTCGAGAACAGGTGTTTCAAAACCATCCGTGTCTTCTACATATACTAAACTTTTTTTTTCATCAATTCGGGTAACGATCCCTCCGCCCACTGCGTTCAGAAAACGCACGGTATCACCTATTTTTATCATACTAATTAAGTGGCTCTA
The DNA here is from genome assembly GCA_021779665.1 of Bacteroidota bacterium. GTDB lineage: Bacteria > Bacteroidota > Bacteroidia > Bacteroidales > JAAUTT01 > JAAUTT01. The sequence continues at coordinate 19,038 of JAJYAG010000016.1, read as the reverse complement.
AATTTACTTCAGTAATTTGAATGTTAATAATCCCCGATTTGAAAATGAAAGGGGCAAGATTTATTTTTAGGACAAAGATAATGAAAAATTACCTAATCTTCCATTTTCGTGCAGAATCGATAGCCGATTCCCGATTCGGTAAGAATGAATTTAGGATTGTTAGGGTTGGGTTCAATTTTCTTTCGAAGTTGGGCAACAAATACCCGTAGGTATTGAGCCTGATCGGTATATCCGGGTCCCCAGATATTTTTTAAAATAAATTGATGTGTAAGAACTCTTCCATCATTTTTGGCTAACAATGTCAGGAGGGAATATTCAGTGGCGGTAAGTTTTACAGATTCTTTATCGAGTGTAACCGAACGGTTCGTTAAGTCAATATTAAGGTTTGAAAAATTTAATTTTTGAACCGTATTACCTAATTGTGTCTGACGTAAAGCGGTACGGATTCTTGCCAGTAATTCACCTGTGCGGAAAGGTTTTGTCAGGTAGTCATTTGCTCCATTATCGAGTGATTTGATAATTTCTTCTTCTGAATTCCTAACCGAAAGAATAATAATAGCACCTAAATACCATTCTCTGAGTTTTTTCAATAATATCTGACCATCTTCGTCGGGTAATTCCAAATCGAGTAGAATTAAATCGGGCGGATGAACAATAGCTGTTGTCAATCCTTCTTTAGCGGTCGATGCGGTTGTGGGGTTGTAATCGTTACTTTTAAGCGTGATTTCAAGCAATTTACGTAATTGAACTTCATCATCAATGATCAATATGTTGCTTTTTGTGTTCATTTGACATTCATTTTATAAATAGTCCAAAGGTAAGGGTTCTTATTCAAAAGTCGGTAATTATTTCATTAGCATTTTTTGATGTCGAGGTTTTATTTTGTTTTGTTTGCGAATTATATTCTTCAGATAAAGTTTTATGATCAGAATTTTGGGATATAGTAGTATTTGTAAAATCCAAATAATCGTTCATTTCAAGAGACTCCGATGGAATTTTTATTGTAAATTTAGCCCCGTTAGGAAAATTATTTTCTACGGAAACAGTTCCTTCGTGTGCTTCTACAAAACCTTTTACAATTGATAGACCAAGCCCTGTTCCACCATTAAGTTTTGAATGTGAACGATAAAATTTACTGAATAGTTGGGATAATTCTTCATTCGTAAATCCGCTTCCATTATCCGCCACTTCTATGCTTAAAATTCCTTGTTTATAGTCTGCCGAAATACTTATTGTTGAATCTTCGGGAGTGTACAGCGTCTCGTTGTGTAAAAGATTAAATAAAGATTGTTCAATCAAACCAAAATCAAACTTAAGAATTGGAATATCTGAGGCTATATTTAACGCTACATGATGGGTAGATAATTCATTTTTCAATCTATTTAAAGGGCTGTTAATAAGTTCATTTATATCAAACCAATCGGGTTTAATTTTTAGCATTCCTGACTCTAACCGTTGCATGCTCAATAAATTATCTATCAATCGGTTTAATCTGAATGCTGCAATTGATATTTCGTTTATTAATTTAGTCTTATCGTCCTCTGAAATTTTAGATTCTGTTTGCAACAAATTGTCGGATGCTCCCACTATCGTGGCAATGGGCGTCCGCAACTCATGCGAAATCGAATCAAAAAGAGTTTTATATAGTTTTATGGTGTTGTGACGTTCTTCTTTTTGAAGCTCCAACGCCTTCAAATCTCTTATTCTCGATGTTAAAAAGCCATTGATCAGTGCGACAACAAAATACATGAGAAGAAACAATACATCTTCTGAACTTCCGACATGAAAAGTGAAATGGGGAGGAATGAAGAAGAAATCCCAAATCAATGCACTCATAACTGCCGCAGTTAAAACCGGATATAACGTGACGAAAATTGATAAAATTGAAATGGTCGCAAGTAAAAGTAAAGCCACACTTCTATATCCAATAAAATCAATGGCAACAAAACCCAATGCTGAAACAACTATAACCGAAAGGTTTGCGATAAAAAACTGACGAAACATGGTAAGTCCCTTTTTCTGTGTTTCCATAATCATTATTTATAACTTGCGGACAGCAAGCAGATTAATTTAATAGAATTCCAAAAAAACTATAATTAAATTATATTAATATTCTGAAAGAATCGGGATTCAGATTTTAAAAATCTGAATCCCGAAATGAAATCATTATACTATTCTTGTTTGTAATTATTTACTTGTAAAGCTTTTCGAAGCGATATAGGAATTATAATGGTTGTCAATCCTAATTTATATAATCTCCTTTGAATCGAGAAAATAGTATAATTGTGCAGCAGACGGGATAATCTGTACGTGCCACCGAATACCAATTGTCCACCAATAAAGGTAGTATTTGGATATTTTTCAACAATTTCGGGAACTAATTTAATAACTTCTTCAGCAACATCGGTACCAATGCCATAGCGATATTCGGCATTATACCCTAATTGATGAATCAGATAAACATACTTTCCTAAATCTTGTTGAATATTTTGAGAAATAGTTTCCATGACAGCTTCTTGATGAAAACTATCAGCATCCACCAACCCCACCTGAATGAAAACGAAATTTTTGTAAACTTCTTTGAATTTATTCAATATTTTAAATAGCGAATAAAGCCCCACACCTGAATATCCGTTTACCAATATGACTGCAGTCATATCGCTGACATCGTAAATTTCATCAATAGATTTTCGTACATGAAGTTGTTTTAATTCATTAATGGTTTCAGGCATTTTTACGTTCATAACGTTTTGAATTCGTCCAACTTCCTTTCCAATTTGGTTATAGTGTCTTTTTATATACCATGAAAATGCAATTAAGGTTGAGGTGATAAGTATGGTGATCCAACCTCCTTCGTCGAATTTAATTACAATAACGGTGATTAAAATAAAAAGAGTAAGCATTAATCCGGTTCCATTAATAAGAAATTTCCAAAACCATGTTTTTTCTGTCTTTCTTACTGATATCCAATGCTTGACCATTCCAAATTGTGATAATGAAAAGGTTATGAATACATTAATACTATAAAGAACTACTAAGAATCCGACTGTTGCTTTTGAAAGCCAAATAACAAAATAGGCAGCAACTCCCATGATCAGAATCCCATTTTGTGAAACTAATCGATCACTTAACATAGTAAATTTACGGGGCAACCACGAATCGTGTGCCATGTTTGCCATTACGCGCGGACCATCTAAAAAACCCGTTTGAGCAGCAACAAATAAGAGAGCTGCTTCTGAGATTAATGTAATATACAGAAAAGAATTTCCGAGAAATGGATTCCAGGTTGAAATAATTTTTGTTATTAATACTGCATTGAGCGTTTTTCCGGCTTCAATATGAACATTGAAAAGAAAGTACGAAATTATTAATCCTATCACTGCCACCGACAACGAAGTAGCAAGTAATCGCATGGTTTTAATTGCTGTTTTAACGCGAGGTTCTCTTAAATTAGGAATTCCGTTACTCACGGCTTCAATACCGGTGTAGGTTCCTGCTCCCATACTGTAGGCTTTCATAATCAGAAAGATAGTACCAAAAATTCCCAATTGATGAAGAGAACTTGAAAAGTCGGTACCCGTTTTAACCGCAACACTTTGCAATTGAGGCACATGTGTGGTGAGCGCGTAGCCAATTAAAAATACATGCGCTATTAAAAATATGATAAATATTGGTGTTAATGCTACTACTGATTCTTTTACGCCTCTTAAATTCAACAAAACCAATATTCCCAAAACAATTAAAGCCATTAACACCTTATATTCGTGGTACTGAACCGGTAAAAAACTGAAAACCGCATCTGCTCCACTGGAAATCGATATAGAAATTGTTAAAACATAATCAATGAGTAACGCCGAACCTGAAATCATTCCCGTTGTAGGTGAAATTAAACGGCTTGCAACTAAATATCCGCCACCGCCATGGGGGAAAAGTTTTATGATCTGAGAATAGCTGGTGCTTATGATAAAAATAGTGATCATGGTTATAAATCCCACTATCAACGATAAATTTACATGAACACCTAACGTTTTATAAATTTCTTCAGGACCATAACAAGAGGAAGATAGTGCATCTGATCCTAATCCGACCCATGCAAAAAATACCACTAATGCAATTTGTCGGAATGTGCTGCTGTCATTCAAATCTCGAGCATTTCCCAACAAAGTTTCTTTTACTTTTTCTATTACATCTGCCATAGTTTTACTATTTGTTTTTTTCGATTAATATTTTCGATGCAAAGTTCCGAAGTTTTTTATAAATATGGTATAAAATTATATCTTTGAAAGATAAAGATTTTATAAATATTGTGTTGTAAAACATGTTTTTTGAGGTTTTTCAGAGATTTTGCGCTTCTGCTTTGTAAAAATTGGGAAAAATCAAAGAAAATTCTTGACGGAATATGCTTCAGGAAGCCTTGCTTTTTTGTATTTTTGCTTTTTATTCAAAATAACAATATCAAATTGAATCAACCAACTCCGCATCCACCGCTTTTTATCGATGAATATGACTATGCATTGCCTAACGAACGCATCGCAAAGTACCCTTTGATACCTCGTGATTCATCTAAACTTTTATTCTACAAAAACAATAAAATTAATAAAATTGTTTTTAATAAAATCGCCGATTATTTGCCGCAACAAAGTTTATTGGTATACAATAATACCCGTGTCATTCAAGCGCGATTGATTTTTAAAAAAAATACAGGAGCTCATATTGAAGTGTTTTGCCTTGAACCGAAAGAACCGGCTGATTATGCTTTATCGCTAAGTGCTACTAATTGTTGCATCTGGAAATGCATGGTTGGCAATCTTAAGAAATGGAAAATGGGATATTTGACCAAGGTTCTCGAATTGAAAAACAGCAAATGCACATTGCATGCTGAGCTGCTTAGCTCCGATGGCAACACCCATTTAGTGAAATTCAGTTGGGATAATGCCGATATTCATTTTGCCGATATTTTGGAAAATGCCGGTGAATTGCCTATCCCTCCATATCTACACCGCAAAACTGAACCACAGGATTTGGAAACCTACCAAACTATTTATTCAAAAATTAAAGGTTCGGTGGCAGCCCCTACTGCCGGACTGCATTTTACCAATCGGGTTTTTGATAGTCTGAAGTCAAAAAACATAGAAATTGATGAGGTTACCCTGCATGTAGGAGCCGGCACGTTTCAACCGGTGAAAACTCGCAATATCGATGAACACATCATGCATTCCGAAGTGATTTCAGTGAAACGCGATACGGTGGCAAATATTTTGAAAAATCTTGGAAACATTATAGCTGTTGGAACTACTTCGGTGCGAACACTCGAAAGCCTGTATTATATTGGAAGTAATACTCAATATTTAACAGACGATAATTTATATCCTATTCGGGTTAATCAATGGACTCCCTATGAAAAAATTCATTTGCTTACAGCTCAACAAGCTTTACAAAATATCCTTGATTACCTCGACCGGCATCACTATCAAACCCTTCATGCCGAAACGCAAATCATGATTCGTCCCGGATATGAATTCAGAATAACAAATGGAATAATTACCAATTTTCATCAACCTCGAAGTACCCTGCTGCTGTTGGTCTCGGCTTTTGTCGATGGCAATTGGAGAATGATTTATGATTATGCATTGAAAAATGATTTTAGATTTTTAAGTTATGGCGACAGTTCTCTGTTGTTAAGGTAATATTCGATTTTAATTATAAATTGTTAATCATTAAAATAATGATTGTTTGCATTGCAGAAAAACCGAGCGTAGCCCGCGATATAGCCGATGTATTGGGAGCAAAGACAAAAAAAGATGGGTATATCGAGGGAAATGGATACCAAGTAACCTGGACATTCGGACATTTATGCGGATTACTTGAACCTCATGAATATGCTCCTGAATGGAAGGCATGGGCTTTGAGTCATTTACCCATGATTCCGACTCGATTTGGCATAAAAGTAATGGACAATGGTGGTGTGAAAAAACAATTTCATATTATCGAATCGTTGGTGAGAAATGCTGATGAAGTGATTAATTGTGGGGATGCAGGGCAGGAGGGAGAATTAATTCAACGTTGGGTACTTCAAAAAGCCGGCTGTACCTGTAGCGTGAAACGACTTTGGATTTCATCTCTTACAGAGGAAGCCATTCGAGATGGGTTTTCAAAATTGAAAAGTCAGGATGAATTTCAACATTTATATGAAGCTGGACTTTCGAGGGCAATTGGCGATTGGTTGTTGGGAATGAATGCGACAAGGTTGTATACCCTGAAATATGGTAAAAACAAACAAGTGCTATCCATTGGCAGAGTGCAAACACCCACGCTTGCTTTGATTGTCAGCCGACAGCTGGAAATTGAAAATTTTAAACCCGAAGCTTACTGGGAATTGAAAACTACTTACCGCGACACCGTTTTTTCTTCTTCAAAAGGTCGATTCTCAAGCATGGATGAAGGAACGGAATTTTTGAATACGGTACAAAATGCCGATTTTGAAGTTACTGATATGTCTACAAAAAAGGGTGTTGAGTCAGCTCCCCGTTTGTTTGACCTGACTTCATTGCAAGTGGAATGCAATAAAAAATTCGGTTTCTCAGCCGACGAAACATTGAAAACTATTCAAACGCTTTACGAAAAAAAAATTACAACCTATCCGCGTGTCGACACTACTTTCCTGACCGAAGATATTTACCCGAAAATTCCTGAAATACTCAAAGGATTAAAGGACTATGAATTGCTGACCGAACCTTTGCTCGCTAATAAACTCCCGAAAACTAAAAAAGTATTTGATAATACGAAAGTAACCGATCATCATGCCATTATCCCTACAGGCATTCATCCCACAGCATTGACCGATTATGAACGACGGGTTTTTGATTTGGTAGCTCTTCGGTTTATAGCTAATTTTTATCCTGAATGTAAAATTTCGACGACTACCGTACTGGGTGAAGTGGATAAAGTTGAATTTAAAGTAAACGGAAAACAAATCCTAGATGCGGGTTGGCGGGTAGTTTTTTCAAAAGTAAAAACGAATGGAGATGAACCAGATGAGAATGACGAAGAAAAAACTCTACCCCTTTTTGTTAAAGGTGAGTGCGGACCGCATCAGCCTTCTTTAACTGAAAAATGGACTACACCGCCTAAACTTTATACCGAAGCTACTTTACTGCGGGCAATGGAAACCGCAGGCAAGTTTGTCGACGATGAAGAGTTGCGCGATGCCCTGAAGGAAAACGGTATAGGTAGACCATCGACCCGTGCTGCCATTATCGAAATGCTTTTCAAACGGAATTACATGCGTAAAGAACGCAAGAATCTGATTGCTACACCCACAGGCATCGAATTAATTCAACAAATTCAGGAAGAATTATTGAAATCGGCTGAATTGACCGGACGTTGGGAAAAAAAACTCCGTCAGGTGGAGCGCGGTGAATATCAAGCTAAAGATTTTATTGATGAACTCAAAGCCCTCGTTACACAAATTGTGTTCAACGTGAAGCGCGATAATCGGTTACTTGGCTCAATTCAAAAAGAAAAATTATCGGCCATCGAGGGTAGCAAATGTCCTAAATGTGGAAGAGGCATAATTCTCAAAGGGAAAACCGCTTATGGATGTAGTGATTGGAAAAATGGCTGTGATTATAGGATACCTTTTCAATAAAATTATTTTTTAAAGGAGATTGAGTCAGCTCCGTAAGTATTATATAAATGCAGAAAAAATATAAATTAGAATATTTAGTAGTCTAAGACAAAAATACTTAAGTAGCAAGACAACTATAATGTCAAATTTATTTCGTTTTATTTTTTTTAAAATTTTGAAAATAGTTAATGGAAATTTTTCGTGGCTTAATGGCTATTTTTTTTGCTTCAAAGGCTCAAAGAAACTCAAAGTCGTTTAGAATATTATTTAGTTCCATTTTCTTATTTTTATGACGCGCAGAAAAAAATCGTCAATTTTTCATTAAAAACTTACTTCACTGAACTTATTTTTGATTTGAATTATTGTCAGCAAATGCCTGTTTCATTACTTTATCGAAATTTTGTACCTTTGCCTTTTATTTTTTTAGAAATATAATTTATGAATTATAAAACGCATACACTTTCCAATGGACTTCGGTTAATTTATTTACCTCTTTATTCAGATGTTACTTATTGTGGAATGGTGATTAATACCGGCTCTCGCGACGAGCAAAAAGACGAGGAAGGGATGGCGCATTTTATCGAACATGGATTGTTTAAAGGTACGAAAAAAAGGCGTGCAACTCACATAATCAATCGATTGGAAGTCGTTGGAGGTGAATTGAATGCCTATACATCGAAAGAAGAAACGGTGGTTTATGCCGTAGTCTTAAATCCATATCTTGAACGTGCAACCGAGCTGATTGGCGACTTAGTTTTTCATTCTGTTTTTCCTCAAAAAGAACTTGACAAAGAAAAAGAAGTTATTATTGACGAAATCAGCTCGTATAATGATAGTCCATCTGAATTAATTTACGATGATTTCGAAGAGTTGCTATTTCAATCTCATTCGTTGGGACACAACATCTTAGGAAAAATTGATACCTTATCAAATTTTCATCATAACAATGTTTTAGATTTTGTAAAAAGACATTATCAACCTGCTCAAATGGTGTTTTTTGTCGTTGGCGAAACTCGATTTGATATGCTTGTTCGTTGGGCTGAAAAATATTTTATTCCTGAATTTCTTAATTTTGATGGCATTCAGCGTATTGCTCCGGCTACTTATCAACCCTCCAAAAAAGTTGTTGACAAAAATACCCATCAAGCCCATGTCATTATTGGTAATCGTGCTTATGATATGAATCATGCCTCACGATTGGGACTTTATTTATTGAACAATATTGTGGGTGGACCTGGAATGAATAGTTTGCTCAATTTAAATCTTCGTGAAAAACGTGGCTTAGTTTATACTGTCGAATCGACTTTTCAGCCATTTACCGACACGGGGCTCTGGACCGTTTATTTCGGATGTGATATTGCCGATGTTAATAAAATTGAGAAACTAATTGATAGTGAATTGATGAAATTACAGGACAAACCTTTTACTGAAGCCGAGCTTCAAAAATATAAAATGCAATTGACCGGACAAATGGCTATTTCATGGGATAACAAAGAAAATTTGGCTATGGGTGTGGGGAAAAGTTTTTTGAGATATGGTAAAGTGGATGAACTCGATTTTATAAAAAAAGAATTAGAATCCATTCAACCAGCAGATATTCAACGTATTGCACAAGATATTTTTCGAAAAGACCAATTATCGACACTTCAATATATTAAAGCGTGATTTTTATCGAAATTCATGCTGAAATACATAAATAATCAGTTTAATATTAGAGTTATATCATCAGATGGATTTGCAAACCTACATAGAACTTCATTCAGATGCCGAACCGGAATATCTGGCTCAGGTGAATAGAGACACACATTTACGAACCATAAACCCACGAATGCTTTCGGGGCACTTACAAGGCCGTATGTTAGCAATGATATGCCAAATGATTAAACCAAAGCAGATTCTCGAAATTGGTACATTTACAGGTTATTCAGCTTTGTGTATGGCTGAAGCATTAACCGATGAGGGGTTGGTGCATACAATTGAACGAGACGATGAACTGGAAGATTTTATTTTACAAAACTTCCGACTTTCACCTTTTGCCGATAAAATTAAGTTACATATTGGCGATGCCCTTCAGATAATTCCAATGCTTAATGAAGTGTTTGATCTGGTTTTTATGGATGGAGATAAAAGGGAATATTTGGCTTATTATGAGACCGTTTTGCCTGCTGTCCGAAAAGGGGGTTTTATTATTGCTGATAATACTTTATGGGACGGAAAAGTGCTGAAACCGGTGGACGCTAATGACAGACAAACCAACGAAATTATGAAGTTTAATGACTATGTGGCTGCCGATTCACGGATTAAAAAGGTGATGTTGCCTATTCGAGATGGATTGACCGTAATAATGAAAAAATAAATGAATTATGATTATGCTACCGTTCAACGCTCTTATAAATTTATGTTGCCGTAATAATAAATTAATTAAGTAGAAATCAACATTATGTATATCTTTGAATTAGAATTAAAAGTACGCGATTATGAATGTGATATTCAGGGAATTGTAAATAATTCGGTGTATCAGCAATATCTTGAGCATACGCGCCACGAGTTTTTGGAAGAAAATGGCATCAGTTTTGCCGTTTTGCACCAACAAGGTATTGATGCAGTGGTTTCAAGTATCGAGATTGCATATAAATCCCCTTTGAAGCCAGGCGACAGATTTACTTCAAAATTATATGTAACTAAAGAAGGTGTTCGCTATATTTTTCATCAAGGAATTTTTAGAAAATCGGATAATAAGCTTGCCATCAAAGCTAAAGTTCATGCAGTTGTAGTGATTAACGGAAAATTGGTAGCGGCTTTGCCTGAATTTGACGAATTAGTAAAACGAAGTCAGCCGGTTTCTGATTAAACTTTATAAGCCATTTCTTTGTTTATCGAGGAGATTGGTTGGCTGAGTGAATTGTGTAAATAATGTCAATTGGAAGTCATTTATTCAATTGTAACCTGTAAATGAATAACTTATGAATATTATAACTTTAAGTATGCCTTATGAATGAATTTTTAGAAAAAGAAGCGCAAATAGTAAAAGTACTTAAAACGGTTTTCGATCCTGAAATACCGGTTAATATATATGACCTGGGGTTGATTTATAAAATCGATTTGGCTGATGATGGACATCTTTCTATTGATATGACCCTTACAGCACCCGGTTGCCCTGCTGTCGATTTTTTAGTGGAAGATGTGCGTATGAAAACAGAAGGTTTACAAGGTGTTTCCGGTGTAGATGTGAATATTGTGTACGATCCACCTTGGGATAAAAGCATGATGAGTGAAGAAGCACAATTGGAACTGGGATTTTTGTAACTATAAATAATACAATCATATACACGATTAAAGCAATTGTTATTTTGCACTTTATTTGCAAAATTCCGGATCAGTACTTTTTTGAAACTCGTATTCTTATCCGTAATAACCATTAATCCCTGTTTTTTAATGATCTATTTTCTTTCTGATGCCCATTTGGGTTCACGGTTGGTACCAGACCATCGTTTGCACGAACTCAAAATTGTAGCTTGGCTTGATCGGGTAAAATCCGATGCTACTTCCATCTTTTTACTGGGCGATATTTTTGACTTTTGGTTTGAGTATAAAACAGTAGTACCCAAAGGTTTTGTTCGTTTTTTTGGAAAATTAACCGAGTTGATTGATGCCGGAATTGAAATCCATTTTTTTACAGGAAATCACGATATCTGGACTTTCGGGTATCTTGAGCAAGAAGTTGGGTTGATTGTTCATTACCAACCATATACAGTCAGATTAGGAAACCATAACTTTTATTTGGCTCATGGAGATGGACTTGATGCGAATGATCGCGGATTCAAGCTGATACGCAGTGTTTTTCACAGTCGAACCGCACAAAAACTTTTCAGATTGTTGCCTCCTCAAATTGGTCAGGAATTTGGTTACAATTGGTCAAAGCGAAACCGAGAAAAAATTCTTCATATCGAAAATAAATTTTTAGGAGAACAGCAAGAAATTTTAGTGCTTTACGCCAAGCAATATGCAGAAAATCATGATGTTGACTTTATTGTTTTTGGTCATAGGCACATTATGCTTGATATGCAGTTGAAAGCACAAAAACGGCTAATTATTCTGGGCGATTTTGTCGGAATCTTCTCTTATGGCGTTTTCGATGGCGAAAATTTTAAATTGGAAAATTTTGAATATTAATTTTAGTAATCTAAAATTTTACAACTTATTTTTATATTTCTTGTCCAAATGCATTTACAAAAAATATTATAATACATTTACAATTAAATTGTTGACCCCAATTTTTGAATTAATTGCAAAATCGTTTGATTTTTTTTAATTTGCGAAACCCTTTCATTTTTTGTAATTTTGCCTCCGTATAATCACTCTTGAAAACTTTTCTGCGCATGGAAAAAATAATCATTCTCGATTTCGGATCCCAAACTACACAATTAATAGGCCGCCGTTTACGTGAGCTGAATGAATATTGTGAAATTCTCCCCTTCAACAAATTTCCTGACCAAACGGATGACATTAAAGGTGTTATTTTATCAGGAAGTCCTTATTCGGTTTATGATCCTGTTGCTTTTAAAATTGATTTAAATTCCATTCTTCGACGCTTCCCTGTACTGGGAATTTGTTATGGTGCTCAGTTAATGGTACATGAATCAGGAGGTAAAGTTGAATCAGCGGGTTCGCGTGAATACGGCAGGGCTAACTTATCGTTTATTAAAAATGATGACGCTTTGTTAAATGATATTCCTTCTGGCTCTCAAATCTGGATGTCGCATGGTGACAGCATAACCCTTTTGCCTGATAATTTCCAAAAAATTGCCAGCACAGATAATGTTGAATTGGCTGCTTTTAAAATTGATGACGAACTAACCTGGGGCGTTCAATTTCATCCCGAAGTTTTTCATACATTGGATGGCATTCAAATTTTAGATAATTTTTTAAATATTTGCGGATGCAGTCGAAATTGGTCGCCGGCATCGTTTATCGAAACAACTGTTGCTAATTTAAAGGAGCAATTGAAAAACGATAAAGTAGTTCTTGGACTCTCTGGTGGCGTCGACTCGTCGGTTGCAGCGGTGCTTTTACACCGAGCTATAGGGAAAAATCTGACCTGTATTTTCGTTGATCATGGTTTATTACGAAAAAATGAATTCGAAAACGTGATGCGCGATTACGAACATTTGGGACTGAATGTGAAAGGCGTTAATGTAAAAGAACGGTTCTACAAAGCGCTGGCTGGAGTATCCGACCCAGAAAAGAAACGTAAAATTATCGGCAGCGGATTTATTGACGTGTTCGACGAAGAAGCCCATAAAATAAAAAATGTAAAATGGCTGGCACAAGGAACTATTTATCCAGATATTATCGAATCGCTTTCAATAACGGGAACAACCATAAAATCGCATCATAATGTTGGCGGACTTCCTGAAAAAATGAATCTTAAACTTTGTGAACCACTTCGGTTACTTTTTAAAGACGAAGTTCGCAAAGTTGGAACTGAATTGGGCATGATGCATCATCTGATTAAACGTCAGCCATTTCCAGGACCAGGACTAGCCGTACGTATCCTTGGTGACATCACTCCCGAAAAGGTTCGAATTTTGCAGGATGCTGACGATATCTTTATCAATGGATTGCGCGAGTGGAATCTTTACGATAAGGTTTGGCAAGCAGGCGTTATTCTCCTTCCAGTGCAATCGGTTGGTGTTATGGGCGACGAACGAACATACGAAAATGCCGTGGCATTGCGCGCAGTAACCTCTACCGATGCCATGACGGCTGATTGGGCACAATTGCCTTACGACTTTCTGGCTAAAATGTCCAATGAAATCATCAATAAAGTAAAAGGAGTGAACCGCGTGGTTTATGACATTAGCTCGAAACCACCCGCAACTATTGAGTGGGAATAAGATAAAAGTACAGATGGTTGATTTTGAAATCAACCATCTGTCTTTCATTATGTTCTGATAATAAAATTAAACTTTAAATCGCCTGCCTAAAATCGACCAATGATAGACACCCATTCCCATATTTATTCCAATGATTTTGCCACAGACCGTGCAGAAACCATTTTGCGTGCCAAAGAAGCAGGCGTTACACATATTATTTTACCCAATTGCGACAGCGGTACATTACCACAAATGCTGGCGTTAGAAGCTGACTTCCCCGGATATTGTCATGCAGCAATTGGACTTCATCCAACCAGTGTGAATGAAAATTTCCAAAATGAATTAGCAATTGTAAAATCGGAGCTTGAAAGACGAAACTGGATTGCTATAGGTGAAATCGGTATTGACTTATACTGGGACAAAACGTTCATAAATGAACAACGCTTAGCTTTTCAACAGCAAATTGAATGGGCTTTGGAATACAAGTTGCCGGTAATTATTCATGTTCGGGATTCATTTCGCGAAACTATGAATGCGATTGAACCTTATAAAAACTCGGGTTTAAAAGGTGTTTTCCATAGCTTTACAGGTTCATTAGAAGAAGCAAGAGAAATTATTAACTTTGGCGGATTTTTTATGGGAATAAACGGTATTGTTACCTTTAAAAATTCAGGATTATCTGAACTATTAAAAGATATTGATTTACTGCATATAGTACTCGAAACAGATTCTCCTTACCTCACTCCCGCACCGTACAGAGGTAAACGGAATGAAAGTGCTAACGTTTCGCTGGTTTGCCAAAAATTAGCCGGAATTTATAACTTTTTACCTGAACAAATCGACAAACAAACTACTCTCAATGCAACTTCACTCTTTGCAATCTGATTTATTATTTTAGTATTTCGGTTTTTTGTTTTACTTTTGCAATACAAAAAAAGGAGAGATGCTCGAGTGGTTTAAGAGGCACGCTTGGAAAGCGTGTGTACTCCAAAAGGGTACCGGGGGTTCGAATCCCTTCCTCTCCGCCAAAAGAATTTCAATAACATACAAAAGCCTGTAAAATCTATGATTTACAGGCTTTTATGTTTTCAGACAGTTCACAAAACATTCAATATCTATCAATCTGTAGGTGCTGAATTCGGTGGACTTAAAAAATGGAAACATTACCTCCACCGAATTTGAACTAAAAGTGTTTATAATCAAGCAGTTCAATATTTGAACATCTTGATTGGGAATTTAAAAGTAAGTATTTTTGAAAACTTTTAAAGGTTACCACAATGAACACAAAACTATCCATTCTCTTTTTCGTAAAGAGAACAAAGACCAATGTTGATGGATTACTACCCATCTTTATTCGCGTTACAGTAAACGGCGAACGTATCGAACTCAGTACAAAACGATTTACCACTTCTGAAAGATGGTCGGTCGAAGGCAATCGCATGAAGGGTACCAGTGCCGAATCAAAAGCCACAAATTCCTACTTGGACACGCTCAAAGCAAAAGTGTACGACTACCAACAGCAACTTATCCGGGAAGATGAACTTGTCAATGCCGAAAATATGCGAAACAAGATCCTGGGTATTGAAAAACGGAGTTACATGATTATCGGCATATTTCAACAGCATAATGATGAAATAAAAGCCCTTATTGGCAAAGATTACGCAGCTGCAACACATGTCCGTTACGAAACCTCTTTGAAGCATACGGCCGATTTTCTGAAATGGAAATACAAAGTTTCCGACCTCGACATTAGGAAGATTGACCACGAATTCATAACGAGCTATGAATTTTACCTGAAGAGCGTTTGCAATTGCTGTCAAAACACGACATCCAAGTACATCAAAAACTTTGGAAAAATAATCCGGATTTGCCTGGCCAATGGTTGGATTCAAAAAAATCCGTTTATCAACTACAAAAGCAAGATGGTTGAAGTTGAACGCGCATTCTTATCTATGGAAGAAATTGAAACGATGCTCAACAAAGTATTTGTTTCCGACCGGCTCAATCAGGTGAAAGATATTTTCCTTTTCAGTTGCTTTACTGGCTTGGCTTATTCCGATGTAAAGAAACTCTCCAGAAGGAACATTGCTATTGGTGTAGATGGTGGCCGCTGGATTTACATCAATCGGACAAAGACAGACACTAGGTCCAATATTCCTATTCTTCCCATTGCATCTTATTTATTGGAAAAATACGAAGACCACCCACAAGTAGTCAACCAGGAAAAGCTTCTACCAATACTCAGCAATCAAAAGATGAATTCATATTTAAAGGAAATAGCCGATGCTTGCAGCATCACCAAAGAACTGACATTCCATATTGCCCGGCATACTTTCGCTACCACAGTCACGCTTTCAAATGGCGTACCGATTGAAAGCGTTTCTAAAATGCTTGGTCATAAGAATCTCAAGACAACTCAGCATTACGCCAAGATTCTGGATTTGAAAGTAAGTAACGATATGCAGATTCTAAAAGAGAAATTTGGGAATGGAGCTCATTTGAAACTTAAGCAATCGGCAGGTTGATTATTTAACCCTTAGTTTGATTTAATCCTTGAATATAAACTAATTGTATAGAATCGCGGTTTAAATTAAACTACCTACTATAAATAAAGAACAGATAATCGAGAAAATGATTATCTGCTCTTTTTGTGTAAATCGAGTCAATTTTCAATAAGATTCCCTTTCATTGGGGAAATCCTTGCTCTTAACATCAGAAATATAATGTTTAACTGCATTAGTTATTATTTCATTCAAATTCTCATATTTCCTTAGAAATTTTGGAGAAAAGCTATTGTTGATCCCCAACATATCGTGCATAACCAACACTTGACCATCAACTTGAGGCCCTGCACCAATTCCAATAATTGGTATTGAAACTTTTTTTGTAATTTCTCCAGCAAGTTTAGCAGGTATTTTCTCTAATGTTATGGCATAACAGCCCGCTTCTTCTAGCAATAATGCATCGCTTATCAGTTTATCTGCTTCTTCTTTCTCTTTTGCTCTGACTGTATATGTGCCGTATTTATTTATCGATTGCGGCATAAGGCCGAGGTGTCCCATAACAGGAATTCCGGCACCAATGATTTTTTTTATATCTTCAATTATTTCTTCTCCACCTTCTATTTTAAGGGTGTCGGCACCGGTTTCTTTCATAATTTGAATGGCTGCATCCAACGACTTCATGGGATTGCCCGAACATGTTCCAAATGGCATATCTACCACCACTAAAGCTCTTTTAACCGCACGCATAACAGAGACTCCGTGATAAATAATTTGTTCAATAGTCATTGGCAAAGTTGTGACAGTACCTGCCATAACGTTTGCAGCAGAATCGCCTACTAAAATAACATCCATTCCTGCCTGATCGATAATTGATGCCATTGAAAAATCATAAGCAGTTAGCATAGATATTTTTTCTCCTCGGTCTTTCATCTCCTTGAGACGATGTGTTGTAACTTTTCGTTTATCTTCCTGAATTGCAGTTGACATATAAATGTGATATTTAAAATTTCCTATTTAGTTATTTCTTCGAAATGAGTTTGAGCCCATCCAATCATTATTTGTACAGCAGGCATTATCTCGCGCGCCATATTGGTCAGTGAATACTCCACACGCGGAGGCACTTCTGCATAAGCCTTGCGTACAATCAGTTTATCCTCTTCCAATCGTTTGAGCGTACCTGATAGTACTTTTTGCGAAATGTCGGGGATATTGTTGTTTAACTCCTTGTAGCGCATGGTGCCACTGGCTTCGAGCGAGCACAGAATAAGTAATGACCATTTATCGCTGAACCTGCTAAGTACGTTGCGTATGGGACAGGTTGGGTATTTTAAATCTAATTGACGCATAATGTATAGTTTTTTATGGCGCAAAATTACATAAAATCTCTTTAGGAGAGTGTTTTATATATCAGTATTTTAGCTCTGAAAAATATTTTATTTTTTTTCTCTCTCCAATGCATTGTTTTCCAGCAATTCTAACCTAAGAGGTAAGTAACTAACCCATTTTCCGCAACTTTCAAAACGTTCTACTTTTGTGCCGTAATTAATTCTAAAAACATAAATATTATGGGTAAGTTAAATCTTTTAAATGGCTGGGCTGGTATCGGAAGCTACTTCTCACGTCGCAGCGCACAGAGTTATTTAAACTCTAATCAAATGGCTATGGCAGCTTCGGGTTGCAGTTCTTCTTGTGGTGGCGATGATGCCAAACCACAACCATCGGCTTGTGGCGCCGGTGATGATGCTAAACCACAACCTTCGGCTTGCGGGGCTGGTGATGGCAAGTAATTATTAAACGAAGTCCCGGCTGTAATTGATTTTGCAGCGGGACTTCAATCAAAAATTCAACATGGAATATTTTGCATTTCAATGGCATATCACTGATAGTTGCGACCAACGTTGTGAGCATTGCTACATTTTTTCAGAAAACAAACAACTTAAATTGCATGAAATGAGTTGGGCGGATGTAGAATCTACGTTGGCAAACTGCATGGATTTCTGCGAAAAAGCGAATCGCTTGCCTTATTTTTACATCACGGGAGGAGACCCTATTTTGCATAGCCGCTTTTGGGATATTATGGAGTTGCTTAAATCACACAACATTCCATTCACTATTCTGGGTAATCCTTTTCATTTGACCGATGAAGTTTGTCGCCGACTGAAAGAGTCCGGATGCGAACGTTATCAACTTTCGATTGACGGATTGCGTGAAACTCATGACGGTATCCGAAAGAAAGGGTCGTTTGATAATACGCTTGAAAAAATTCAGGTGTTGCGCAATGCCGGTATTCGATGCGCTATTATGACCACTGTTTCAGGGACAAATGTGAGTGAGATACCGGGAATAATTGATTTAGTGGTGGAATACAAAGCCGACATTTTCGCTTTTGCCAGATATTGCCCCACAAGTAAAGAGAAAAGTGCACATCTAACACCTGAACAATATCGGGATTTGTTGGAGATTTGCTGGCAGAAATTTGAAACCTATAAAGACAGTGGAACCAGTTTCAATCTGAAAGACCACTTGTGGACTTTGTTTCTCTACGAAAAAGGACTTTTTGAAATACCAGAGAATTTGGATCCTGAACTAATTTACGAAGGCTGCAACTGTGCTAATTGCCATCTGACTATTTTACCGAAAGGCGATGCATATGCATGCCGAAGGTTTGAAAGTAATGTTGGGAATGTGTTCAACGAAAAGTTATTTGACATTTTTACCAGCGAAAAGATGGATGCCTATCGCGATTATTCAAAGTTTGAGAAATGTTCGAAGTGCGAGTTGAAACAATTTTGCCGGGGCTGCCCTGCTGTAACGTATGGTTACACCAACAATTTTTACGGTGCCGATCCTCAGTGTTGGAAACAAATAGAGAATTAAAAAATGAAAGCAGTAGTACTATATAAAACCTGTCAGCCCGAAGAACTAACTGTCAGCGAAGTTCCAATTCCGAAGGTAAAACCGGGCTGGGTACTTATTCAGGTGAAAGCCTTCGGACTGAATCGGTCCGAGTTAATGATGCGTGCTTACGAAG
>JAJYAG010000015.1 GCA_021779665.1 Bacteroidota bacterium | reverse complement strand
TTCGGCCGATTCTTATATTCCTGTTCGACATGCAAACGTTTTTGTTTACGACGACTTATGGAATATGACAATGCTTACTGACAATGGTTTTGGGATCTATGAAAATGCTGGTGCAAAATGTGAACCAGGCCGAAAGTATTTTCTTAAAGTTTCGGCACCCGATGGAAATACATACGAGTCCAGCCTGCAGTCTCTCCCTCCAAAAATGTCGCAGGATAGCATTTATGCCGGGAATATAATTAAGAATGAGTATGTTGAGAGTTCTACAGGTGATTATTTTAAGACTCAGATTAGAGGAATGGAGACATTTACTGATCTGAGCAGTAGCAGCAACGAATTCCCCAAAGTACGTTACGATGTTCGAGTTACCATTCTTTATGTTTTTATTCCACCGGGAGAGATGTTGCCACCTACATTCTATTGCTGGAAGACTTTCAACCCGAATTCGGGTATAAATATTACTTCTTCCAAGTTTGATAAAACTGTGGGATTGGCACCCGCACATAACCTGGCATTTTTCCGGACAGCTATGTATGAGTACGATCAGCGCGACGGAGTGGCGTTGGCTGGCTGGCTGCTGCATGTTAAAAAGTACAGTCTCAGCAACGAGGCCCATCAGTTTTACCTGAAAGCAAAGAGCCAGCTTGAAGCATCGGGGAAAATTTTCGATCCGGTACCCTCTCAGGTTTTGGGAAATATGAAATGTGTTTCAGATCCGAAAAAACTTGTTTTTGGATTTTTTGAAGTTTCGTATGCCGAACAGCTTTATTATCGCTACGATCTGACCAAGGCTCCTATCAGGTTAATTGAAAAAGATGGTTTTCCAGGTTTTACAAACGAAGGCGAAATGCGTGATATAGCTCCTGCCTTTTGGAATAAATAAGATGCATTATGTATAAGAAATTCTTTGTTCTGGGTTTTGTTCTGTTACAGTTTACGTTTAGCCTTATAACCGCCAATGGCAATGATAAACAGGTTTTGATATCGGAAAGGATATATCTGAATACCGACCGGAAAATATATGTTGCAGGCGAAAATCTGCTTTTCAATCTTTATCTGCTTGATATCAACTCGAATTCCCTGGCTAACTATCCAAGTATCGGATACATTGTGGTCAGAAATAAAAATGGTGATGTTTTTGGCAAATCACAGGTGAAAATTATAAATGGCAAAGCTGCCGGGGCCATTCATCTATCCGATACGTTGCAGTCGGGTTACTACCATGTGGTGGCCTATACCAACTTTATGAGGAATGGTTCGCCCGACATATTTTTTAAGTCGGAGATCCTTATTGCTAATCGTTTTGATAAAGACTTCTTTGGCCTTGTTTCTGGTCAGAATTCCGATAGTACTTCTTCTTTACATGCAACTGCAACAGTTTCTCCTGATATAAAAAAGATAAATATAATCACGGATAAAGCAGCTTATTCAAAGCGCGAGAAGGCAAGTCTTAAAATAAACATAACCAGTCCGGGTATAAAACTTCTGGATTTTTCTGTATCTATAGTTGAAAAGAATCTTATGGAGGAGACTTTTGCCGCTAAGGCTTCACTTCCCAAGGGCAGAGACAGCAAAGGTGTATTTTTCGATGTGTCGGAAAGGAACGAAAATCCGATTCATATGGCCGAGGATAAATATGCTGAAATTATTGGCCGTCTTACTGATAAGAACTCAGGAGACCCCGTTGGATATCAGGTACTTTATCTTTCATCGCCCGACACGATCAATAACTTCAAATACACGGTTACAAATTCCCGCGGGTATTTCAGGTTTCCACTGAGCGATTATTATAATGGCAAAGATGTTTTTATAAAAGTAAAGCAAAGAGATGGTGAATCGTTAGATCCCAAAATGGAAATCGATTCCAAATTTAAGGTGGAAGGGTCTTTTACCTTCGATCCACTACCAATTGATTCCTCAGTGATTTCGTACCTTAAAAACAGTCAGAATATTGTTAGAATTCAGAAATCGTTTGCCCTGATCCAGTCGGCTTTTAAGCCGCAGCAAATGACATCGTCTGTTCCTTTGCTTTTTCGTGTTCCCGACTTTACGGTAGCTCCGGCAGACTTTGTTGAGCTAAAGGATTTTGTTGAAATAGCACGCGAAATTCTTCCTTCGGTGAAAATCCGGAAACGCGATGATGTTTATTATGCCGAAATTCTCGATTGGCAGAAAAGAATGTTTATGGCACCTAAACCACTCATCTTTTTCGATGGGGTTTTAATTGACGATATAAGCCAGATAATTCCTTACGGAACCAAAGACATCAAAAAAGTGGATGTTATCTCATCGAAATGGATTGTAGATCATCAGGTACTGGAAGGTGTGTTATCAGTCAATTCTCATAACAACCTTTGGAAAAATGTCACCCTCAATAATAACAACCTGAGAATTAAAGCTGAAGATTATTATGAGCTCCCCAATTTATTTCAGCCTAATTATTCCATTGTTGATGTAAAATCGCGCGAACCCGACTTTCGCCAATTACTATACTGGAATCCAAATGGCAAAGCAAGTCCTGGAAATGCTGCAACTTTTGAATTTTTTACATCCGACTATGCTACCTCTTATCTTATAAAAGTAACTGGAATAAGCGATAAGGGTGAGATTGTTGAAGGATACAGCGAAATTGAAGTTAAAGACAAGTTATAAAACGATGAAGACACTTAACATTTATATATTCAGTATTTTAGTATTTTTGAGTTTAGCAGCAAACGCTCAGGACGAAATACACCTCAGAACCTCTGAAATTTTCGATGCGCCGTTAATTGGCCGGAATTACCTTCCTCCATCGGTAGGGAAAGGATCTCCTTATTTGTACGACAACTTCTTAAACGGATATGTGGTGTTCATAACGGGCGATACCGTTCGGAACAAATTATTCAAGTACGACTGTCTTAAGAATGATTTTATCTGGATGGCCGATGGCAAATCAATGATTGCTTTGGATCATAACCTTATCAAAAGCTTTACATTGTTTCCGAGAGAAGGAGGCGAGCGCATATTTGAAAAAACTACCCTTAAATTACCTTTTATTGCCGATTCACTTTTTCGTTATCTTGAGGTGCTTGCTAAAGGGGAAATTGATCTCTATTCATTTCACAAAGTTGAGGTTGAAGCTGAAGCCACCACTGGTTTATCGGGAGGACTTTACCAATTAAATGCGTATTCAGCTAAAAATTTGTATTTCATTCAACTTGAAGATTTGTCGGTGAGACAGGTGCGGTTCTCCAAAAGAAGCATTTATGAGGCGTATCCTGAGTACAAAGAAAAAATCAGGAAAATTATGCGGGCAAATCACAGTGGAGGAATACGAAACGAATACCAGCTAACTCAATTGGTAAAACTGATAAACGAAAACTGGAAAGATTAGTCGGGATAGGTTTGGTTTGAGATTTCCTCTTCCAGTAATTCCTTTTTTATGATTTTTGAATTTTGATTTGCCTTACTTTTATTTTTGGTGTTGATCACAATAGCCCCATTCACAATCTCAGCCAGGTCATAAACCGGAACATCCGATACTTTCTGGAAAGTCTTTTTGCATAATGGACACGATGTAATCAGAACATCAGGGTTTTGTTTTAGAAGTGTGTCACAGGCATCCTGTGTTATCTTGTTCCTCTGCTCAGTGCTTATAGTTGTATTTCCCAGACTGCCACCGCAACAAAGCGATTTTTCACCTTCCTCCTCAGCAGATATTAACGTAAGGGCCTGGTTCAAAACCTTTCTAGGCTCTTTGTAAACGTTGCTTCCGCGGCCCAATTCACATGGATCGTGGTAAACAGCAGTTATATTCTGCTTCTCAAGTTGCATGAGGTTATTCTCGATCAAACCTGCAAAGTATTGTGAATGGTGATAAACAGGAATGTCCAAGCCATACTCGTTCTTAAACATTTTATAGCAGATGGGACAATTGGTAACCAAAGCCTTTGCATGCGATTGTTCAATAGCTGTTTTATTTTTCTGCATCAAAGCTTTTGCTTCCTCACTCTTTCCGGCAAGTAATAATGGGCGTCCACAGCAAATTGATTCGGTTTCGTCCATAAACCAGAAGTTAATGCCGCCTTTTTTGAAGCTTTGAACCACCGAATGCTTGATGGAAGGGGTAAGGTGCGACATGCATCCGGCAAAATAAACCACATCGGCCTGTTGAGCTTTTGCAGGATGAACGTAGGAGTATTCTTCTTTCATACCGGGATTCAGTTCATTGCGCTTTATCTGGCGGATAGCGGCAATGTCAATCCCAACAGGACATGCCTGGTCGCAACGGCCGCACATCAGGCAGTTTAGGGAGCGATCCTGATCAACAGTGTTGTAACGGATATCTCGTAACTGGTAAACTGACTGCACATTATTAATAGCAGCAGCACTGGAAAGCTGACAGCTATCAATGCAAATTCCGCAGCGGGAACAAGAGTTGAGTTCAACATCGGTAAAGCCAGTGTGGCTTTTTTGCTCCTTAATGCCTGCATTGCGAAGCACTATCAGTAATGTTTCGGTAGGAATATGCATGTAGCGCGAGAATGGAAGAGCCACAAAAAACATTCCTAAAGCTGAAGAATAGGCAAGCCAGAAAGGATAATAAAGTATTTCGGATGGGAGAAAACTGTTTAAGAAACTACCCGTGGTTGAGGTAAGAAAACTTCCTCCGCCAAAGGCTCCTGACGAAAAACTTTCGGCCAGCAGACGTAAAGGAAAAATGAACCAGAGCGCTGTTAAGGCTATTCGGTCGCCCATCACATGTTTGGTGGTTTTCTTTAATCCTAAAAATTTAGAATTTAAACGTTTGTAATATGCTAAAGCGACACCTGAGAGCACAAATACAAGCAAAAGATCCATCAGAAACGAAAATTCCTGGTGAAAGCGGAATATTTCAGGGTTGGGATGGAAGAACCGGAAGAAAATAGGAACATATGGAGGCCCCATTTCGCCATGATTGAAAATCCGCGATTCGAGGTTACCTGCCAGAATAAGCAGCAGCCAGCCGAAAGCCAGACTCATGTGCATGTATCCGAGCATGCGGTTTGTTTTGAAAATCTTGCGGTGCAGCAGACTTTCACTGATGATTTCCCTGATAGAAACCAGTGTTTTTCTGGTAGCAAGAGATTTAACCAGTTTTTCTTGATCTTCCTGTGTCAGGCTTTTGATCCATGAAGTGAATTTCCATGCGATAAAGCCGAGCAGAAAAACTAAACCCAGCGTAAACGGAAGTACAAACCAATCAAACATGGGATAATTTTTTTATAGCATTTTGAATACTGAGAATCAAATTTCGTGTGTTAACACCCATAGGGCAGGCCAACTGACATTTGCCACAAAGCATACATCTGGAAACTGATGTAATTACTTCTTTGTCCTCGCCACGTTTTAAAAGCAATATCATCTTGCGAAGACTATAGGAAGTAAATTGAGCGGCCGAGCAGGTTGCAGCGCATGTTCCGCAACTGATACAACGATAAACCGATGGTTCGCGCATGGCAACTTCGGCGAAAAGATTTTTGCTGTTTTCGTCGAAATTAATCTGGCGGTCTTTCGATATTTTATATCCAAAATCGGGCATCGGCTCAGTTTTTTAAATATCCTGCAATTTCAAGAGCTGCAGCTCTCGCTTCAGTTATAGTGTTTTCGATAGTTTTTGGCCCGGTGCATGCGCCTGCAAAAAACACCCCTTTTTGTTTACTCGAAACACTTTTGAAATGCTCGTCGGCGGGTACAAGAAATTTATCTGTTCCGGTTTCGAGACGGAGTTGTTTTTTAAACAGGGAATTGTTTCCGGCAGTCATACCCACCAAAAGCACAACCAAATCCAGATTCATTTTCATGGGTTTACCCAAAAGGGTGTCTTCAACTTTTACCATCACGGTACCATCGGGGTTTTCAAATGCTTCCGAAAGACGGCCGCGGATAAACTGCACATGATGTTTTACCTGTGCTTCCTGGTAAAGATCCTCGAAGTGCCTGTCGTACATGCGTAAATCCATATAGAAGTTAAAAACTTCGCACGATGAAAGATGTTCCTTGATTTCAATGGCCTGTTTGACGCCTGTTACGCAGCAGACTTTGGAACAGTATGTGTTACCAACTTTTTCGTCGCGCGAACCAACACAATGGATAATGCCAATGCGCTTGGGAGCTTTCCCTTTTGAGGTGGTTAATTCTTTTCCTTCTTTGAATATTTTTTCCAGATCGGCCGAAGTGATTACATTTTCATAAATCTGGTAGCCGTATTCTTCTTTCTTTTTTGCATCGAACAGTTCAAAACCTGTGCTGATGAGCAC
Source organism: Bacteroidota bacterium (assembly GCA_021779665.1). Classification (GTDB taxonomy): domain Bacteria; phylum Bacteroidota; class Bacteroidia; order Bacteroidales; family JAAUTT01; genus JAAUTT01. Next base: position 58,275 of record JAJYAG010000015.1, on the reverse strand, counting down.
TGCATCGGCGTCGATGTGTTTTCCCGTGTTCAGTGATGCTTCTATGCTGGTATCCTTAACAGCAATGTCTGTAATTTTCGAATTTGTAATAATAACAGTGTTGGGGTCAAGGTTAAGCTGCAGATGTTCAAGAACCTCCGATGCGGGCCGTCTCGACGGGAAAAGATGCGACCAGCGGTTCAGCTTGCCACCGATACGATCCGATTCTTCAACAATGGTAACATTATAACCTAACTTCGACAGAACTCCTGAAGCTTCCAGTCCTGCAACGCCTGCACCTATTATTAAAACTTTTTTCGACATACTAACAAACCTTTATTGCAGCGGGTTTAAACGGCACACCCAGGAATTTTCCATTCTTCCCGAGGTATTTTTTTGAACTGTTATATGGAATTCCCATTTTGTCCAGCAGCGGCTCTACCGATACCTGGTGAACCTGCAGCCCCAAATCCCAAGGATCATATCCTAAAACAAGACCTGCAAGTTCCTCGTAGGTTAACACCGGAATTCCCATTCCATCTTCGCCATAGGTTGTGCCTTCCATTTCGGCAATGGCATATTGCCAACGATCAAGGAAATATGGGCAACCAGGACAATTTGTGAGAATGAAATCAGGCTTGTACGGGGCCATCGATTCAAATTTCTTTTTAGAGCTGGCAACAGAATAACCTCTGTTTGCTTTTACAAGGTACTGACGGAATCCAAATCCGCAGCAGTGCCTTCTTTCGGGATAATCAACCACTTCGCCGCCCCACGATTCAATCATTCCAACTAAAACATAAGGATATTCGGCGCCACCGACACCTTTATGCGGAAACATTTTGGCATAATGACAGCCAATGTGTTCAACGCCCCTTAAAGGTTGACCGGTATTGTGATTTACAAGTTTATATTTTGCCCTGTCGGCTATTTCGTTGCGGAGCTTATAAATGATATCGCTTGCATGAGCAAGATTGGCGGGTTTCTCGAATTCGCGGCCCGTTGCTTTTCTGAGGGTTTCCCTGATACGTGCTTCCACTTCCGGAAAGTGGTGCCAGGTTTCGAGAACCTCGGTATATAGTCCAAAGGATGTGATACAGGATGGAACAAAATTCATGAAGCCCGACTCAGTCATAAGTGCAAACTGACGTGCAACCATGGTCATGGTGGTTTCGAATGGAATAACGTCGGAATGATATCCTACTCCTGAGCATGAAGTGTGGTGCGGATGTTCGTAGACCGATTTACCTAATTCCTCAGTGAGGATCCTTAAAAAAGTCGTTTCCGAAGCAGGGAAGAAATTCTGACGCACACAACTTCTTACATAGAAGTAGCGGTCGTCGGCTATTTCCTTCTGATATTCTTTCCAAAGCGCTTTTTTCCCTTCCTGTAGCATAATTCTCTTTTATTCCTAATCTACTCGTGACTGTTATGGGTAAATACATGATGCATATAATCGTTATGCAGCTCCTGAGTCATTTCAATATTCAATTCTTTTGATTTTTGCATCGAGAGTTCTTCAATCTTTTCGAATCTCTCGGTGGCTCCTGTCATGTCGAAAATTTTCCTTACCTCGGCCATAGTTTCATCGGGGATTTTTCTAAGAATTCCCGGTCCTTCACCTTGATAATTTGCGCCCATGCGGTCCATTACATCTCTGTAATTTTCCTGCCACCAATCCCATATTGGCCCTTGTTCGGGGAAAAGATCGGTACCCATGCCTTCGAGATAGAGGCAATAGCCATGGTTCAGTAGCCAGTCGCCAACCGTTCTTTTCACAAACAGCTGTTGACGGCCTTTTTCCGATTCAATAAAATATCCTAAATCCTGTGACAGCGATCTTAAAGCCATAATAATTAATCCAGGCGTATTTCCTCTGGGACAGCGGGTTTTGCACGACATGCATTCGCCGCAATACCAGATAGTTTCGCTCTTCAGCAGATCTTCAATAACAGTATCATTTTTTGATTGTACTTTTTCGGCGATAACCCGGGGATCGTAGTCGTAAAACTCGGCAGCGGGACATATTGCAGTGCAGGTACCACAATTAATGCAGGATTTTAAACCTTCCTGCAACCGAACATCTTTCTGCAGCTTCTCAAATAGTCTCGACATACAAGGGGCTCAACATTAGGTATTGCAAATGTAGGGCAAGACTGGCTGGAAAAAAATTGGCGATTATACCTATTTTAGGTAGTAAAAATACCACCGTATTTTTGCGTAATTAAACAGAAGCTATTTTATTAGATGCCTGCCATTAGGTAAAAATTGCACAATAGGAGCGGTTTTGGAAGTTTCAAATCTTTGATAGTCAATTTTTAAATCTTCCCACAGGTTCAAAATGTTTTTATCGATAGTTGCCGATTTTAACATTGCAAAATTCTTGTCGGTCATTTTTGCCGGGAAGATGGTTATCTGAATGGTTTTCTGACCGTTGTTGCGTGCTTCCAAAGCGAGAATATACAACTCTTTGATTTTATCGTCGGTAATGGGGATGCAGCCAATGGTAACACAACTCCCATGAATATAAATTGCCCCACCTGGCCTGTTTTTATCGGCAAATACCTTGTCGCTTTGATTGGGATAACTGATGCCGAGCGAAAGGTGAAAGTTGCTTAACGGGTTAAAATGGTTGATTTGATAGAATCCCTCGGGTACCTGTAAATCGCCTTCCTTTCGTTTTGGACCCAGGGTTCCCGAAGATTGGCAGATGGAGTAGGAGGTAAGAAGCTGATAAGTTTTTTCAGTTTTATTTTTCGTCCACACTTCCAGAATACCTTCATTTTTAAATGCCCGAAGATAAATCTCCAGGGAAGAGAATTCGAGCTCTTTGGATTTTAAAAGGTTTTCCAGGTAAGCCTGCTTTTCGGTATAGGCATTTTTTACCCGGGCGTTTTTCAATTGTTCAGTCTTGAAATTATCTGTCGCAAAACTTGTCATTATCAGGAGAATTAATAATCGGGACATGGGGTTTGACTTTTTAATTGAAATATAACTCAAATGTCATACTTTTATTGGGAATTTGAAATAACCAAAGTGAATTAACCCGGAATAGAAACTAACAACTTCAGAACTTATGAACCAGAAAGAACGCATTATACTCTATCTTTTAGCAGCGGGAGTGTTTGTTTTAATAATTAACAGCTTTCTCTTCTCAGGAAGAAATCTTCGTAATGCTGTCAGGAAATTGGATGAAGCTGAGAAAAATCTAAATACTTCTTTGAAAATAATCGAAACTTCAAGCGCAAAGATTGATTCTCTTCAGATTGATATCCATCGGTTTAAATCTTATATTCTCGATATTCAGGGCCGTGTTGAAATATTAGACCTCGAGAAAAGGGTGAACGAGCAGAAGTTTGCCGCCAAGCGCGACAGCATCCGCGAGCGTTTAAGGCAGCTTTACAAGGAAGTTGAACTTGTCGGTGAGGAGCTTCCTGAGATTCCCGTGGTGAGCAGGAAATGATGGGAATGAAAGAAAAATGAATGATTTTAATTTGCATTAATGATAAGAAGAATGAAAAGAATTATTGGCATTGTCGCTATTTCAGCGTTAACGTTAAATTCATATAGTCAGCAGATTTTTAAAGAGGCCGACTGTGTTACTGTATCAAGTTTTCTTATCGGAAGAGGAGATACGGTGATTATTCAATGCGATTCGGTGTATCTGTTGAACAGGAAAACTTTTTCCATATACCAGTCGGCCTATGATAAATGGAAGGGTCGCGATGTGAATGTGCGGCAGGTTTTCAGTACCTATGAAAATCTGGTAGAGTTGCAGGAGCGTCGTATCGGGCAGCAGGATCTGGAATACAACCGGCTGAAGGCTCAGTTTGATTCGCTTGCTTTTTCATCGACCTCTTTCATAGATAAAACCGGCAGCCGGCTGGGTGAACTTTCCAACGATCTTAACAAAGTAAATACCAACCTCAATGCGGCAATTACCCAAATAAACGAAGCTCAAAAGCTATTGGCTGCCGACCGTAAAAAGCGTATTAAAAACTCAATTGCTTTTGGGGCAGGAGGTTTAACTTTGGGATTGCTGTTGGGGTTGTTACTTAATTGACGTATCTGTTACGCAATCGTACTTACAGAATTGTCATCTGTTTTTTCCATAAAACAACCTTCCGGTGACAAGCAAACTTGCGAACACAAAAATGGCAAAAACATAGCTGCTTAATGCAAATTGCATACCGCCGGAGATGATATGACCGCTTGTACAACCGCCTGCCATACGTGCACCAAATATAATCAGAAAGCCTCCTGTGAAAGACCAGATAATTCGTTTTGCAACAGAATCTCCTTTGTGGGTTTTCCAGTTTTCGTAGATCAATACAAGTTTAAAATCTTTACGAATTAAAGATAAAACCAGCCCAGAAATAAACGCACCAAACAGGAAGATAAGTTCCCAGTTTCCGGGCTTTTGAATTTTTGAAAAGTAATCGTTGCTAGTGCATCCAACCAGGGAATCCATTGCATAAGGATAAGTTGTTGATGCGCCAATGGGCCGGTCGGAAGCAAATTTTAAAAATATGACAGCATTCAATACTGCCAGAGCGATCCCTGAAACGATCCACCTAATATTTTTTGAATTTTCTTTTTTATGGATCCAGAAAGAAAAAATGATAAATGCAACAGCAATTAAGATTACTGAAATGTAAAACCAGACTGAAGCATCAGGAAACGCTGTTTTTAAAGTGATATTACCAAGATCGGGCCCGAGAATACCCTTGAAAGATGGTAATAAAATGGTGTAAATAAATCCGCCAAACAGTCCGCCAATGATTCCGATCATTGCATCCACGGAGCCCTCACCTGCCGAAACGGGCAATGTTCCCGGGCAATAGCCTAATATAGCCATTCCTGAGCCAAAGATGATTCCGCCTAAAATAACTCCGCCTAAAATAAGCGACTTTGAATGGTATGAAGCTAAACCTAATCCTATTTCAAGATTTATGAGAATTGCTCCTACGCCAATGGCCATCAGAATGGCTTTTGCAACGGTAAAATCTTTTGCCAGTGCCTGGCCACTGATTGTATTGAATCTGTTCAGCCTGGCATACTGCAGTATTGCCCCAAACAGGGCTCCGAAAATAAAAGTTAAAATCATCATACTTTAAGTGTGTTTTGCGATTAACATGATTATAAATATCAAGGCAGCTTTTTAGAAAAGTTTGTGTGAATAAATTAATCTTAAAGCTAACGGTTAAATTAAGGTTTAAATATACGCATATTAAACTTTAATCTTATTAAAAGCAGTAATTTTTAACAACCATCAGGAGTGTGGGCTATCTTCTTTTAACAAAGAAACTTCCAATTACCAGCAGCACTATAATTCCCGTTACCCCAAAAGCCCAGATGTTTGTTTTGCGCGAGGTGGCTTTTATTTCGTAATCTTTGTAGGTCATGCGGTAGGCATCGAGGTTAAATTTTAGGGTATCGCCGTGATTAATTGCGTTGTCGGCCATTATAATTGTGCCTGGCATAATCAGGTTGTAATCTATTGATTTCTCATAATAATCCAGAAATTTATTGGAGTCGAGACTTTCTTCATAGGCCTTTAAAGGATTTCCTTCGCGGCTGTATAATTCGGAGAACACATTGGTTTTATATTGTTTATCCAGAAATTTGCTGAAATCTTTTTCCTCGTTCTTTTCTTTTTGCTTGTTATGAAACTCCAAAAATAAGGAGTCCTTATCTGATGTTAACTTTTCTTTTGTTACCGGGGGCTTCTTCAAAAGATCGTAATGCTTTAACAGCACATCCATTTCTTCCTCCCAGATATTCTGTTCAAACCATTTATTAAAATTGTCTTCAATACGGTCAGTCTCAGATCCTATTTCAATTCCATTCATTCCTTTTACCAAATCGGGATTTCCGTTAAACCAAAATTCGGCCTCTTCTTTGGTCATGTATTTTTCGATGGGGAAGTTGCTGAAGGTTTTTATTTTAGGATACACTTCACTATAAACATAATATGTATAGAACCACCTGAATTTCTTTTCTAGTTTGTATTTGGGCTGAATTGTCCGCCATTCATGGTCTTTGTTAAAACGAAAATTTTTTGCCATTTCTTCAACCGAGCTGTATTTTTTCAAAGCTCTCACCTTAACCGGTGCTTCCTTATGAGCCATAGTTGTGTCAAATGTCCAGCTTTTCAGGGGCCAGTTGGTTTTATATTCCGGGGTGATATAACTCCATGATATTTTCCATGTGGAATCGAGCTCTACGCCAAAAGGATTGCTTCTCGCAGTGTCTCCAACCATAAACGAAGAATCTGCAAAGGCTTCAATAAGTTTGTAGCACGATCCGTCGGTGTTTATTACTGTCAGGTACTTAGGTTTGTCGTCACATGTAGATAGTATTGTTACTATCAGGAATAAAATCAAAAACTTTAGAGTTTTCATGATAATTGATTTTAAAATTTTTGCTGATATTTCATCATTAATTGTTCTGCGCTGTTGTTTTTTTCTTCTGATCGTTTCTGGTAGCATTGATAGCTTCTTATCAATGCCTTTCTGTTGATTTTTCCATTCCTGAGACTCTCCAGGCAATCGATTCGTTCAGACTTTTCTTTGATATTCGCAACTTTTATTTTTCTTGTTTCCTCAACAGGAACATCGTTATTCTGGTAAATAAAAAGAGCTATCAGAAATATGGCTGCCGCTGAAAGCCAGGGCCGTACAAGGATAATAACTCTTGTAACCTTGCTATTCTTCCTTTTTAGTGACCACATTATTTTCTCCGTTAACTCTTCCGGGTCATTTAGCCTGGGCTCTTTACCTCTGAGTTTACCAATCAGTTCATTATATTTCAGTTCATCTTTTTCCATGTTTAGTATTTTTCAAGTTGTTCTTTGATAAACTGCCGCGCCAGGTAAAGATTACTTTTTATTTTCCCGGCCGACATCCCCGTAATTTTTTCAACCTCTTCAACTTCTAACTCCTGTAGATCGCGGAGAGTGAAAATTAACTTCTGCTTTGGTGTCAGTTTGTCCGTTAATGCATGAATTATTTTAGCTAAATCGGAATTACTGACAGTAGTCTCCAGATTATCGGTCAGTAAGGCAAAATGGATTGATTCTATATTATCCGTATTAAGCCTTCTTTTTCTGAACCGCAGCTTATCGCAGCAATAGTTAGAAGCAATGGCAAACAACCAGGTGGTAAACTTAAGTTCAGGATCGTATTTATCGATATGCTTCCAGACTCTGATAAAAGTTTCCTGAACGGCATCCTTCGCATCTTCCTCATTGCATAGCATGCGAAAAGCAAATGAGTAAACCATACCCTGATGCATTTCAACCAGTCGCCGGAAGGCAGTTTCATTCTGTCTTCTGCATTCTTTCAATAAATCTGAAATGTCAGGTTGTTGCATGTTTATTATTTAGTGTCAAGTCAGGAACACCTCATCCTAATTTATTCTTTATTACTGAGGTTGTGTGAAAAGTCGACAAATTGAGCTGAATTACAAATTCAGCTCAGCGTTTTAGCTTCTAAATGAAGGTATTACGCTAGGCGGAATTTGTAATTCCGCCGTAAGGTAGACTTTTCACACAGCCTCCAGGGGGTGAGGCCTTCCTACTTATATTACGACCCACCCTTCCTCAGGTCGAAAAAATTATGGCATAGTTTTTATCACTGGTATGTTTTCGAAATTTTACTTAGGTTTACGCCTATTATAAAATGAATAAATATAAAATACATTAACTTTGCTCACTTTATATTAACTAAGATATTTAATAATGAGTTTTATTAATACAATACTTTCCAAATTTGTTGGCAATAAAGCACAGCGAGATCTTAAGGAAACCCAGCCGATTGTCGATAAAGTCAAAGCCGCATACGAGGAAATAAAAAATCTGAGTAACGACGATCTTCGTGCTCGTACCGGCCTTTTAAAACAGCGGATTAAGGATCATATCAAAGCATTGGAAAATGAAATTGCCGAACTGCGCGAAAAGGCGGAAGGTGACGCAACTCCAATGGATGAAATCGAAGATATTTACAGAAAAATAGATAAACTCGAAAAGGAACTTCTCAAGAAAATTGAAGAGGCCCTGGACGAGGTTTTACCCGAAGCTTTCTCTATTGTTAAGGAAACCGCCCGTCGCTTCAAGGAAAACGAAAAAGTGGAGGTTACAGCAACCGACTTCGACCGTGACCTTGCTGCGGTAAAGGATAGTGTAACCATCGAAGGTAATAAGGCATATCATCATAACAGTTGGATGGCCGGAGGTAACATGGTTACCTGGGATATGGTTCACTACGATGTACAGCTTTTTGGTGGGGTTGTGCTGCATCAGGGTAAAATTGCTGAAATGGCAACCGGTGAAGGTAAAACGCTTGTGGCTACCTTGCCTGTGTTTCTCAATGCCCTTGCCGGACGCGGTGTTCACATAGTAACTGTTAACGATTATCTTGCAAAACGTGACTCGGAATGGATGGGCCCTCTTTTTGAATTCCATGGTTTGTCAGTTGATTGTATCGACAAACACCAGCCAAATTCCGATGCCCGCCGCAAAGCATATAATGCCGATGTTACCTACGGAACAAACAACGAATTCGGTTTCGACTACCTGCGCGATAACATGGCCATCAGTACACTCGACCTTGTTCAGCGCAAGCATCACTTTGCCATTGTGGATGAGGTTGACTCCGTGTTAATCGACGATGCCCGTACACCATTAATTATCTCCGGACCGGTTCCGCGCGGCGACAACCAGTTATTCGACGAATTTAAACCACGTGTGGAGGTTCTTTTTAACGAGCAGCGTAAATTGGTTTCCCAGGTTTTGGTCGATGCCAAAAATTTCATCTCGAAAGGCGATAACGAAAATGGCGGAAAGCTCCTGCTTCGTGCTTTTAAAGGCCTTCCAAAAAGTAAGCCTTTAATTAAATTTCTTTCAGAACAGGGTATGAAGCAATTGCTTCATAAAACCGAAAACTTCTACATGCAGGAGCAGAACAAGAACATGCACCTCGTAACTGACGATCTGTTTTTTGTAATCGACGAAAAAAATAACTCCATAGAGCTTACGGAAAAGGGTATCGATATAATGACTTCCAAATCGGAAGATTCTTCGTTCTTTATTCTTCCCGACATTGGAGCAACCATTGCCGAGCTCGAAAAGATGAACCTCGATAAGCACGAAAAAGTTGCCAAAAAGGACGAAATGCTTACCGATTATTCTATAAAATCGGAACGCATCCACACCGTCAACCAGCTTTTAAAAGCTTATACGCTTTTCGAAAAGGATGTGGAATATGTGGTGATGGATAACAAGGTGAAGATTGTAGATGAACAAACAGGTCGTATTCTCGAGGGTCGCCGTTATTCCGATGGTTTACATCAGGCTATCGAGGCCAAGGAACGCGTAAAGGTTGAAGCCGCTACTCAGACTTTTGCTACCATTACACTCCAGAATTACTTCCGTATGTATCACAAGCTTGCCGGTATGACCGGTACCGCCGAAACGGAAGCAGGAGAATTCTGGTCGATCTACAAACTCGATGTGGTGGTTATTCCAACCAATCGCAAAGTTACCCGTACCGACCAGGAAGATTTGGTTTACAAGACAAAACGCGAAAAATATAATGCCGTAATCGACGAAATTATTAACCTTGTTGCCAAAGACCGGCCCGTGCTGGTAGGTACAACATCGGTTGAAGTTTCTGAGTTACTCAGCCGTATGTTAAAGCTGAGAGGCATCAAGCATAATGTACTTAATGCGAAACTGCATCAGCGCGAAGCTGATATTGTGGCCGAAGCAGGTAGAGAAGGTACCGTAACCATTGCCACCAACATGGCAGGTCGTGGTACCGACATCAAGCTTACCGAAAGAGTTCGCCAGGCTGGTGGTTTGGCCATCATCGGTACAGAGCGTCACGAGAGCCGTCGTGTCGACCGCCAGTTACGTGGTCGTGCCGGTCGTCAGGGCGACCCGGGTTCGTCACAGTTCTTTGTTTCTCTCGAAGATGACCTGATGCGTTTATTCGGTTCCGACCGTATTGCCGGTATTATGGACCGTATGGGCTGGAAGGAAAATGAAGTGATTAAACACTCCATGATTTCGCGCTCTATCGAACGTGCGCAGAAGAAAGTAGAAGAAAACAACTTCGGTATCCGTAAGCGTTTGCTTGAGTACGACGACGTTATGAACTCGCAGCGTGAGGTTATTTACACCAAACGTCATCATGCGCTGTTTGGCGAACGTATCAACGTGGATATTGCCAACATGATTTACGATGTGATTGAAGGCATAACCGAAGAAAGCATTGCAGCCCAGGATTTTGAAAATTTCAACCTGGAGCTCATCAAAGTACTTTCGGTTGATTCGCCTGTTGATGAAGAAACCTTTCAGAAAGGCGACAAGACCAAAATTACAGAAGCCGTTTATCAGGTTGCACTTGAAGCCTATAAAAGGAAGTCGGAAGTTATCGCAAATCAAGCTTACCCGGTTATCAGCGATGTCTACCTGAAGCAATCGGCTATTTACGACAATATTGTTGTACCAATAACAGACGGAGCCAAGGTTTACCATGTTGTTACTAACCTTAAGAAATCTTACGAAACACAAGGTCGTGAGCTTACCCGCTCCTTCGAGAAATCGGCAATTCTCATAACCATCGACGAAGCCTGGAAAGAACACCTCCGCGAGCTGGATGAATTGAAACAATCGGTTCAGAATGCTACTTACGAGCAGAAGGATCCGCTGTTAATCTATAAGTTTGAATCGTTTGAGTTATTCAAACAGATGATGTTCCGCATTAACCGTGATATTACTTCTATCCTGATGAAGGGACGCATTCCAAGTCAGGATCCGAACCAGGTTCAACGGGCACAGCCTCCCAAACGTCTTGATTTGAGCCGTATGGAAACCCGTCACAACGACCCCGATGCACGCAGGCCGGAACAAAATGATACCCGCGAACCACAGAAGGTTCAGCCGTTAAGGGTTGAGAAAAAAGTAGGGCGTAACGACCCTTGTCCCTGCGGCAGTGGCAAAAAGTTTAAGAATTGCCACGGTGTAGGAATGGAATAAGAAAGTCGACAGTCTGCAGTCCTCAGACCAAAGTGAATACAAAGAAGTTGAGGGTTAACAGAGTACTGACGACTGCGAATAAAAAATATAATTACTCTGAGGCCTCTGGATGAAAGTTCAGGGGCTTTTTTTTAGGTAAGAAGTATGAAGTAAGAGGTAAGAAGAATTGATCAACTTTACGACTTACGACTAACCTCTTACGACAGCCTTCCATTGTTAGCATCTTTTTTTCTCCCTAAATTCAATAATACCTATTTTTGCACAAATAGTATCTGGATGTATTAGTCTCGATACTTAGTACTTGATACTTTTATATGAACATTTCCCTGCAAGCGTTGCATCTCGTTAATTTTAAGAGCTATCAGGATCTTGAGATAAAACTCAGTTCCAAGATCAACTGTTTTGTAGGATCTAACGGATCGGGCAAAACAAACCTGCTCGATGCTATTCATTACCTTTCTCTGTGCAAAAGCTATTTTACAGCTACTGATTCGCTCAATATCCGTCATGGTGAAGATTTCTTTCTTGTGCAGGGGGACTTCGAACTTGATGATGTTCCCGAAGCTATAAGCTGCGGATTTAAAACTGGTCAGAAGAAGGTAATGAAACGCAATAAAAAGAATTACGACAAACTTTCGGAGCATATAGGGTTAATCCCGTTAATTATGGCCTCACCATCCGATGCGGAGCTTATTTATGGAGGCAGCGACGACCGCCGGAAGTTTATGGACGGAGCCATTTCGCAGTATAATAGCCAGTATCTGGATGCTTTGATAAAGTATAATAAAGCACTGGCACAACGGAACAGTCTTTTAAAGGAATTTGGCCGCACAGGAAACAACGATCCCGATATGCTCGAAGTATGGGATGGTCAGCTCTGCCTTTTTGGCGAGACTATTTACAAGGTGCGGAAGCAATTTGTGGAAGAGCTTACCGGAGTTTTCCTGGAGTTTTATCAGCATATTTCAAACGGTTCGGAGGAGGTACAGCTCGTTTATGAATCGCAGCTCGACACAGCTTCGCTCGATATGCTTTTGAAACACTCAGTGCAAAAGGATCTTGCTTTGGAATACACTACCACAGGTATTCACAAGGACGATCTGGTTTTTATGCAGAATGGCTACCCCATGAAACGCGTGGGTTCGCAGGGGCAGCAAAAAACGTTGCTCGTGTCGCTCAAATTGGCTGAGTTAAGTCTGCTTCGCAATAAAACCGGCAAGCACCCCCTTTTGTTGCTCGACGATATTTTTGATAAATTTGACTCATTACGGGTGATGCAGCTTATAAAGCTGGTATCGGGCCAAAGTTTCGGTCAGATTTTTATTACCGATACCGACCGGAATAATATAACCGAGTTACTAAAAGAAATCACAAGCGATTTTAAGATATTCGAAATATCCACAAACGGCGTAAGTGAAATAAATTAATATGAAGCGCTCCAATACACAAAATATAAAAGATCTGGTGGATCAGTTGCTCGACCAGATGCATATCAAGGAGAAGCTGAAAGAAGTTGAAGCTATTCGCGTATGGAAGGAGATGATGGGCAAAACGGTTGCACGGCATTTGCGGGAGGTGGTGATTCACAAGCGGGTGATGTTTGTGCGGCTTACCTCATCTATTGTCCGTGCCGAGCTTAATATGATGCGCTCGGGTATGGTAAAGGCTGTAAACGACAGGGTAGGAGAGAGCGTGATTGACGATATTGTCATCAGGTAAATTGCCTTGAAAAATATTTCATACTTCATTTGAATTTTCCACTATTTCATAAACCAAAAACGGTGGATGGTGTTTAAGTTTTTGTAATCAAAACATAAACACAAGTGGAACGAATGGTGTTTTCTCAAATATTGCCAATTACTCTTGAAGAGGCATGGAGCTTCTTTTCAAATCCTTACAACCTCAGCAAAATAACACCACCTGCAATGAACTTCCGGATTCAGCATACACTTCCTGAAAAGATTTATGAAGGTATGTTTATAGAATACCGTGTTTCTCCTTTGGCGGGATTTCCTGTGGAGTGGGTTACAGAGATAACCCACGTAAAGGAGCATTCTTATTTTATAGATGAGCAGCGTAAAGGACCTTATTCAATCTGGCATCATGAACACCACTTTGAAGAAGTAAAAGATGGTGTTTTGATGACGGATAAACTGTACTACAGTTTGCCCTTTGGAGTTATTGGTCGTGCAATTAACAGCCTGATAGTCCGGAATAAAGTCTTAGCTATTTTTCAATACAGAAGAAAAATTCTTGAAGAGTTGTTTTAGGAAAATTTATTTAAAGAAGCTGATAAACAGCATTATATTAAGCGAAGTAACCACCAGGCCGAAGAAAAGGAGTAACCCTGTTGTGTATTTTGAGTTAACGTATTTGCCCATTACCTTTTTGGACGATGTGAGGTAAATCTGTAAAAAGATGGTCACTGGTAACTGAATGCTTAGAATCATTTGCGAAAATATCAGGGCTTTGAATGTGTTTTTACTGAAAAGGATGATGATAAAAGCCACTACCAGCGATATTCCTATTCCCAATCGTGAATGATTATCTTTAATATCGTACGGCTCCTTATACATTCCTGCTAAAATGGAGCCGCCAGCCATTCCGGATGTGATGGTGGATGCAACACCCGCAAACAGCAGTGCTGTTGCAAAAACCACTCCGGCACTTTTTCCCACCAAAGGAGTTAACAGGGAATGAGCCTGTTCAAGTTCATCAACTTTAATTCCTGCTTTGAAAAATGTACTGGCCGCCAGCAATATCATGGCGCTGTTGATGGCCCATCCGATCAGCATGGACAATAGCGTATCGAAAAACTCATAATCGAGTTGTTTCCTGATTACCTGATCATTTTCAAGATTCCATTGCCGGCTCTGGATTATTTCGGAATGCAGAAAAAGATTATGGGGCATAACCACAGCTCCCAGCACGCTCATAATGATGAGAATTGATCCTTCGGGAATTGAAGGCTTTACCCAGCTAATCCCGGCTGCTGCCCAATCTATATTTACAAGGTGTAATTCATAGAAGAAAGAAATGCCTATGATAGAGACAAATCCAACAATAATCTTTTCAATCAGCCTGTACGAATTTGTAAAAAGCATGATTAAAACAAAAATTATGACCATAAAAGCTCCCGCCGGGATGGGAATATTAAACAGCATCTGAAGCGCAATGGCTCCACCCAGAATCTCGGCCAGAGACGTTGATACAGAAGCTCCCATAGCCGATAAGAGGATTATTTTGGAAAATTTTGGTGAAACATAGATGGTTGCGGCCTCAGCCAGGCACAATCCTGTTGCAATTCCAAGGTGTGCAACATTATGCTGAAGGACTATCAGCATCAAGGTTGAAAGAGAAACCATCCACAGCAGCTGATATCCAAAGCCAGCACCAGCGGCTATATTTGATGCCCAGTTTCCCGGATCTATAAATCCAACAGTTACAAGTAAACCAGGACCAATGTATTTTAATATTTTTAAAGCTTCACGTTGAGGTTTATGCTCCTTATTATCAATGTTTTCTAAAAAGCTTGCAGGTTTAAGTAGATTCTTAAGTTTGAACATACACCTTGTAAATTTTAACCAATTAAAATAATCATTAGTTCCGGTAAATTGATCAGATTCTTCACTTCACTCAGAATGACTGGTTTCCTTGTTTTCCAGGTCACCTAAAATACTGATTGTCATTTCTAACGAAGTGAGAAATCTATTTAAAGACGTTTTTAATTTTCATACCGGGCAACATTGTAAAATAATCAGATTAAAGACAATAATAACCATGATTTGTTTTAAAAACTTACTCTGCTAATTTTTATTAACTAATTATAATTAAATCAGGTTACCTTTGCGCAATTTATAAAGTGCACTTCATGAGTTTCGATATTCTGAATTTAAATACACCTTTGCGAAATGCTTTAACCGATTTGGGCTTTTCCACGCCAACACCTATCCAGGAAATGGCCTTTCCGGTTATTATGTCGGGAAAGGATGTTGTTGGTCTGGCACAAACCGGAACAGGAAAAACTTTTGCTTATCTTTTGCCAATTCTTCGTCAGCTCAAGTTTTCGGATCAGAAGCATCCCCGTATTCTAATTATTTTACCAACCCGGGAATTGGTGCAGCAGGTTGTTGCCGAAATCGAGAAACTCACAAAATATTCCAATTTCCGGTATGCAGGAGTTTATGGAGGAACTAATATCAATACGCAAAAGAAGCTGGTTTATGAAGGCCTCGATATCCTGGTTGCCACACCGGGTCGCCTGGTAGATCTTGCCATGTCGGGAATTCTGAGACTAAACAGTATTCAGAAACTGGTGATTGATGAAGTTGACGAAATGCTCGCATTAGGCTTTCGTCCGCAAACCATTCAGATTCTTGAACTATTGCCGGCAAAACGCCAAAACCTGATGTTTTCGGCAACACTCACCGAAGATGTACAGCAATTAATCCAGGACTTCTTCGTCGATCCGCAATGGGTTGAAACTGGCTCCATACATACTCCTGTAGAGCAAATAGAACATAGTGTTTACATGATTCCGAATTTCAGGACCAAGGTAAACATGCTTTCGCTCCTGCTCAACGAAGACAACTCTATGAACAGGGTTTTGGTTTTTGTATCCGATAAAAAGGCCGCTGACAGGTTGTTCGACAGCCTCGACGAGCGTTTCCCAGGTTCAATAGCGGTTATCCATTCCAATAAGTCTCAAAATTACAGGTTTGGTGCTATAGCTAAATTCCGTGATGGCAGTCACAGGGTTCTTATAGCTACCGATATTGCCTCGAGAGGATTAGATATTGCAGACATTTCGCATGTTGTTAATTTCAATATACCGGAGATTCCGGAGGATTATATTCATCGTACGGGTCGTACCGGTCGCGCCGACAAACAAGGTATTGCCATAAGCTTTGCTACTGAGAACGAGCTTGAACTTCTGGAGAATATCGAGAATCTTATAGGGTTCAAAATTGATGAAAAAGCGGTACCTGAAAATCTGCCCGTTTCATCCGAGCTTTACCTGGATGAGATTCCTGCACCTCTTTACGATAAGGATTATTTGAAGGAACCCGCTCCCAAAGCTCCTAAAGGAGCTTTTCATGAGAAGAAAGACAAAAATAAAAAAGTAAACCTGGGAGGTCCCAAGAAACGGAATCCTAAATACGGAAAACCTGCCAAGGCGCCGCATGAGAGGAAATCAACCCGTAACAAACCCCGGTTATGACACAGGACCAACCCAATAATCCTTTGCACGGGAAAACCCTCGAAGCAATTCTTACCGAACTGGTCGAATATTATGGATGGGACCAGTTAGGAATGCATATCAACATACGATGCTTTAATTACGACCCCAGCATTAAATCCAGCCTTACTTTTCTCCGTAAAACCCCGTGGGCACGAAAAAAGGTAGAAGATTTATATGTAAGATATGTGAGCAATTTAAGATAGTCCACAGACCACAGCCGGCAGACCACAGCTAATACACCTTTTATATTTAATTTAAAAGTTGTAGGATGGAGCCTATTCAGGTATTTTCTCCATTACCAGCTCAAAGTTGTTGTTGAGGCAGAATTTAACACGGTGTTCGCGAAGCCAGTTTTTCATGGGAGGGGTATTGTCAATCACAATCAACAAATCTTTTGCAGCTGTTGTACCTCCTGTAATGTTTATCACCTTTCCGTTAATCAGGTCGAAACTGAAGAAATATCCTAACTTATCCTTTTTGTTTGCACTTTCGAATTCGTGTTTGTACAATTGAATTTTTTGTGTTGTGTCATCGGTTTTCTTCAACAGAATACGAATGGCAGGAGAATACTTAAGCCAAATATGTTGATATTTAGTTTGATCGAACATAAAAATATTTATCGTTTAAATTACAGCCACACCCCTCAAGTTCACCTTCGATTAAACAACCAGGCTTTATCTTCTCAGTCGGAGTTTGAGTTACAAAAGTATTAATCTTCCAAATTCAAAAAAATGAATTTTACCTTAAAGTTTAAATTTTCTCATTTTTTTGAAGCTTTTCCGGAATCCTGACGAAATAAAATAAGCCTGGTTGTGCTTCCAGGCTTATTCAATGGGTAAAAGAAATTTTATTTTCCTTCAATAATTTTTTCAATTTCATCCATTATTTGGTTCATGGATGCAATTGCTTTATCGAAAGGTTCACTGGTAGTCATATTCACTCCGGCAGCTTTCAATAGTTCTATAGGATAATCCGAACCGCCTGATGACAGGAATTTCAGATATTTTTCAGTGGCTCCTTTTTCATTTTTTAGTACTTTCTCGGCCAAAGCTGCCGATGCTGTGAATGAAGTTGCATACTGATACACATAATAATTCATATAGAAATGAGGTATTGTAGCCCATTCCATAGTGTACAGGTCATCAATTACGCATACTCCCTTGTCGTGACCATAATATTTTCGTACGATATCGCCATAAATCTTTGTAAGATCTTCACTGGTTAAAGCTTTTCCGGCTTCGGCCCTTTCATGGATGGCAAGTTCAAACTCAGCAAACTGTGTCTGACGGAACAAGGTACCTTTAAATCCATCGAGACGGCTCATCAGCAAAGAAAGCTTAGCCTGTTTGTCTGTTATCTTTTTCGTCATGTAGTTGCTTAAAAGCACTTCGTTGAACGTTGAAGCAACTTCGGCTACAAATATCGAATATCTTGCAGTTGGGTAGGGCTGTGTTTTATTCGAAAAATAGCTGTGCATGGTATGTCCAAGCTCGTGGGTGTAAGTGCTTACATCGTTATATTGCTTGTTGTAGTTCAATAAAATGTATGGATGAACATCGTACACCGAGCCGTTTGAATAGGCCCCGGAACGCTTTCCGGTCGTTGGATAAACATCCACCCATCTTTCGCGGTTAGCACGTTCAACTACATCCTGGTATTCTTTGCCAAGCGGACTCAACGATTCAATTACATTTTTATGAGCTTCTTCGAAAGTATAGGTGAGTTGAACATCTTTTACAACAGGAGCATACATGTCGCAATAGCGCAATGTTTCCAGGCCCATCATCTTTTTCCTTAGGTTAAGGTAACGATGAAAAGTAGGCAGGTTTTTATTCACATACTCAATAAGAGATTTGTAAACACTTACGGGAATATTAAAATTATCGAGGGCACTTTCCAGAGAAGTATTGTAATTTCGGGTACGGGCGCCAAAAATATCGGCATTTACCCTTGAGAAAAGCTGTTCGGCAATGGTGCGCTGAAACTTTGAAATGGTGTTAAAGTAGGTGTCAAAAATCAGTTTACGGTCGGCCGGATTTGAAACCACCCTATACTTCGAAAAGCCAGCCTGATTTAACAGGGCTTCTGTTCCATCCGAAAGCGTTACTTCCGGGTAAGGGAGTTCGGTATTGGTAAATACGCTGTATATGGAGTACGGACTTCCTGTAAGAGAAGACGTTTGCGCCAGTATTTTTTCTTCCTTTTCCGATAAGGTGTGATCTTTAGATCTCAATAAATCGTAAAGTCCCATTTTGTATTTCTGAAGTCCGGGTTCCTGGGCCAGAAACTGGTCAATTTTTTCCTTGCCCATGGCAAGAATTTCCGGATCAGAAAATGCCGACTTTGCACCGACCAAAGGACTTAATTGTCTTAACTCCTGAACCATGGATGTGGATTTGGAGTCGCGGATATCCTGATCCAGTTTCATGGAAGCATAGGAATAAATCCGGGTGAATTCCTTGCCGAAAGCAGACGAGAACTCAAGATAGGCCAGCAGGGATTTTGCCGAATTACCCAAAGTTCCTTTATACGAATCAAACTTGTCGATATCAGCCTTAATCTTTTCTTTAGCTTGTTCCCAGGCTTCATCGCCGGAATAGATATCGGCAAGATTCCAGGTATATTTTGCTTCCAGTTTACCTCTGTCGGTCGTTTGACCGTCCATTTCTTCCTGACTCATCATAATGAATGCTGTTAAAATTAACACTACTTGTTTCAGTTTCATAGGTTTTGTTTTATAGTTTTAAATTAGTACAGAGTACTTGGTACCTAGTATTTAGACAACAGCCGCTTTAGTTCCTGATTGGTTGTTCTGCTTCTTCACTCATACTTAATTATTCCAGATCTTCAATAATCTCAGGTGATAGCGTTCCTTCACAAATCTGACGCACCGGCCCTGTCATACGAATGTTCCAGTTATCCTGTATTTCAATTCTTAACTCTCCTCCTAACATTTTAATCGTGACTTTGTTGTCGATTAAACCTCTTTTGTAGAGTACAGAAGATACTGCGCATGAGGAACTACCGGATGCCAGTGTAAAACCTGCTCCTCGTTCCCATATGAGAATTTCGACTTCGCTGCGGCTCTTAATTTTTGCAAACTGAAGGTTAATCCGGTTAGGGAACATGCTATGATTTTCGATGATGCTTCCAATTGATTTTATTTCATTAATATCCAGAGTATCCCTTATGATGGTGCAATGAGGATTTCCCATCGACACACAGTTAATTTCATATTCTCTGCCTCCAAACCCCATCTTTTCGGCTATAATTTCTTCTGATGGAAAGATGGCCGGAATTTCTCTGGTCTTAAAAGTCGGAGAACCCATATCCACGGTAACAAGGCTGGCTTTATTGCGGGCATCTGTTTTTTCGATGCTTGCACTTACCAGTCCGCCCTTTGTTTCAACGGTGAATTGCTTGTTGGTTGTATATCCGTAATCCCATAGAAACTTGCAGAAAATACGCAATCCGTTGCCGCTTTTTTCAGCTTCAGAGCCATCAGGATTAAAGACCCGAAAACCAAAGTCGGCCTTCGATGAAGGTACTTTTAGCAGAATACCGTCGGAGCCTATTCCGAAGTTAATATTGCAAAGCCTTTGAATAGTTGATGGGGTAAGCTGAAACCTGATCTGATCCTGATCGAAAACAATATATTCATTACCCAGCCCGTGACCTTTAATAAAGAAATTTTCCATGGTTTATGTTACAAAGCATCAAAAATAGGGAATTATTACTTGCACGCAAAGAGTTGACCGGAATGTTATCCAAATTGCAAATATTAATTCCTTTTTATTGATCCAATTCTTCATTTCCCGGTTACATAAACTGCAGAAGCAATTTAATATTATCACTGCTGTTCCAGTCGGTACCGGTATAGTTATATTCCTGCGTTGTTTTTGCGCCTCCCTCTTTTGTACATTCAAAAATATTCTGAAGCGAAATGCTTACTAATTTTGCCTTTGTATCGGTTGTATTGGATGTGATGAACTTATAAATTCCGGCTCCCTGGGCAACCGAATTTTTATCCAGTGGAACCAGGAAAATATCTTTGAGGGTAAGCACTGTTTTTTCGTACGTCGAAAAATGGATACACCCGTCGGGATTGCCCGATACATCCTGTTCGCCTGAAGAAGTTTCGGTGACCACCATTTTACCATTCAGAAAGTTATAATATACTTCCTGTTTTGTGCCACCTGCAATGCAGGTAGTTACAAAACTGCTGTCGGTATAAACTTTTGTTTTGGTGAAGTTTTCCTCTGAAAAAGAGATTATGATGGGTCGTTTCTGACCGTCGGAGAAATTGTGGATGGCCGGATCCATTGTACTTCCTGAAATAAATCCCTGGACGAAAAGATGGTCAAAGTCGGCAACAGGCATTATCTGGAGCTTATATTTAACATCAACCGCTTTGTTGTTGCTTTTATTTATGAAAAGTAAAAATGCTTTGTGTGCTTTTGCATCTACATTTTCGTCGGTGGCAGCCTTGATAAAGAAATAGGAACTGTCTACCTTCGAAATGTTTACCATATCCATGGTTTGCGTTTTAGTGTTGAAAGTACACAAGTAAACCCGTGTATTAGCCGTATCGGTATGCATGCGCTTATATTTTACGCAGATGGATCGATTGAGGCTCAAATTGAAAAACTGTTCCATTCTGGCAGAGAGATAGGACATATTATAGATTATTTCCTCTTTTTCAACGGGAACAACTGTTTGTTCTTCAGGAAATTTGTACAGATGCTTTACCGAAAATTCCTCCGGTGCCTGCATAATATATTTTAATGGTTCTCCTTCAGCATTTGGGCCAACATTAAGCACCGAGAACGAAGGCCTTTTTCCTTCGAAAATATATTTTACATAATTCTCGAATTCGCTGCCGATAGTTGATTGCAAATACTTGGTTATATAGCCGTCCAGATAATCTTTCCAGGAGCCAGTAAGGGAAGTTTCTTTCAAAAGTACCTCTGGCTGCAGTTTTGTTCCAGGCCGGTAGCTTCGCATATAATGAATAAAGCAGCCGGCAAGGTAGCATAAATCAAGGTTACCCGAAGATTTTTGTCCTATAAAATTGGCATCCCAGTAATCCCAAGAGGTGCTAAGCGACTTAAATATTGAATTTGGCTTTTCGCGGCTGTCCAGCAGGTATACATCCGATTCGCTGATGGGTTTTGAGGCTTCGTTCCAAACCATTCGGTCAGCCAGGTGAGCTGTTGCCTCTGCCCAAAAGGTATTTCCTCCGTGTGGGGTAAAATAAGAGCTCTGCACGTAGTGTTTAAACTCATGGGCAGTCACGCTCTGTAAAGTGTCTTTATTGTCGATTACAACCGATAGCGTAAGATAGCCATTGAGCATTCCCATAAAACCCACATTACCAAAATCATCCTGGAAATCGATATATGCTGCGAATTTGTAAGGGGTCTTTAATCCCATGTTTTTGAAAGTTGTACGGGCTGTATCGATGTATTGCAAGGCATCCTGCACAAATAGAGGAGTTCCATATTGTGGATCGCCAGGTTTCAGGTGCCAGGGTTTTGAGGTTTGTTCTTTATTATAAAGTTCCATTATGTATAAACCACCCTCCTTATAATAAACAGTTATTCCATTCTTCATGAAGCGATAATCGAAACCTTCGAGGAAATTATCCTCGTTCCACCACCACGAAAGTTTGGTAAGGTGATTGGTCTGGAAAACTATAAAACTATCGGTCATACTGATGCTGCTTTCGGGGTAACTGATCCATTTAAAAGCCTTTTCGTCGAAATATACAGCTTGGAACCGTTTTATTTTTTCAGCCACCAGCGAATCGCTTTTTACTTTTATTTTAATGGTAATGGGTATATCGAACTGGGTGCCGCAACTTACTTTAACATCGTAAACCGGTCCCAGTGTAAGTGAATCGGGTGCTGCCGGAGGATTTCCTATTTCGGCTATAGTGAGGCGGAAATTGGCATGGTAGAAATTTTTGGGTATTTCGATATGGATATTCTTCAGTTTGATCCTGTCCATGGAATCGGTGACATTAAGCACCGTGTCGAGCAGGAGTTTTGTTTTGGAACCTGCTACCAATACGGTATCGCTGTAAACCGGCTGGCAGGTTCCCTCGGTAAGCTTGTAACGGTAAGCAATGTTAGCTTTGGGTGTTAGAACAACTTTTCCCGCGCTGGCATTGAAAATACTGGTGCCGATTTTCGGATCGTTGCCAGTGGCTGCGATGTTGTACCAGGTAACCGAGTCGAGGCTTGCCTGCCATGTCAGGGTTCCCCTCGTATCCTTTGGCGAAACCAATGTCACTGTGTCGTTAAAGAATTGCTGTGTGTATACTTTATTTGAAATAAGGGTATCTGTTTTCAATGAGCTTTTATCAATCATCCGAAAAACAATGGTGTCGGTATTCAAACTGATGGCATTGTAAACCGAATTGTCGATTTTGCAATAATACGAACCCTGGTTCAACGATGTAGCTGTTTTGTAGCTTATAACAGGCCCGGTAGCAATCTGCTGTACGTTTTTATACCAGGTGTATTGGTTGTTGGGGTGCGAGGCTAAGCTTATCTTACGGATGTCGACACCAACAGAGTCGTTAAGTGTATATTCCACAAGGTTTTTGTTAAGTTTTACCTGTCCCTGGTTGCGGTAATAAAAATATTCTTCGTTATTGGGTTGTTTGGAGGCTGCAATGTTTTCGAAACTCAGGTTGTTATAACTCACCTTACAATTATAAAGCTTCAGATGTTTGAGTTCAGGCAGGTTCGAGCTGAGTTTGTTATGCGAAACATCCAGCATTAGCAGGTTCGGACAGAAACTTACACCAAATGTAAGAGATGTGAGTTGGTTATAATCTAATACCAACCAGGTTAATTTGTTGAGCAGACCCACTTCAAAAGGAAGGGTTTCAAGCTCGTTGTACGATAGTTTTAATTCCTCCAGACTTGATAGGTTGCCAATGCTCACCGGCAGTTTTTTAATTTTATTGTTTTCGAGGTAAAGGGTGGTGAGGTTTTTTAAGCTACCGATGCTGGCTGGTATAGATGTGATTTGATTTTTCCTGAGATTGATGCTTTTGAGGTTTATTAATTGTGAAACCGACGAAGGAATGGAATCCTTCAGCAGGTTATTTTCGGCATTGATGGAGGTTACATTGGTCAATAGCCCTATTTCTTTGGGAATAGCTGTGAATTTGTTATTTGAAATATCGAACTGTATAAGATTTGTAAACTGCCCTATGCCGGCTGGCAACACACCTTCGAACTGGTTGTTGTTTATGCCGAAAGTGTACAGGTTTTTCAAACCTGTTACGCTGGCAGGGATCATACCGGAGAATTTGTTTCCGCTAATGTTGAATGTTTGCAGGGAAGTTAAATTTCCGAGGTATTCGGGCAGACTTCCCGTTAAATAGTTGTTCATGAGTTCGAGCGAGAGCAGCGATTTCAGGTTACAGATTTCGGCAGGAACTGTGCCGGTTAACGAATCGTTGTCTATCGACAAATACATAAGTTTGGTTAAGTTGCCCAACTCTTTTGGAATACTTCCGCTGAATTTATTAAAACCTAGCCTTAAAGTCAGTAAATTTGAGCTGGTTCCGATTTCAACAGGAATGTTCCCCTTGAAGTTGTTAGATGATAAATCCAGGTACATAAGGTTCGGTAAGTTTCCAAAGCAACTGATGTTGCCTGTTAGCTTATTGCCGCCCAGGCGAATATTCGACAATAAGGTAAGGTTATTCAATTGCGATGGCAGATCGCCGGTGAGATTGTTGTTTAACAAGTTCAGCCCGACTACCCGGCCACTTACCACGGAAACACCTTCCCAGGAGTTGAGTTTACCGGTGAGCCAGTTTGTTTTGCGGTACCAGTTATTTCCACCTGTGGAATTAAACAAGGTTACCAGGGCAAGCGAATCCTGCTGGTTGGCTTTGATATAGGTTGGCGATATCCCGAGAATACAGTCCCCACGGAATCCGAATTGATAGCTGCCCGCAAAATTAACTCCGCCCAGGTAGAAATATCCATTCTCAGATCCGCCCCACCCAAAATTCATATGGAAGTAATCGCCGTCGTATCCATCCACAACTACGGTATGCCCCGGTGTGCCAGGTAAATGGTAGATGATTGGGCGGTTGTTATCCAGTTCGTTACGAATGATTACCTCGTAATTATAAATAAAGTCATCCTCATAAATGTAAGATGTGTTGGGATATTTAAAATAATTAACAAGTGCCGGGGCGATATTGTTAAGTGGGGCTGCGCTGCCTGGTAGTTGGGCAGAATAATTCATGTTTACCGAAATACCTGCATGGTAGATTAATTTGGCAAGATCGGCATTTGCCGAAGTGGCCGTACCTGGTATATTGACCCAATTGTAAGTGGTGGCTCCAAAGTTGGCAGAAAGTGTACCGTATTTTGGATGGTCGTAACTGTTCGATCCCTGTCCTGTTGCCGGATGTTTGTGATACCGCATTACCTGGGCCATGGAAATAGCCACACAACCGGCATAAGCTTTTACGCCTGCATCGGCATCGTAAGGGCAGGCGTCATTGTAAGGGCTGCTTTGGTTGAAATTAATACCTTCCTTATCCAGCAAGGGGGCCAGGCTTCCTGCATGAGAGCTGGTTGGTGCGGTAACCACCGAGTTGGCATTCTCAAAACTTTTAATTAGTTCTTGAAAGGCTGTGCCGGTCATTTCAAAGTTAAAATCTCCATGGAGTGAATAAGCCGGAACGATAAGGTTCTCCTGCGATTTCAGCACCAAGACATACCCTCCCGGGAGGTTTTTGTATATAAATACTTTACTGGCCGAAGTGTCCGACGACTCATAAACCAATTTCAAGTCGGTGGCAATGCCGCTTTTTAAACTTCCTTTTCCAAGTTTTTTCGAAAGGAATTCATAGGCATAGTTGTAAACACTGGTCGTGTCGGTTGTTGCATTAAGGTTGATGCACAACAATGAAAATATAGCCAAAAGTATGGTGATGCTGAATGTTTTTCCTGGTATTGCGATTTCCCGGTTCATAAAGTTCTGTCGTTACTTCAAAAAATAATAATTCTTTTCTCAATGGTTAGATCCTTGCTTTTAAGTTTGAGCAGGTAATAACCGGGAGGGAAGTGCAACGGGATCTCAGTTTTCGGATCAATTTTACCCTCCCATACCACGATGCCTGAGGCGTTGAAAAGCTGTCCTTCCACTAATTCATCCTGCGCTTTCCATTCAATTCTCAGGTAATCTTTGGCCGGAATGGGATAAATGTTCACGGTCTCCTTGTCGAGATCGGCTGTTCCCAGAGACGATGTAAGAGTTATATCTTTTGAAACAGAACAACTTTTCGAATCGGTAATGGTAAGGGTGTAAACATCGTTTTTATTGGGAGTGACGGTAAGAAACGTATCGGTGGAAACAGTTGTTCCTCCTTTGGTCCATTTGAAGGTATAGGGCGATTTGCCTCCGGTTACCACCATGTTTTGTCCCAGCTTTATCTGATTTGTCCCGCTGAAGTTCACCGAAGTGGTAACGTTTGCAAGTAATTGAGGTTGTTGAGCCGCAACCATCTTTACTACAAGCTGGGCATTTATGTTAAGAACCATAAAATTTAAAAGGAATACCCCTATATACGAATAAAGAAGCTTTTTTTTCGGTATCCGGACAGCCATAAAAAGTAGGTTTTTGTGATTTTCAAATTTATTTATAAGTTTTGTAAACAGACAAATTATTAGTCATATATTTAAGTTTACCTGAATAAGAAATTCAGGTTTTTGACGAGAAAGGAAAAGAGAATGATAGATGGAAGGAGTGATTTAATAGCTATATTAAATTTTTTAGACGATTACGTTTTCATGCTCAAGCAGAATTTTGTAATTTGGTTGTATTAATTCATTAAAGCTTAACCTACAGGCAGAAACATGCCAATCTTTTGTCAGAACCTTAAACTATTATGACCTTGAAAGCAAGCTATTTCGTTAAACATCTCGCAGGTACTCTCCTGTTTTTTTCAATTATATTTATTAGTGCCGGGACTTTGGAATACTGGCAGGGTTTGACTTATGTTGCTTTAGGTGTTGTAATGGGAATTCTCAGCTATACTGTGTTCCGGATCGATTCCGGGCTTATGGACGAGCGCTCGAAACCAGCCGAAAATACAAAGAAGTGGGATAAGATTATTCTTGGCCTGTCTTTTCTTGCAACTATTGCAATGTATGTTATTACCGGGCTCGATTCGGGCAGGTATCACTGGTCTCCCCAATTTCCCTGGCTCGTTTTTGCGACAGGAATTATTCTTACAGCAACAGGTCAACTTCTGTTTCTTATCGCTCAAAAACAGAATCGTTTTTTTTCAAGTACAGTTAGGATTCAAACCGAAAGGGGACATATTGTATGCGATACCGGATTGTATAGAGTAGTAAGACATCCGGCCTATTTCGGTTCAATTATCCAGGCTTTGGGATTTCCTTTGTTATTTGGCTCATTCTGGAGTATTATCCCAGTAATACTTTCGGTTATTTTACTGATAACAAGAACTGTTCTGGAAGACAAAACATTAATGGCTGAGCTGAAGGGCTACCCTGAGTATGCACAAAAAATCCGTTACAGGATAATTCCCTTTATCTGGTAGGCTTCTCGCGTTTCATATTTTTGTTTTGGCTTGTAAAACTTTTCCTTAGTTATATGGTTATTAAAGGAGTCGCTACTTTCAATTACTGTCTTTCGAAATATATGTAAGATCAAATTTCCTAATTAAAAACAAAGAAAAATGAAAAGAAGGGAATTTATTAAAGCTTCAGCCATAGTGGCTCCCGCTTTGAGCCTTTTTCCTGCCGATTTATCACTTTTGAAAAGAGAAACAGAAGCCGGTAAACTTGAAAAACGTTCGCTGGGAAAAACCGGTGCAATGCTTTCGTGTATTGGTTTTGGTGGAATTATTGTGATGGATGCTACTCCTGAATATGCGTCCACAATGGTGAAGCATGCAATTGATGCAGGTGTTAACTATTTCGACGTGGCTCCATCGTACGGCAACGCCGAACTCAAGCTTGGTCCTGCTTTGGAACCTTATCGCAAGGATGTGTTCTTATCGTGTAAAACAACCAAAAGAACTAAGTCAGAATCGCGCGCCGAACTCGAGCAGTCCCTGAAAAATCTGCGGACAGATCATTTTGATCTTTACCAGCTCCATGCAGTAACCACCCTCAATGACGTGAAAACGATACTTGGAAAGGACGGCGCCCTTGAAACTTTTCTGGAAGCTAAAAAAGAGGGTAAGATCCGGCACATTGGTTTCTCTGCTCATTCAGTCGAGGCTGCCACGGCTCTCATGGATGCCTTTGATTTTGAAACCATCATGTTCCCATTTAATTATACAACCTGGCATGCGGGTAATTTCGGTCCGCAAGTTCTTGAGAAAGCAAGGAGTAAAAAAATGGGTATTATTGCTCTGAAAGCCATGGCTAAAGGTCCGTGGCCAAAAGATGCCGACAGGGGTAATTTCAAAAAACTCTGGTATGAACCCTTAACAAGCGAGAACGATATATTAACCGGATTGAGGTTTACCTTATCCCATCCCATTACCACTGCTATTACACCGGGGAATGGCGATCTGTTCAAAACAGCCCTGAGTCTCAGGAACGAAATTAAACCTTTGAAAAAGGAAGAGGTAGAGCAGATCAAATCAAGGGCTATGGCAGGGAGTCCTTTATTTAAGTATCCTTCTGCAACACCGGTATAACTAATTTACAATGAAAATTTAAGGATATAATTTTATTGGATTGAAGTAAGTTCATGATTTCAGCGTTGTTCGTAAAACTGCTGTATTAGCTGTGGACCGACAACCAACGTCTGTCGACTGGGCTCTAATTCTGAACTATTTTCTGGTATTTGTTCGAGTTGGATGGGTCAATTTCTTTCAGCATAAGCATTACCCGGTTTTTCTCTTCGGGAAATGAGCCTGAAAAGAGATTTACCCATTCATCAGCTTTAGAGTCGAAAATTACCTGGAGCAAATGCATGTAAGGGTCGGGTTTCTGGCGATATACCTGTTGTAAAAGACGAATTGATTCCGACATTTCATCCCGGCCCTGGGTAGTCTTATCGGCTAAAACATCCATTCCCAGGCGGTGATATTTGAATAAAAAGTCGCGCACAGGGCTGTATTTTTCATCAAGCAGATTTTGTACGAGCCAGTAACGGTTTCTGTTATTACTGGCTTCAAATGCTTTCCAGCCTTTCTCAACAGCTTGCTGTGCATTATTTACAACAATTTCGGCCTTTCGGAATAATTCTGTTCCACCTTTGTAGGAGAATGAGTCGTAATCGAGCCCTATTACCACCAGCGCATAATATGCCAGCAGCGAGGTGAGATTTGATGTATAATTACTTTCGTTGAATTCAAGGGGTTCGTATTCAACATAGGTAAAAGTGATATTCTGATCGAGGTAATTGAAAAGCGTTGTATTGTACGATGAATTAAATACCGGCCGGCGGCTTTGTATCTGGAGAGTGCCTTTGAAAACATCGCCGGTATGATCGGTAAGGTTAAACATCATATTGCATTCGATCCGCTCCTGACTGCTGTAAACATGGTTTGTCCAGTTCCGGTTGTTCATAAACTCGAAAATAGCATTCTGAAGTGTTTCGAAAACTCTTTTATTGGTACCCTGAATTGCTTCGGACACAATTTGAATATTGCATCTTAATTCCTGGCTAAAGCCGTTAATTGCAAAAGCTGTGAATAAAACAGACAGAAAGAATTTCCGCAGAAACATTTCAGAAGCAGGTTATGAGTTTGTTTACAATATCAGTTGCCACTTCGGCTTTTGTTTTTAACTCAAATTTCTGAATATTATTGTTTTTATCAATAATAGTTATTTTGTTCGTGTCGACCTGAAATCCAGCGCCCGGGTCGTTAAGTGAATTGAGTACAATGAAATCGAGATTTTTCGATTTAAGCTTCTTTTGGGCGTTCTCAAGTTCATCGTTGGTTTCGAGGGCAAACCCTGCCAAAACCTGTTTTGGTTTTTTTAGCTGGCCAAGGTCAGCAGCAATATCTGTGGTCGGCTTTAATTCAAGAACGTAATTGACCTTTTCGCGCTTTACCTTTTTTGGTAAAGGGTCTACTGGAGTGAAATCGGCAACGGCGGCCGATAAAATTGCTGCATCCATGTGAGCAAACCGCGAACTGCATGCTTCATGCATTTCGCCGGCACTCGATATTTTAATAAGCTGAATGTTTGGATGCTGCGGCTTTATTGAAACAGGGCCACTCACCAGAATTACAATGGCGCCACGGTTGGCAAGCTCTTCGGCTATGGCAAATCCCATTTTACCTGATGAATAATTGCCGATAAATCTCACCGGATCGATGGCTTCGTAAGTGGGACCAGCAGTTACCATTATTTTTTTATGAAGCAGGTCCTTCACATTCTTTACCTTTCCCGCAAAATGTTCAGCAAGAGCTTTAACAATATTTTCGGGTTCCTCCATGCGGCCTTTTCCTTCGAGTCCGCTGGCAAGTTCACCAGTAGCCGGCTCGATTATGATATTGCCGAAGGATTTGAGAATGGATAAATTTCTTGTGGTGGTTGGATGCGAGAACATATCCAGATCCATTGCCGGGGCTACAAAAACTTTGCAACGTGCCGAAAGATAGGTGGTAATTACCAGATTGTCGGCAATACCATTGGCCATTTTTCCGATGGTATTAGCTGTTGCAGGGGCAATAAGATATGCATCGGCCCATAATCCCAAGTCAACATGACTGTTCCAGTCTCCGTTTTCGGGATTGAAAAAGTCAACAAGAATGGGATTTTTCGACAGTGTTGCTAATGTTAAAGGAGTTATAAATTCTTTGGCCAGGGGTGTCATCAGTACTTTTACTTCAGCACCTTCTTTAACCAGCATACGGACAAGAATAGCAGCCTTGTAAGCTGCTATACTGCCGGTTACGGCCAATAATATTTTTTTTCCTTTAAGAAGCATTATGCATTCTTTGCAGGATTACGGTGGTAAACTTCACCATCAATAAATTCCTGAACGGCAATAAGGGTAGGCTTTGGAAGACGTTCGTAGAATTTCGAGATTTCAATCTGCTCACGGTTTTCAAAAACTTCTTCAAGATTGTCAGTATAATATGCAAATTCTTCCAGCTTCCTGTTTAATTCCTGCTTCATTTCAACACTGATCTGATTAGCTCTTTTTGCAATAATCATAACAGTTTCGTAAACATTTCCTACTGGTTCTTCAATTTTATCCAAATCACGGGTGATTGTGGAACCTGGAGCTTTTGTTTTTTTGTAATCCATTATATTTAAAATTTAATATTTCTTATTTAACGTATTCCTGTGAATCTTCATAAATATTTTTGGCTTCCTTTGAATATTTACTTGTCGGAAACTCTGCTATAAACGAATAATACTCATCTATAGTTGCCTGAAATCTTTCTTTTTGCTTTGAAGTAATACTCTTTTTTGCCATCAGGTAATTCGATTGCAGCACTAAAAATAACAGTTCTTCCCTGTGTTTTGTGTTCGGATACTCGGTTAAACTTGAATTTAATGCAATTATTGAGGCCTTATAATCCTCCAGATCGTAATACAATTTGGCATTTTTATAAGATTTATCAACCAGTTTATCTTCAAGGTCAGCAATAAACTTTTTTGCTTCATCCACGTGTTTACTTCCCGGGTGCTTCTGAATGTAAAGATTGAAGGCGTCAATGGCTGCATAAGTATTTTCCTGGTCGAGAGAAGGTCTCGGGCTGGTAAGATAATAGCAGTATGCCGACAGGTATTGCGCTTCGTCCGAAAACGGTGAATAGGGATAGTTTTCGAAAAAGGTTTTCAGATAATGACCTGCCAGAATATAATCTTTTTGCTTGTAATAACTCATGGCATGATAGTACGAAACAGTGTCCGATTTATCAGTGCCTTTGTATACTGGCACTATTTGCTCAAAAATTGTTGCTGCACGGACATATTCTTCTGCGTTGTAGTATTCAAAGGCTTTTTTGTATTTGAGTTTATAGTCGGAACTCTTTAATATTTTTTCGTACTTACCGCAGGAAAATAGCGTAACTATAAGAAGGCCAATTAATAATATCTGTTTCTTCATTCCGTAAAATATTGTGCAAATGTACATTAAATAGTAAAATAACAAGGAATAAAATTACTATTAACAACGGATTGCTCAAAAAAATATTCAAAAATTGCTGGTTCTGAATAGTTAAAAAAACTTAACTGGTTATTTTTAAGAGTTCTCTGACGGGATTTTAACTTTTTAAAGCCATTTTCTCCAGCCAGGAATGAATTTCAAGATTTCTTTTGTTGATATTGTTTTTCGAAAGTTCAAATTTCATATATCCATCCACCGGAACAAAATTGATTTCGGAGCCCGATCCCAGCAAACCTTCACTCGATGTAACAAGTAATGTGTTATCAGTTCCTATTTTTTCCAGTAATTTACGGAAACTGCTGCTACTGTTTTCCGAAAGGAAGATGATGTGGCTGAATCCGTCAACTTCTGTAACTTTTGAGCAATAACGAACGATTATTTTCTGGGCACCGACTGTTAAGCTTTGTGAGGTGTTTGTGAGTTCCTTGTAAACAGCCTGATCGCCAATGATGGTAATTACAAAATCGCCGCTCTTGTGGTTTATCGGCCAGTTTACGTATTTCGAGAAAACGACCAGACTATTGGAAACAAACTGAGGGAATGAAACAACTTTAACCGATTGCGCAATAGAAGGAATAGATAATAAAAACCAGACAAATAGTATCGTTATCAATCTTTTCATCTTTTGTATATTTTGTTATTCAACTGATGATACGATGCTAACCTTCAAAAGTTATGTGATTTTTATTACATTTTATTTTAATCGCTTATAATTTCTAAGGGTAATCTTAAATTAATAAGGAATTATTTTTTCCACCTTATATTTTCTTATATGGTGTTTGATTATTTTCTGAACATCGCGGTTGTCCCTGGCTGTTTTAATGCAGTCGTAAAGGCTGTCCGGATCTGAAAAGGCGAATTCCCGGCTGATATAACCAAAACCTATGTACTTTCCGTTTTTTATTTGTACAACCGACATTTCCTCGTTATTACGGCCTTTATCCAGAACAAAAAAACTTTTGGTATCATATTCAAAATATGCCAGTGCTTTTTTCACTTTGTTGTTATAAGCTTCGGGCGATTCGTCACCACAGCAAGCTCCGCTGCATTCGCCCAGCTGATGCTGAAAACACGCGCCGGTGCTTTTGTATAATCCGCATAGTTTCTGACAAAGCTTATATCGCTCAATCAGAAACATCAGAAATTCCTTTGCTTCCGTATGCGAATTAAATGATGTCAGTGGCTCAGAAAGGCTAACGGCGTTGTTTTCGATGGTGAGCCGCATATATCCGTTCTCGTCGGTGTACTGATAAATGCCGCAGTGGGTTGGGGTTCGTCGTTGTGCTGTATTGAACCGTGGTTTGTGTCTTTTTATTTCTTCCGACTCCAGCAGCAATGCAACCAGTTCGCTGCCAGTAACTTCGTAATCAATACTCACAACCTGGCTCTTCATGTTTATCGCCTTTTGGGTGGTATTATTGCTGAAGTGTGACAATACCCGCGTTTGGATGTCGTTACTTTTTCCAACGTAAATGATGTCTCCCTTTTCGTTAAAAAAATAATAAACGCCCGTTTTGCCGGGAAGTTTGGAAATGCAAGCTGTATCGAACAGGGGATGCAGACTTTGCAGGTTGATCGATTGGGGCTGAAATAAGCTGTTTTTGGCATTTCCTTCCACTGAAAGCAGAATATCGAAGAGAAGTAAAGTAGCAAGGGCATCACCCATAGCCCGATGTCGTCCGTTGATGGTAATTCCCAATTCGTCGCATAGATTTCCGAGACTGTACGATCGCTTTCCCGGTATTATTTTGCGACTCAGTTTAACGGTGCAAAGTGTGTTACGTTTGAAATCGTATCCTAACCTGGCAAATTCTTCTTTTATGAACCTGTAATCGAAATTAACATTGTGGGCAACGAAAACGCGTCCTTCTGTCATTTCTACAATTTTGCGGGCAACTTCGTAAAACCGGGGAGCATCGGCAACCATTTCGTTCGAAATTCCTGTTAAGCTGGTAATGTGATAAGGAATAGCTTTCTCGGGATTGATAAGAGTTGTAAATTGGTCAACTACTTTACTTCCATCGTGAATGATAATCGCGATCTCTGTAATCTTCTCAAACTTGGGACTGCCACCAGTAGTTTCTATGTCGATTATTGCATACATAAAAGAAAAATAGAGGCGAAAATTATAGAAAAGAATGAAAATGATCTCAGAAAAATGCGATCATTTGTTAACAAGTTACTTTGATTTAATAACATATTCCAGAAAATGACAAACAAGCATGAAATTGTAAATCCTTAACATGTAAGGAAATTTTCGTAAAACTTTTTAAACATTTTTATTGCCATCTATAAAATGCGTTTATTTTTGTGCCATATTATTCTAAATTAAAATTCTGGGTTAAGACATCAATATGCTACTATCTTCATTTCCCGGCAACCAATCAGCAAAGCTGGGAGTTAAGCCAGGCAACTTTATAATAGCCATCAATCAACCCGACAATTATTTTGGGCTACTTAATGATTTACCGGCAGGTGCAAAGTTTTTTCAGGTTGAAGATAACATGATGGTCGATGCTATTCATATTTTTGCAAGAAGTCAGCAGGAATTAATTCACGAACTGTTTGCTTCCAAGCCCTTACTGAAAGAAGACGGTAAACTCTGGATTTTTTATCCTAAAAAAGCCTCCCGCATTCGTACCGACCTGGATAATAATTTTCTTATCAGGTTTGCTGATGATATTCACCTTGTTAATATTCAGCTTGTCGACTTTGATGTGATGTGGACAGGTATGGAGTTCAGGGTTAAAAAATACGGAAGCAGCTAGTAATCTCTCCTTGTTTAGGCTATCCTTTCATCATTTTTAATTTCATTTGGGCAACATCGCGTTTCAGTCCGGCAACTGTTTTTATAAGTTCGCTGCTGGGCAGAGCGGGCTCTGGTAATTCGGAGCTGATATAATTCACAAATTTCCATATCTCCTTGATCTCGGAGAGAGCCACATCAAAGGGTTCATAAATGGGATTCAGGGAATAAAGCCTTAGCTTTCCTTCTTTTTCTATCAGGTTTTCAACTATTTTGAAAACGATACCTTCGTCTACAGTAAAAATGATATAGCCATAACCTGTGAGTAGGGTATTCCAATCCTGCACAAATTCACTGGTAACCCAAGATCCATCAGGGATAGGAAGCATCGAGTCGCCTTTAAGCTGGAAAGTGCGGTATTTTTTGTTTTTAGAAAGGAAAGGTAACTGAAAGGTGGGAAGTTCCTTAATGAATTCCGGATCGGCAAAGCCAGTGGCATAACCTGCTTTGGCTTTTTCGGGTACGAGTTCAATGTTGTCTTCGTTTTCCTTGTTTGTGGTGGTAGCTAAAACCCTCAGGTTACTGCCCTTGATAAAAACATCGTTGCCCCGCTCGAGTTCCGAAAACTGGAATTCTGAAAGTTTGCTCAGGTCAATTGTAACAAGGGTGTCGATGGCAATTTTGTAGAATTTTGAAAAAGCAATAAGCACTTCGAGGCTGGGCTGGGCAATGCCATTTTCGTAACCGCTCAGGGTGGAGCGTTTCATGTTCAGGGCGATTGCAATTTCGTCCTGAGTGCGTCCGCGACGCTTGCGCAGAAGTTTAATGTTATTTGTGAAGAACATAAGGGTGAAAATTAGTTACATTACAAAATTTTATCAGAAGGCAGATAAATGCTTGGCCGAATTTTAAGAGGCTGTATGAAATTATAAACGTTTCATACAGCTCTCATAATTCTTACAAGCTTGCTTGTATATCCTAATCCCTTATGTTACTTTTTTTAGAAAAGTTTTTGTAAGGGAACGTAAGTCATATCAAATGCCTTGGCCACATTTTCGTAAACGCATTCGCCTTTATACAGGTTTACTCCTTTGAAAATGGCCTGCGAACGACGGGCAGCTTCTTCAACACCATGTTCAGCGATCATTAGCCCGTATGGAAGTGTAACACTTGTTAAGGCCTGTGTTGATGTCAGGGCAACTGCTCCCGGCATGTTAGCCACACAGTAATGTACCACGTTGTCAATAACATAAATAGGATCGTCGTGAGTGGTAGGGCGTGTAGTTTCCACGCAACCGCCCTGGTCAACAGCAACGTCGACAATTACGGCGCCTGGTTTCATCATCTGAAGGTGGTAGCGTTTTACAAGTTGAGGAGCTTTGGCTCCGGGAAGCAAAACAGCGCCAATAACAAGGTCGCTTTCGCGAAGTGCGTTTTCAATATTGGCATCAGTGCTATATAGCGGAGTAATGCGCGATCCGAAAATATCGTCGAGGTAAGCGAGGCGGTTGGGGTTAACATCGAGAATGGTAACTTCAGCGCCAATACCGGTTGCTATTTTACATGCGTTGGTTCCAACAATACCGCCACCTATGATGGATACTTTTCCGCGTTTAACACCGGGTACGCCTCCAAGAAGAACGCCACGGCCGCCAAATGTTTTTTCAAGGAATTTAGCACCTTCCTGAATACTGAGTCTTCCGGCTATTTCACTCATCGGACGAAGGCAAGGTAATTGACCGTCGGCAGTTTCAATGGTTTCGTAAGCCACACCTTTAATTTTCTGTTTCATCATGGCCTGTGTAAGCTCCAGACTTGCAGCAAGGTGAAGATAGGTATAAAGAATCTGACCTTCGTGAAACATTTCATATTCCTGAGGAAGTGGCTCTTTAACCTTCACAATCATTTCGCAATTGTCGAAAATTTCTTTTTTGTTGTCGGAAATCTTAGCACCTGCCATTTCGTATTTTTCATCGTCGAAACCAGCGGCCACACCGGCTCCTGCCTGAATATATACTTCATGACCACGCGATACGTAAGAACGTACACACGATGGTGTTAAACCTACTCTGTACTCATGATGCTTGATCTCTTTTACGCAACCGATTCTCATATCCTTGAATTTAAAATTGTTAATTGACGATTTTTTAGAATGTGCGCCAAAGCTAAAAGTTCTGCCAATTAAACAACATGATAGTTATCAAGCCAAAAAATGCTTTTTGCCACATGTTTTACCTCGAAGCTTTATACAATAGAATAACAACTCATTTGTAAACAAAGGATCAGGAATATATTTCTGCAATCAAAGATATGAAAGATTACAATTTAAACCTATTTTTAGATTAGTAATTAATCAAAAAATAATAGTTTGCCAAAAACGGATAGGCGTTGAATGTGAATAGTCCCGACTTCCTGAGCCGGGGCAAGATGACAATAGTAGGAAGGGAGCAACACCGGTGTTGAATACATGTCATCAACCGATTGTGCCCATTTTCCTGGGTAATCTCTACTTATAACAGGTTTGGGGTAAAAGGAACTTAAAAATAGCTAACCTTTTGAATTTTGAAAGAGAGTTGAAAATTATAACGGAATAGGGGTACTTAGAAATTTATGAATCGTTTCCCAAAGGATTTCTTTACGCAAAGGTTTTGGAAGATATTCGTCGCATCCGCTGCTGATCGCCTTGTCTCTGTCATCGGGTAAAACAAAGGCTGTTTGTGCAATAATAGGAATTGTAACTCCTTTATTACGAAGAATAGTTGTTAACTCGTATCCGTCCATATCGGGCAACCGGATATCCATAAAAATGAGTTTGATCTTATTCTTATTTACTATTTCGATAGCTTCGGAGGCTGTAGTCGCCGTAATTACCGGAATTTCAAGTTCCGAAAGAATCTCTTCCAGATAATAGGCGCTTGCTTCATCGTCTTCTATCACCAATATAGCACTATCTTCTTGCATGAGATAATAATTAGTCGCAGTTCAGTAAATCAAATTCCAATAACACTTAAATAAACGAATGTCGTAAAATGTTGTTCTTAAGAATGTCTTCTTTAAGGAATATATATGTAGTTTTCGAGTACGAATGTAATTAAATATTGAAGACAAAAAAGGTTAAATTCATCACATTTTTAGCTATTTTGGTGTAAGTGAGCCTAAAAGAATAAGGCTGTAAGAAAAATTAATCTGATTTTAATTCATCAGCATTAATCTTCTTACAGCCTTATCCTATGAACCAATTTATTTCTTGCCGGTCAATTCGTCAAGGAGGCGATTGGCTTTATAAATATACTTAAGAGCAGCGAGCATGCCACCCGAATGAACACCTACGGCACGGTTTTCTTCGGGAATGAAAATAAATCTTCCAAGATTACTTTCAATGTTACCGTCGAATACAAGGCCTACAACTTCGAGATTTTTGTTAACCATTGCACTACCGGAGTTTCCACCGATTATGTCGTTGGTGGTAACAAAGTTCATGCGGGTTTTAAGCAATTCCATCGGAGGATTTTCCCAGCGTTTCGGCAGTGTAAACGGATATTTTTTGCTGAAAGAATAATTACGGTCGTACAACCCAAAAAATGTAGTAAACGGTGGAGCTATGGTGCCATTGTATTCATATCCTTTCACAACGCCGTCGTTGATACGGAGACTAAAAGTGGCGTCAGGAGGTATTTGTGTTCCGTAAATATCGAAGAGCATCCGGCCTATTTTACTGCGGTAAGCAAAAAGTTTGCTCTGCATTTCACGGTAAATAAGAGATAGTGTGTTGAACCGGGGTGCCGAAAGTTTGGCCAGATTTAACAAAGGGTCGTTGATGCTCCACAAGGCTGCAGAATCTTTTGATAAGACCTCAGCACGGAATTGGGCATCTTTTAAACGGGTATTCTGAATGATTTCTTTTGAAGCCTCCTCAGGAGTTTTACCATTGAGTACTGCTTTAACATAAGGATGGTCTTTCCCAAGCTTGTTGAGTGCTACCTGCAGGTGAATGGCTATCATTTGCTGTTCCAGTTCGATTTCTTTTGGTACTGTAAACGTCGAGAGCCTCTTTTTTAAGGCATCCTTACGGGCAGGTTCAACTCCAATGGTTACCACACTTACAGTGCCCTGAGCAAACTGAAGAAGCTGACCTGAAAGACGTGTGGTATTGAGAATACTGTATTCGTCGTAGATCCGACTTAATTCTTTATTTGCCTTTTCAATTTCATCCCAGTAATAGAGATTTGAGCTAAGCGAGGATTTATTTTGAACTGCTTTTTTGAACTGGTTTTCAAATGAAGCTTTGCGTGCCAGAACGCAAGGATCTTTTAAACCGCCATATTCTGCATTGGTGGCTTTCCAGGAATTTTCGAGACCAAAGATGATATTGATAATACTGTCGCTCTTTGCTTTTTCGTTATAAGCCTGGTACATGAGCGATATTTTTTTATAAAGCTCCAGGTTTAAAGGTAACTGTTTGTCGCGGCGGAATTCCAGATCGGAAATAGTGGATAACCGTAATGTTGTTCCGGGGTTCCCGATTACAAAAACTGGTTCGCCTTCATTTGGACCATTTTGGTTAAACTTAAAGTAATGTTCTGATTTAATTGGCTTACCTGTATCGTCGTAAACGCGAAAGAAGCTGCAATCGAGGTCGTAGCGCGGATAGGTAAAGTTATCGTAATCACCTCCAAAGAATCCCAGGTGCAGCTCTGGCATAAATACCAGACGAACATCGGTATAGCGTTTAAATCCATATAACGAGAATTTTCCTCCATTATAAAACTGAACAGATTGAATTTCCAAACCTTTCCATTCAGGTTTTTCAGAATATTCCTTTTTAATG
Source organism: Bacteroidota bacterium (assembly GCA_021779665.1). Classification (GTDB taxonomy): domain Bacteria; phylum Bacteroidota; class Bacteroidia; order Bacteroidales; family JAAUTT01; genus JAAUTT01. Next base: position 19,283 of record JAJYAG010000015.1, on the reverse strand, counting down.
GCCGCCAATTCTTTATCGCGAATTACAACCTGAGCAGCATCCGAATTTTCTTTCGACATGGCTGTTAAAACACGGGCAGTAATATCTTCTATTTTAACCAGCTGATCAACAAACAGATCTTCAACCCTACGCTCTTCTGAAGCTTTAAGTGCATAAAAACCATTTTCGTTGAAGTTTTCGCCCGGTCGCTGAACTTTAAATCCTGATCCGCGGGCGCAATGGTGATTGGTCATTACCAAACCATCGGGCGAAACAAACGACGCCGAGCATCCGTTCCCGAAACGCAAAGCTGCAAGACGTGCATTTTCAAACCACTTCTCATCGGGAGTGAAATTGTAGGTCTTTGCAAAGTAATCGGCCGGAGCATAATCAAATGTCCACATTTTACCCATATCGAACAAGCCGGCTTCCACCGGTTTGTCGCATGCGGAGTTTTGAGCCACTGATACTTCCATGCCTGCAACGGACATAGCCAAAAGCATAAGGGCTTTTCCTGTTAATCTTCTCATTGAAATTTTTATTTAGGTTTATGGCCCAAAGATAAAATCCTTTCTATTTGGGTTTTGGGCTAAAAATATGATTTTTGTCGTCTTTTGAAGATTTAAGCTGAATAAAGCAAGAGGAACGAAGTAAACTAATGCTTAGTGGTTTTAAAAGAAAAACCCTGCCGGATTCGGCAGGGTTTTGTTTGAATTATTCTTGTTTAGTTCTTTTTTTTAATTCTTTCAGATTGTATTTCTGAATCAGAGATTTCAATTCTTCCTGGCTTTCAGTTTTTACTTTGTATGTGAAATTCTCCCAAATAAATTTTACTAATTCAGTAACAACTTCATCTAATTGCTTCAGATTAGCGGCTGAAATTCTCTCCTTGCCGAAGAATAAACTGTAAATTTCTTTTTTAGCTGTAACTAATTCGGGTACTCCTTTAACACCGGCATTTAACTCGTGAAGGTTTCCTTCATCGTCGCGAATCATCCATTTTTCGGATTGTTTAAGCAATGTTGCTACTTTTTCAATTAAGTTTTCTTCCATTTGTTTTTATTTAGAATTTAAGTTAGTTCAATTCTATTAATAATTATCGAAATTAATAATTTTTAAAATTCTTTTATTTTATTAAATCATAAAATATGTAAAGTTCGCAAATTTCTAATGCAATCGTGTTTATTTATCTTATTTTAATGTTATTCTGTATTTAAATTTAGCATAAATTAGTACTATTGTTTACAATTAAGAAACAGATTCGGTTAATACTTGTTCGCACTTCTTTTCAAAATTTATTCTTTTGGTTTAGCCATTTTTCAACGTCTTTCAAATTGTAATTAGCTATGCATCAATTTTAATATTTTAATTTACTTAATTTATTTATTTAAATAAGCTGAATTAATTTTTACAAAGGTATGGTTGTTTTGGTCGTGGTAGTTTTTCCCCAAACCAACACCCGCAGAAGTAAATATTTCAGCAATAGCAGCCTTTATTATCAGCCCCGTTAACTAAATTTTTCCTGATTAATCTATCTGACTACCCTAATCAATCAGCTTTTTGGCATTTTGATTATACTTTAGGCTCATTGGTTTTCGAAGGCATGTAATTTGAAAAGTGTGATGCATTAATTGATTCATACTTTTAATCTATTAATAACTTAAAAGAAGAAAACTATGTTAGCAATGAACTACCGTGGACCATACCGGGTCCGAGTCGATCATAAACCTTACCCTGAGATTCTTCACCCTGATGACGCTATTGTTCGTGTTGTTCGTTCCTGTATTTGCGGGTCCGACTTACATTTATATCATGGAATGGTTCCGGACACACGTGTTGGAATGACATTCGGGCACGAATTTGTTGGTATTGTTGAGGAAATTGGTGAGAGTGTTCAAAATCTCAAAGTTGGCGACAGGGTTATTGTACCTTTTAATGTTTCGTGTGGTAAATGTGTTTTCTGTAAGCAGGGGCTTTACGGAAATTGTCACGAATCCAACCCTGAAGCTACTGCAGTTGGAGGTATTTTTGGATATTCGCATACGGCAGGTGGTTATGATGGCGGTCAGGCCGAATATGTCCGCGTTCCCTATGCCGATATTGGTCCTACTATAATTCCTGATGGAATGGATTTAGACGATGCGGTTCTTTTAACTGATGTTGTGCCTACAGGATATCAGGCTGCCGAAATGGGAGGAATTAAAACCGGTGATACTGTTGTTATTTTTGGAGCCGGACCAATTGGCATCATGGCAGCAAAGTGTTCATGGTTATTTGGAGCCGGTCGTGTCATTGTAATCGATCATCTGGAATACCGGCTTGATTTTGTTAAGAAATATGCTCAATGTGAGGCTTACAATTTCAGGTCACTTGGCGATCCGGTTCTTTTCCTTAAAAAAACAACAGGCTGGTTTGGAGCCGATGTCTGCATTGATGCAGTTGGGTGTGAAGCCGCAGGCAGTGCCATGCAAACCATAACCGGCCGTAAGCTTATGTTGCAATCGGGTGCGGCAACTGCATTACACTGGGCTATCAATTCAGTTAAGAAAGGTGGAATCGTTTCTGTTGTTGGGGTTTATGGCCCCACGGGTAACCTCATTCCTATTGGTAATTTTGTTAACAAGGGACTTACGCTCCGGGCGAACCAGGCATCGGTTAAAAGGCTGTTGCCAAGATTAATTGAGCATGTAATGGAAGGTCGGTTAAATCCTAAAGAAATTATAACCCATCGTTTTCCGTTAGAGGAAATATCCGATGCTTACCATATTTTCTCGGCAAAGCTTGATAATTGTATAAAACCTGTTCTAATTCCTTCAGTTGCTTAAAATAAAATTTTTATGGATACAACAACAATTAACAGATATGCTCATATAAAAGGATGGGGTGTGGACGCTGATCCTCATAATGAGCCCACCTATCCTATGAAAAACTATACCGGTGACGATCATAAAAGGCTTGGATATAAAAAGCCTGTCGCCCAGCATGGGAAAGTTGAAATTCTCAAATCGAATGAGCGCCCTTCCATCAGTGCTGTTTACGGAACTTCGGTTCCCCCGTCGGGAGTCAGCGGGAAAATTCGCCGGTATGCATTTAAGTACGGTGAAGGCAGTTTCGGCCACTGGCTTCCCTTGTTATTAGCCGACCGGGTTAATGTATGGGAAGGAATTATAAGCGATATTCGTAAGGGCCGGATTCCAAATATCCTGGGTGAACTGGGCATTAAGTCCGAATGGAAATATAACAAGAAAGGTCTGGCCAAAAAGGTGGTGGTAGCTGCTGTTATCACTACCGCCGTAATATTACTCCTTTCGCGTAAAAAGAAAAGTTTAAAAACAGCCTGAAATTTCTGCAAAAAAGTCAATTATTAATCCTGCAAAGTGATTGATAATTGACTTTTCTTATTCCTACTCCAGGATTCTCTGGAAGTGATTTTCGAGATGCATGCGCATAGCTTCCCTGAATTTTTGAGCGTTCCCATCCTTTAGGACTTCAACAAGACCTTTATGCGAAACGTACTGCTTCTTTGATGTCGGTTTGTCTATTAAACCGCTTTGGTAGGCGAAATTGAATATTGGCAGAAGCACCGACTGGAATTGTTTTAAAGTATTATTGCCGGTTATTTCATAAAGTTTACCATGAAATTTGATTTCATGATCCACATCAAATAAGGTCGATTCTGACTTTTCGGGTTCATCTTCAACTATGGCCGATAATTCGATGATTTTTTCGGGAGTAATGCGTTTAATTACGAGATCGGCCATTCCAATTTCCAGCACAAGCCTGAACTCAAAGATTTCTTTTAAAGTTGTATCGTCAAGTATATTAGGTATTAACGATTTTTGCATGATGCTATAAAGATTGGGACTCTTTATAATAGTGCCTTTATGCTTAATTGACTCAATAATTCCGGTAGTTTTAAGCCGGTTCAACGATTCCCGGATAACAGTACGACTAACACCCATTGCCTGCGCCAGCTCAATTTCTTTTGGTATAATATCGTTGGGTTTTAGCTCTTTTTTTATAAAGTATTCAATCATTCTTGTTTCTACCTTGTCTACGAGGCTTCTGTTATCTATCGTCGATAATATTTCTTTATAATCGTCCATTCACTAAAGTTTAAGAATATTCAACCTGAAAAATCTCAAGATCCTGTAATCCAGCGGATACAATGCCTCTATGATTTTTTTTAATTTTTTTTGACAAATCTCAACAAAATATTTGGATAAATGAAATTATTCCATATAAATTTGCATTATGTAATACATAAAACAAAAACACAAATTAAACTTATCAATTTATGGTACGAACTATGCATTTATGGCAGAAGATGTTAGCGCTGATGTTTGCTTTATTTGTAACCAGCAATCTTTTTGGCCAGCTGAAGGTTACCGGTACGGTGCTGGATGGTGTGACTAATGAACCTCTTCCGGGCGTGAACATTGTTGTTGAGGGAACAACTCTGGGAACTGTATCTGACATCGATGGTAAATACTCGATATCGGTTTCCGATCCAAATTCGAATCTGACATTTTCTTTTATAGGTTATATTCCCGAAAAAGTGGCCGTAAATGGTCAGGCTGCAATTAATATTACTTTATTACCCAGTGTTGAAAGTCTGGAGGAAGTTGTAGTAACTGGTTATGGGGGTAGTCAGAAACGTAAGAAGCTTACCAATTCCATTGCCTCGGTTAAGAACGAGACATTAAAGAGTGGTATGTACTCCAACCCGGCTCAGGCCCTTTCAGGAGCTGTGTCGGGGCTCAAAGTTGCGCAGGTGTCGGGTAACCCTGGTTCAGTGCCAACCATTACGCTTCGTGGCGGAACTAACTTTGATGGTTCCGGTTCACCTTTAGTCATGATTGACGGACAGGTTCGTTCGAGTTTAAGTGATATCAATCCTGAGGATATTGAATCGATTGAAGTTTTGAAAGATGCCGGCGCTACTGCACTTTACGGCGCAAGAGCAAATAACGGAGTTATTCTCATTACCTCTAAAAAAGGTAAAGCCGGAAAAACCCAGATTTCTCTGAAATCGAAAATTGGTTTGAATTACCTGGATAATGTTTATGATTTTCTGGGTGCTGAAGATTATCTGAATTGGGTTCGCACAGGTGTTTATAATTCGGGTCGCATTTATCAGGATTCCAATGGAGCCTGGAAGGGCTATGGCTCAGGAGTGCAGGCAAATCTTAACGGTGCTCAGCCTTATGGTTTGGGTAATCTGTACTGGGATCCGGCAAATCCCTTGCTTCCGCTCGACGGAACCAAATCGTCGCAGGCTATCTGGAGCCCGATGAAATACTCGGAAAATTTAAATTTCCTGTTAGATCAGGGTTGGAAAACAATGACAGACCCAATTACCGGCGAACAGATCATTTTCTCTGAATTCGACCGATCTTCAACTGCTTTCAATAAACCTTCGCTAACTCAGGATTATAATATCTCTATGTCGGGAGGTAACGAAAATGGCAGTTATTATGCCGGCATTGGCTATTATGATGCCGAAGGACTTCCGGTAAATACGTTTTATAAAAGGTTGAATTTTGTATTCAATGGCGATTATAAAATAAAAACCTGGCTTACATCCAGCAGTTCGTTGCAGTATACCAATGCAAGATGGAGAGATGTACCCCTGAATTCTGAAGCGAACTATTTTGCCCGCATGCTTAGTGCTCCTCCAACTCAGAGAGAATACAATGCAAATGGTGTTTTATTGCTGGGAACCAATGCGACCGATGGAAATCCGTTGTTTAACGATTCCAGATTTAAAAGGAACAATGCCACTGATAAAATCAACTTTGCACAAAGCTTCAAAATTGATCTTTACAAGGGGCTTAGCTTAAAGTTGAACGCTACAATGCTCTACGATGAAGGTTTGTATGAAAACTTTAATCAGGATTATCTGCAAAGTCCTAACAACTGGAACAGAACGCGTAGTTCATCTGCTTCTTTTGAACGCCGACGGGATCAAACTTACAATGCGATTTTAAATTATGATGTTACAATTGCAAAAGATCATTCATTGAACGCTCTGGCTGGTTTTGAGTTTTACGATACCTACACCAAAGGTATCTCGGCAAGCGGTTCCGGTGCACCAACCGACGACTTTATGGACCTTCAGTATACATCGGCTAAGGAAAATCTCCGTTCTATCGATTCCTATCATTTCCGTGAACGAATCATGTCGTTTCTGAGCCGTGTGAATTACGACTATAAAGAAAAATATCTGTTATCATTTACGCTTCGCCGCGATGGTTACTCAAGGCTTTTAGGTGATAACCGCTGGGGGATATTTCCCGGAATATCCGGTGGTTGGGTAATTTCCAGAGAGGAATTTATGAAGGGTCTCAATAATATCCTTTCCTCAGCTAAACTTCGTGCCAGTTATGGTTTGAATGGCAATGTTTCAAATATTGGTGCTTACGAACTTCAGGGTAGTTATGGGTCAAGCCTGTATAATACCCAGATAGGCTATGCATTAGGAAGTATTCCTAATCCGAGTCTTAAATGGGAGCGTTCTAATACCACAGAATTCGGTATTGACTTAGGTTTTCTCGAAAACAGAATTATGTCAACCTTTAATTATTACACCCGCACTACACTCGATAAATATGCCAACATTCCTCTTCCTGAAACATCAGGTATTTCATCTATCCGTTCGAACAACGGGGAGCTGCGAAATCGCGGTGTGGAGATGGATTTTGATTTCAGAATTATCCGGAAAAAGGAATTAACATGGAGTGTAACTGCAAACATTTCACACAATATTAATACGGTAATTAAATTGCCATACAACGGACTGGAACGAAATCGTCAGGGTGCATTCCAGGTATACGACGGAGCTACAGGTGAAAAAATCTGGGTAGGTGGTTATCAGGAGGGACAGCGTCCCGGCGCAATCTATGCTTTTATTGCCGAAGGAATTTACAAAGATGATGCCCAGGTGATGCAAATAGCCGGTAACCGTACCGATATCACTTCGGGAAATAACGGTAGTAACGGTAAAATTCTTTACGGTCCAACCTTGTGGGCAGCCATGACTGATGCGCAGAAAGCGAATGGTATTCCGATTCAGCCTGGCGATGTGATCTGGAAAGATGTAAATGGAGACAATGTTATCGATAACTTCGATATGGTTGAGGTTGGCAACGTAAACCCAAAATGGTTTGGCGGTTTCAGTACAACTGCTTCCTGGAAAGGGTTAACCTTCTATGCCCGTTTTGATTATTCTCTCGATTTCCAGCAGGTTGATAACATCCGTCCCTGGTTTCTGGGTATGATGCAAGGATCGTTCAATACCCTTGAAGATACAAAGAATACCTGGACTCCTGAAAATCCCAATGCTGAATATCCTCGTTATCTGTGGGCCGATCAGTTGGGCAAACGTAACTATGCCCGTCAATCCAGTATGTTTGTTTATAATTCCAGTTATCTGAATTTCAGAGAGGTATCTTTAACTTATTCTCTGCCCAAAAAATGGATGGATATGATGAGAATTGGCGGTGCTGAATTTAATGTTACAGGCCAGAACCTGGGCTACCTGACAAAATCAAAGCTCTACACTCCCGAAAATTCTTCATCATCAGGAATTGGCGGTGGTTATCCGCTGCCCCGTACTGTAATTTTCGGGCTCAATCTACAATTCTAAAAATCAATCACAACTATAATAATATCGATATGAAAAAACTAATATATATAAGTTGCTTAATCGCAATGTTGTTCACGGTTCAATCGTGCGATCAGCTGGATTTATCTCCCGAGGACTACTATGGCAGCAATAACTTTTGGAACAATGAGGCCCAGGTAAAAGGGTTTATTTATGGAATTCATTCGCAGGTTAGGAGCCAGCATGTTAACTACTTTTTGTTGGGTGAAGCCCGCGGTGGTTTACAAAAGAGTGGAACTTCCTCAACTGCAACCAGTCTGGATTATTCAAGTCCAATTAAAGACCAGGCTTTTACAAAGGATAAAACAGGAATTTCGGCATGGGCAGGTTTTTATGGCCGTATTCTGAATGTGAATCTTGCCATTGACAAAGTGCAGAATGAGTGTTCATTTCTTTCGGATGCAAGTCGCAGTTATTATGTTGGACAACTATACGGAATAAGGGCTTTCTATTATTTCTGGCTGTACCGTACTTTTGGCGGAGTACCTTTGGTTACTGAAGTAAAAGTCCTGGAGGGCGTTGTAACCGCTGAACCTTTATATACTGAGCGTTCCACTCCCAAACAGACGCTCGATTTCATCAAGGCTGATATCGACAAATCGGAACAAGCGTTTGGTACAAACGTTACAGTTACCGATGCCAAAGCCAGTTGGTCCAAATATGCAACTTTGATGTTAAAAGCAGAAGTGTACCTGTGGTCGGCTAAAGTTACCACCGGCGATCAGGCTCCGGCAGCATCCGATCTTAGCACGGCCGAAACTGCTTTAAATGAAGTAAAGGGCAAATTCAGCCTTCTTTCTAAATTTTCCGATGTATTTGCTTTTAACAGAAAAGGGAATGACGAAATAATTTTTGCCTTGCGGTTTCTCGACAACGAAGCCACTAATAATGTATCTCAATTTGTTTATTCCGATAATGTCTTCATCGGTGTGAAATACAATAAGGATGGGAAAAAGATTACGAACGACACGTTGGCGCTTAAATCCAATGGTTTGTTAAGAAATGAATATATTTTCCCACTTTTCCAAAGCTTTAGCGATCTCGATTCCAGAAAAACCGCCACTTTCCTCGATTACTACGACAAAGCTTCGAACGGAAGCCTGATCAATGGAGGTCTGGTGCTTCGTAAATTCCTGGGAACAATTAATTCAACAGGTAACATGGTTTATGTTGACGACATTCCTGTTTATCGCTATGCCGACGTGCTCCTGATGCTTGCTGAAGTTGAAAACAAAAAAGGTGGCGATCCTTCCCCATATATTAATGAAATCAGAAAGCGTGCTTATGGCAGTCAGTATGATGTTGCGGTTCATGGTTATGCCAGTCAGACATTTGCTTTGAACGAGCTGGCTATCCTGGCAGAAAGAGACAAGGAATTTGTTTTTGAAAACAAACGTTGGTTCGATGTTTTAAGAATGCAGGATGCCAATGGAAAACCTCTGGTATTCTCTGCGGATATTACTTATGGAAAGAGTTTGCCGGTTCTTAATGCAACAACCGAAAGTCATAAAGTATTATGGCCGGTGGATGTTAATACATTAAATAAGGATCCCAAGCTTACACAAACCCCCGGATATTAATTTGCGTTAGTTGTTGATTGCAGAGACAGTCCTGTTCAGAGGTGGCAGGGCTGCTCTCTATAGTCTCACAGAAATAATTGATCAGGGAATGTCTCAAAATCTTATCTTTAATAACTTCTTTTAATATTCTTTAAGCTTAATTACATGAGGTTAGGTAAAACTGGAGTTTCAATTTTTTTTAAATAGAAATTATGAAAACATACCGAATTGTACTGGGTCTTGCCTTTTTAGTGATGTATTACAGTTGCATGGCAAACGATGACAACTCAGTTAACCCTAAAGCCATTCCTGCAAAGGCAAATATTGTGAAGCATCCGGTTGTGATCGGGAACTCCGAAACAGACGTTATTAACATTGAAATCAATACATCATCCACCAAAGTGTTGGTAAATGTGAATCTGATTTTCGACTCGGTGAGTTCTCTCAGCAATGTAGCTTCAATTAAACTGTTTTCAGTCGGAAGTTTTCAAACTTCATCCAGAAGGGAGCTGGTGGCTCTGTCGGATAAGATCAGCTTAAAACCGGATTTGAAAGGAAACCGATCGTTAGTTTCCGGAATAAATAACTTCAGCATTGCAATCACTCCATCGGCCAAGGCTGATATCACCGGAACGCTTTTGGTGAAATCGGTTATTCTGAATTATTTGGATAAAACCAGTGAAAAAATTGATTTTGTCCCATCGGCAGGAGTGATCAGGTTCGCATACTTGTTGCGTGCTGCCGGCGAGGATAACTGCAACACTTACCGTATTCCGGGTTTGGCAACTACCAACAAGGGAACGCTCATTGCAGTTTACGACAACCGCTATAACAACAGCAGCGATATTCAGGGCCATATTGATGTTGGCATGAGTCGCAGCACCGATGGCGGTAGAACCTGGTCGCCTATGAAAGTGATTATGGACATGGGTGAATGGGGCGGAAAACCTCAGGCAGAGAATGGTATTGGCGATCCTTGTGTGTTGGTCGATAAAAATACAAATACAATTTGGGTGGCTGCCTTGTGGTTAAATGGTTATGGCGGTAAAATGGCCTGGAATGCTTCCCGGCCGGGCTTAACTCCAGAAGTTACAGGACAGTTTATGCTTGTGAAAAGTGAGGATGACGGGATTACCTGGTCGGAACCAATCAATATTACCGAACAGATAAAAAAGCCTGAATGGTATTTGATTTTCCAGGGTCCTGGTAATGGTATAACCATGAAGGATGGAACCCTGGTTTTTCCAGCCCAGTTTAAAGGTGCGAATCAGGTTCCGCACTCCACTGTTATTTCCAGTATCGATGGGGGTAAAACCTGGAAAATTGGTACCAGCGCAAAATCAAATACCACCGAAGCTCAGGTTGTGCAGCTCAACGATGGCAAACTGATGCTGAATATGCGCGACGACCGCAACCGCACCGAAAAAGGTGATAACAACGGAAGAGCTGTTGCGGTAACTTCCGATCTGGGGCAAACATGGACTGTTCATCCCAGTTCCAACGGAGCATTGCCCGAGCCGAACTGTATGGCAAGTCTTATCAGTACCAATGTTAATATAGCCGGAAAACCAACGCAGGTACTTCTTTTCTCCAATCCAAATAATAAGGTTAGTCGCTCCAATATGACTATAAAAGCCAGTCTGGACGGAGGACTTACCTGGCCGGTTGAAAATCAGCTTGAGTTAAATGCTGATGAGGGCTTTGGCTATTCCTGCATGACGATGATCGACGATTCGAATGTTGGCATTGTTTACGAAGGCGTGAAGTGCCTTTATTACCAAATTATTCCATTAAAAGAAATTATAAAAGGTGTGAAATTTTAGCACCATTGAATTATTAAAAACTTTAAAAATGAAGAAATTAGAAGGGTTGATTGCAGCTCCTTTTACACCGATGCATCCTGATGGGTCGCTCAATCCCGGCATGGTGCCGGAATATTATAGCTTACTGAAGCGAAACAATGTAACAGGAGCTTTTGTAAATGGCTCTACGGGAGAAGGCGTGTCGCTGACACAAAAAGAGAAAATGACAAACCTTACAGAATGGGCAAAATGTTTTAAAAGCGATGCCAGCATTCCGGTAATTAATCTGGTTGGAGGTACCTCGTACCAGGAATGTATTGAAAATGCTGTTTTTTCGAAAGAGCAGGGGATATCTGCAATAGCATTGCTGGCCCCTTATTATTTTAAGCCACCGTCAACCGGGCACCTTGCCGAATTCTGTGCCCGGGTTTCCGAAGCTGTGCCTGAAATGCCAGTGTATTTCTATCATATTCCGGTGCTCACAGGGTGCTATTTGCCTATGATCGACTTCCTTGAAAAAGTCGATGTTATGATTCCTAATTTTGCAGGGATAAAGTATACGCATGAAGATTTTATGGATTTTCTGAGCTGTTTGAATTATAAAAACGGAAAGTACGATATTCTCTGGGGGAGGGACGAATGCATGCTCTCGGCTCTTGTGCTTGGGGCAAAGGGGTCCATAGGAAGTACTTTCAATTATGCAGCTCCGGTTTACCACAAACTTATTGATGCATACGAAAATGGCCAATTTGTGGAAGCTAGAAGATATCAGCAAATCTCTATTGATATGATCCGCTTACTTGGAAAGTACGGCGGCATAGCCACTGGTAAAGCATACATGCGTTACATCGGTTACGATCTTGGCAAATTCCGTTCGCCTGTTTTTAATATGACTGAAGAGGCATATAAGGAATTCTGCACTGATGTCAAAGGACTTTCTATGGAAGAATTATTCTCAAAGTAAATTTTCAACCAGATGACTACTTCGGATTTTAAGTTGCTTGCCTCTCAGTATAAAATGGAATTGCTTGTTGATGTACTTCCTTTTTGGGAAAAATATTCAATCGACAGGGAAATGGGCGGTTTTTTTACCTGTTTGGACAGGCAGGGAAACTGCTACGATAATGACAAGTTCGTATGGCTTCAGGGCCGGCAGGTTTGGATGTTTTCGTACCTGTACAATAACTTTGATAAGAGGGAGGAATGGCGGGACATAGCTTTAAATGGAGCGGAATTTCTGAAAAAATACGGACGCGATGCTGAAGGAAACTTCTATTTTTCGCTTACGCGTGAAGGGAAACCACTTATTCAGCCATACAATATTTTCTCGGATTGCTTTGCTACAATGGCTTTCAGTCAGTTGGCCAAAGCAACAGACAACAGTGAGTATGCCGGCATAGCAACAGATACCTTCAATAATATCCTGAAAAGGTGGGAGAACCCAAAAGGCAAATATTCAAAGAATGTTCCTGAGAGCCGTCCGCTTAAAGGATTTTCGCTGCCTATGATTCTCTGCAACCTTTCACTGGAAACGGAGCATTTGATTGATAAAGGTTTGGTTCAGCAAACCATTGAAGAATGTATTCACGAAGTGATGGAGGTCTTTTACAATCACGACACGGGATTAATTCATGAAAATGTGCTTGCCGATGGCAGCTTCTCCAATTCGTACGAAGGGCGTTTGTTGAATCCGGGACATGCCATTGAGGCCATGTGGTTTATCATGGATCTTGGCGTTCGACTGAATGATAAAGCACTGATAGAAAAAGCTGTTGAAATCTGCAACCGTACTGTTGAATATGGCTGGGATAAGGATTATGAAGGCATTTTCTACTTTATGGATGTGAAAGGTCATCCGGTGCAGCAGTTGGAGTGGGATCAGAAACTCTGGTGGGTGCACATGGAAACCCTGATAAGCCTGGCAAAAGCATATAAACTTACCCGCAATCAGACTTCCCTGGCATGGTTCAAAAAAGTTCACGATTATACATGGTCTCATTTTCCCGATAAGGAATTTGGCGAGTGGTTTGGTTATCTCAACCGCCGGGGAGAAGTGCTGTTACAGTTGAAAGGTGGTAAATGGAAAGGTTGTTTTCACGTTCCACGGGGACTTTATCAGTGCTGGAATACTTTGAAAGACATAAATCCGGTGAACAATGAGTAAGCGTATTCCCCGATATGCCTGGATGCTTGTAGCCATGCTCTGGGTAGTAGCCATGTTGAATTATCTCGACAGGCTGCTTATTACCTCTATGCGCGATCCTATCAAGGACAGCATCGCCATGACCGATGCACAGTTTGGTTTGTTGACCTCCGTATTTCTGTGGGTATACGGAATTGTTAGTCCTTTGGGAGGCTATGTGGCCGATCAGTACAGCCGTAAAAAAGTAATCGTATTCAGTCTGTTTGTCTGGTCGGGAGTAACCTTGTGGACCGGTTATGTTACCTCTTTTGGCGAAATGCTGGCTGCCAGGGCAGTGATGGGAATCAGCGAAGCTTGTTATATTCCTGCAGCACTGGCGTTGATTACCGATTATCACCGCGGACCTACCCGTTCGCTGGCCACAGGGTTGCACGTGAGCGGGTTGTATGCCGGAATGGCTTTAGGCGGAGTAGGAGGTTACATTGCCGAATTATGGGGGTGGCGATATGGTTTCCAGACATTTGGCCTGGTCGGAATTGTTTATGCCGTTGTGCTGATGCTTTTTATCCGAAATCCCAAACCCGGAGAGATTGCAGATTCTGAACCGGATGAAAGTCCTGGTAACCCGGCAGAGGCATTGGAACAGGTAAATTTTATCGATTCCCTGAAAAAACTTTTTGGTACATTTTCTTTTTACATCCTGCTGATTTACAATGGCGTTATCGGAATGGCATTCTGGCTGATATACGGATGGCTACCCACTTATCTGAAGGAACATTTTAACCTCAATCTGGGTGAAGCTGGTATTTCGGCAACAAGTTATATACAGGTTGCATCTTTTATTGGGGTTGTGGTTGGGGGGATTCTCGCCGACCGATGGTCGAGAACCAATAACCGCGGACGCCTTTATATGCCTATCATTGGCTTTATGCTGGGAGCTCCTTTTCTGTTCCTCATGTCGTCCACGGCTGTATTTGGGGTTGCTATTCTGGGTATGGTCGTATTTGGCCTGTCGCGAGGTTTTCACGATGCCAACCTGATGCCCGTGCTTTGTCAGGTTATTGATAAACGCTACCGGGCAACCGGTTATGGCTTTCTGAATTTTTTCAGCACCATCATTGGCGGACTCACCATTTACATAGGGGGTGTACTGAAAGATCAGAATGTGAGCTTATCGGTCATTTTCCAGATCTCGGCAGTTACATTACTGCTGTCGGCCTGGTTGCTGTCGGCTGTTAAGATTAAAAAGATTTAGGCAACCAGTCTGTTCAGATATTCGACCAGCCCCTGAGGATCAGGTGAATAGTGGTCGGCGCCGATTTTAGCACAAAATTCCTGGTTTACAGGAGCGCCACCCACACATATTTTGATTTCGGGAACCTGTCCACGGATTTCTTTTACAATTTTCTCCATATTTACCATGGTTGTTGTCAGCAGAGCAGATAAGGCAACAGCCGTGGCATTGGAGTTCTTAATATTTTGAATGAACTTATCAGAATTTACGTCTACGCCAAGGTCGATTACTTCCCAGCCGCTTCCTTCAACCATCATAGCAACAAGGTTTTTGCCTATGTCGTGAAGGTCGCCGGCAACGGTGCCGATGATGAATTTCCCTTTTCGTTTAACTTCTCCCGATGTAAAGAATGGTTTCAGGTGGGCCATTCCTGTAGTCATAGCTTTTGCCGAAATCAGCATCTGGGGCACAAAAACCTTGTTTTCGGAGAATTTTTTACCAACACGTTCCATCCCAAGAACAAATCCCTTTGTGAGGATGTCGTTGGGTGAAACACCCTGTTCAAGTGCGAGTTTGGTTAACTCGTCCACGCCGTCCTGGCCTTTCATATCGGGAGGATATGGGGATACTTTGTTAATTTTTCCGAACTCGGTACAGTAAGCTATCTTTTCCAGTATGTTTTCCATAATTAGTACGTTAGTTGTTTTGATGTAATATTGTTGTAATTGAAATCATTTACTGCTTCAAAAAAGGCATCCACATTCGCCTGTGATACGCCCGGAGGTGTATCGCAGCCTGAAGATATAACAAAATTAGAATATTCCCTGGTCGCTTTCAATAAATTACTCGTTATTGTTTTAATTTGTCCGGCATCCGACATTTTAAAAACACCAACTGGATCAAGATTTCCCATCACGAGAATATTGGAAGGAACTTCCTGAAGTACCTTAAGCATATCAATCCGGTTTCCAAAATGTAAACCTGCGGCTCCGGTATTTACCATCGATTGTGTTAAATGACCTGTATTTCCGCAATTGTGTAAAACTACCATAAAATTCTCATCCTGGGTTGCGTCAACAATTAGTTTAACATATTTCGACGAAAACTCTTCACATAAAGTCTCATCCAGGAGTCCTGCAGCTGGTTCGGCTATAATAATCCCGTTAACTCCTGTTTTTTTCATTTCAAGTACATATTGAAGCAGAAGTTTTGTGCACTTTTCAAGCAAAAGGGTAATAGTCTCAGGTTCTATAATGGCAGCTGTCATTATTTCGGTCATATCAAATAACCTTCCTGCCAGGGAGAACGGGCCAATGCATCCGCCAAAAACCGGCCGGTCGGCAATGTTTTCAGCAGCAAGCCGCGATGCTTTAAGATATTCCTGAATCCGGCCGGAATTCATATCAGGAATTTTAAGGTTGCTGACTGTTTCGAAATCGTGAACAAGTCGCTCCATTACTGAAGGTACCTCATGTTCACCAAAATTAATCCGGCATCCGAAAGCTTCAGATTCTACGGTGAGGTCCATGATGATAGTGGCTGCTGAGGTTGGGTATTGTGAAGCTATAGCTTTTATTGCCTCGAAATGAGTGGTGCCATCAGTAACTGCATCTATAACGTGTTTGCCAATCATTTCGATACCTGGATGGGTCATAATGGGAATGGCAGCTCTTTCCTTGCTGTTTATCAGGTCTGCAGCCCAATCACTCATATTCTGCTTTAAAGCCATAGTGGTGTTTTTTGTTAAGGTGATTGTAAAATTAATTGAACATTTTAATCGAAATTCATTGGATTAACCTGGCCCGCGAAAAACTTTATGCAAAGGTTACCGGAAACCTTTGCAAATGGAAAATATGCTGAAAAACATATTTTAGGTTAGTCGGTCTTTTTGTTTTGGACGAATTTTGGTTATTAACCTAATTACAAGGAAGAAAAATATATATTGCGTAAAAATTTTGTTTTTTTCGAAAGATGAAGAATCAAGCTTCTTTAAAGGATATCGCTAAAGCTCTTAACATCTCCATTTCCACGGTCTCGAGGGCATTGCGCGATACTGGTGAAATACATCCCGACACCAGGAAGCAGGTTCTTGAGCTTGCCGGTAAACTCAATTACAAGCCCAACCCATTAGCCATGGGGTTGCTGAAAAACCGAACACAAACCATTGGCGTTATCATTCCTGAGATTGAAAATAATTATTTCTCATCAATACTGCGGGGGATTGATAAAGTAGCCGGAGAAAACGACTTCAGAATAATAACCTGTTATACCGGCGAATCGCAGCAAACAGAAGTGAGAGCCGTAAATGATCTGATGTTTTCGAGGGTGGATGGTATTATAGCTTGTCCTGCCAACGATTTGACCGATTACCAGCATTTCCAGGAACTGATAGATGCTAAAATTCCTCTCGTACACCTGGATCGGGACTGTATCGATCTTCAGGTTACTAAAATCATGACCAATAATTATACGGCCGCATTTATTGTAACTGAATATCTGATTAAAACAGGATGCCGGAGAATTGCGCTGATCACCAATCTGGAGCCGCTTTCTGTTGGGCGTCAGCGTTACGAAGGCTACCAGGAGGCGTTGGCAAGGTATGGAATTGATTTTAATCGTGAATTGATAGTCCACAGTAACCTGGGTATTTCAACTTCCATGGAAGGTGCAAAGCATTTGCTGGAATTTAGCCCGTTACCCGATGCCATTATTTGCAACAACGATACGGTGGCCATGGCTACCATGAAAGTTTTAAAGGATAATGGCTTACAAATTCCGCAGGATGTTTCGGTTGTGGGTTTCAGCGACGATCCTTTTTCTTCGTTCCTAGAGCCGTCGTTAACAACCGTGAGTCAGCCTTCTTATCTGATGGGGTTAAAAGCCATGGAAACAATTCTGGCAATGCTTCATAACGAAATTCCTTTAAATGTCGAAAATCGCATTGTGATGGATTCTGCTTTTATAATTCGGAATTCCATACGCTGAATATTTCTGAACGTTAGAAAAACATGTACTTTTCACTTCTCTTTTAAAAGAGATTTTATTATATTTAATAGGCAAATAACAAAATTGAATTAGATAAGGCTTTATGCATGAGGGTGAAAGGGAAATGTCGGGGAGTGCCGGCGGGTCTGATTTTCATAAAGAAATTAAGGATCCTGCCATTTTTGAAATGTTGTTTAAAAATAACCCTGCTATAAGTTTTATTTCCGATTCGGAAACAGGTAATATTTTGATGGCAAACCAGGCAGCCTGTAATTTCTATGGGTATTCTGCTGATGAGTTTACCAGTATGAGGCTCGACCAGATAAATTCATTGGAAGACGAAGCTCCGACAGCTGATTCCCTTCTTGTTAAAGAAGGCGCACCCGGATTTTATTTTAAGCATAAACTTAAGAACGGAGAAGTAAAGTACGTTGACTTACACAGTTATAAATTTCAGATCAGTGAAAAGCCACTGATTTATACCATTATAACTGATGTTACCAGACAGATCCAAAGTGAACTCAGTTTTCATGAGATCGAAGGGAAATACAAAGCTTTGGTAAATAATTCGTTAGAGGGAATACTTATTATCGATTTCGAAGGAAGTATTTTCTTTATAAATCATGCCATAGAGCAAATTCTGGAATTGCCCGAAAATGAAATTATTGGCCGGAAGGTTTATGAGTTTCTTGCTCCCGAATCAGTTCAGCGGGTAATTGAAGATTTTGGGACGGTAATGAACGGGATCGATTCTTTTGTGTCCGAGTACAAGTGTATTAACGGAAAGGGTAATGAATTATGGCTTAACAGCATCGGAAAAATAATTTCATTTGATAACCGGGTTGCCATTTTGATTTCGTTGCGCGACATTACCGGGAAAAAATTAGCCGACGAAGCGCTTAAGGAAAGCGAAGAACGGTTCAGGCGGTTAATGCAGGAAGTTCAGCATGTATCCATTCAGGGCTATGCACTTGATGGGACTGCCCGATACTGGAACGAGGCTTCGGAGAAATTATTCGGATATACTTCCGAAGAAGCTATCGGGAAAAATTTGCTCGACCTGATTGTTCCACCTTCTCTGAAAGATGAAGTAAAGGAAGCATTGGTACAAATGGCCGAAACTGGTATTGCCATGCCAGCCTCGGAACTTAAGTTAATGAAGAAGGATGGTACACCTGTGGAGGTTTTCTCAAGTCGTACCGTATTGAAAATACCTGGAAAACAGCCCGAATTCTTTTGCATTGATATCGATGTTACCGAGCGGAAAAAGATGGAAAATGAATTGCTTGTCGCAAAAGAAAAAGCTGAAGAAAGCGACCGGCTCAAAACATCCTTCCTGCAGAATATGAGCCACGAGATAAGGACACCCATGAATGCAATTATCGGCTTTACCGAACTGGTTTATAAAAACCTCGACAACAAAGCCAAAGTTGAGAATTTTATGCAGATAATTAATCGCCGGTGTGAGGATTTGCTGGTCATTATTGACGATATTCTGAATGTTGCCAAAATTGAATCGGGTCAGTTATCTCTTAACCGCGAAAATTGTCATCTGGCAAGTTTGTTTACCGATCTTAAACTATTATTTATAGAACACCAGTCGAGGTATAAAAAGAATCACATCAGTTTTGATATAAAATCAAATGCTCCGGCCAATCTTTATATATTAACCGATAAAGGAAAGCTCCGCCAGGTTTTTGTTAATCTTATCAGCAATGCCTTTAAATTTACTGTAAAAGGAAAGATTGAATTTGGCTGCATGATTGGTGAAGATAAGCAGCTTACCTTTTTTGTTTCCGATACCGGCATGGGAATCCCCAAAGATAAATTCGATTATATTTTCGAACGTTTTTCGCAGCTCGATCACAGTGAAAAGAAGACTGCCGGAGGAAATGGACTTGGACTTTCCATAGTA
>JAJYAG010000166.1 GCA_021779665.1 Bacteroidota bacterium | reverse complement strand
ATACCGTCTTTTATTGCTTTCTTATAGAGCTGTTTTATGTCGGCAGCCCCATCGAGCAGCGAAAACTGGGTATGTACATGCAGATGGCTGAATTTCATTTTGGTATTTTTAATTGTATTAGTTGGCAAATTTACGGGTAAAAAAGCCCGGGAAAAAGGCTTGTTAATGAAAAGTGAATAAAATTATAACATAAATCTGTTTATTCAGTATATGTAGTCGGCTCTGATAATTCAGGTGCTGTTTAGGCGTTATTTTAATTAATAAAATTTGCATCTGTTAAGGAAAACTGCAATTTTTTTTCTAAATTTAATAAGGTGCAAGAACAAAAATGATAACTATGAGAATGCGATTCCCCTTATACTTTGTTTTTTTTCTCTTTCTGGTAAGTGTGTCCTGCTCAAAAAGCAAGCCTGTAGTAGGTTTTATGTTGCCACATACCAATATTCAGCGATATATTATCGAGCGTGATGAGTTTGATGTAAAAATAAAAGAGCTGGGTGGTGAGATGATTTTTCGGCAGGCCAATAACGACAACGATTACCAGATGAAGCAACTGGATTCATTATTGAATATGAATATCGATATTCTTGTTCTCGATCCGGTGAACAGGTTTACTGCTGCCGAAATGGTTCGTAAAGCCCACCGGAAGGGTATCAAGGTGATTTCGTACGACCGCCTGATTTCCAACACTGACGTGGACGCATTTTTGTCGTTCGATCCCTGGATGGTAGGGAAACAGATAACCGAATCGGCCATTAAAGCCAAACCAGAAGGTAACTACATAATTCTTGGAGGCGATAAGTCGGACCTCAATGCCATCGGTATTGACGAAAGCATGACTAAAACCCTGGAGCCGCATATTAAATCGGGCAAAATTAAGGTCGATTATAAAGTTTTTATCGAAAAATGGGCAAGTGAGGATGCTTACCTGGAAGTGAAACAATTTCTCAACCTTTCAGGAAAGGTTCCGGATGTTATTCTTGCAACTTCCGATATGCTGGCCCGTGGTGCCATTGAAGCCCTCAAGGAAGAAAATCTTGTAGGACAGGTGATAGTGACAGGTCAGGGTGGCGAGTTATTTGCCTGCAAAAATATTGTAGCAGGAAGTCAGCTGATGACTGTTTACAAACCGGTGAAAAAACTGGCCGATCTTTCCGCGGAACTTGCCATCAGGATGCTAAATAATAAAAAAGTGGATGATATTCTCAATACCACCATTCACAACGGATATTCGGATATCCCCACCCAATTGCTTGTAACAATTCCGGTGGATGCTGCTAATTTAAAATCGACGATAATTGCCGATGGAATGATTAAAGAGAGCGATTTGCAGTAGGGTGAAATTCTGAAATACATTTTATTCCTGACCCTACCCTTTTTTTTGCATACTTTTTTGTGATAATTATTCTTGTTTAGGAAAGAGTAAATGCTATTTTTGTTTGTTAATCGCAAACTAAAAGCGTTATATTTTTTCTGATGAATTCTTTTTGCGCTTCCATCAAAACTGTTCTTCTGTTGCTCTTCTTTTTCTATTGTACCGGAGCATTTGCGCAAAAAACCGGGAACGCTTCCGAAGATGGATTTATCCCTGCTGACTCCATCGTTTCAAGACTCGAAACGAAACATCATGTTAAGATCTACTATAATCCTTTGTGGTTTGAAGGGAAGGTGCTGTTGCCCGAAATAGCCGATATGCCTTTAAATGAGTCTTTGCAGGTTCTGGCTAAGATAATCGGAGGCTCGGTAGAGAAGTTAAGTGAATCGGGGTTAATCATAGTGCCTGTTTCGAACGAGAATTATTCTGCTGCAGACGAGAGTGCGGGCTATTACCGTATTGGCGATATAATGAATTATGGCAGCAAGAATTCTGCCCTTGTGAAGGGTCAGGTGATCAATGGAAGTACGGGCGAATCCATCATCGGCGCTAAGGTACAGTTCACCGGGATAAAACGTTCGTTTGAAACCGATCGGAACGGGAAGTTTTCTGCCAATATTCCCGTGGGCGAGCATAATGTCAAAGTCAGTTATCCCGGGTTCGAAGAAAATGAACTGAAGGTTAAGGTATTTAGCGATGGGGACTTGAATATTGAGATGTTTATTAAAAATATCATGCTCGATGAAGTTTCTGTTACCTCGGTAAAGGTCGACCAGTATTACCGGCGTACCAAGATGAGCGTGATGAACTTTGATGTTAAAACCATAAAGGAACTTCCGTCCAACTTTGGCGAGAAGGATGTGATCAAAGCCATGTCGCTTTTACCGGGTGTTCAAACTACCGGAGAATTTGGTGCAGGTTTTAATGTAAGAGGGGGCAGCTCCGACCAAAACCTGGTTTTATTGGAAGATGTACCTGTTTTTAATACTTCGCACTTGTTTGGGCTTACATCCATCGTAAACCCCGACGGAATTTCGGATGCTACTCTTTATAAAGGTGGAATTCCGGCAGTTTATGGCGAAAGAGCTTCTTCTATCCTGTCGATTCAGATGGATAACGATCAGATAAAAAAGACCCAGGTAAAAGGAGGCATCGGGTTAATTAACAGCCGGCTCAGCATCGATATTCCCGTGAAGGATAAACTGACAATTTCCCTGGGTGGAAGAACTTCTTACTCCGACTGGATGCTGAAGCAAATTCCCGACGTGGATTTAAGTAAAAGTTCTGCAGGATTCAACGATTATAATGCTTTTATAAGTTATAATATTTCGCGCCGCGACAAGCTGACGCTGTTTGCCTATGCCAGTAATGATAACTTCAGCATCTCGGGCATGCACAATTACAGTTATGGGAATTTGTTAGGATCAGTTAACTTTTCGCATCGTTTCAGCGGTAAGTTATATTCTTCTATCTCTGCGGGAATAAGCAGCTACGAAGCCCGTTTAACGGAAAAAGACACCTTGAAACTCGCCAATGCCTATAAAACTTACAATTCCCTTTTGTATAAGAGTCTGAAATGGAACTGGATTTACAAGCCAAATGAAGTCCATATTCTTACTTTTGGCGCAAACGCATTTTTATACGATATTCTTCCTGGAAAAATTGCTCCTTCGGGCGACGATTCGCAGGTTCACTCCGAAAGGGTTCCGAGCGAACATGGTTTGGAATGGGCCGTTTTTGCCGGAAACGATTTTAAAATGAATAGTCGCATAAGCATGGAAATTGGGTTGCGTTATTCGGGTTTCCTGTTTTTGGGCAAATCGGTTGTGTACAATTATAAAGAGGGAGAACCCCGGTCGGAGAACACAATTATCGATTCAGCAGTTTATAAGAGCGGTGAAATTGTTAAGCAGTGGGGCGGAATTGAGCCTCGTGTCTCGTTCAGGTATAATATAAATGTGAACAGCTCCCTGCGGTTAAGTTATAACAGAATTAACCAGTATGTAAACCTGATCTCGGCAACTTCGGTTGCCACACCCACTGATTTGTGGAAGCTGAGCGATAAATACAACCGGCCGCTTGTTAACGACCAGGTAGCTGTGGGGTACTTCCGGGACTTTGCCAACAAGAATTTCGAAACTTCCGTTGAGGTTTATTTTAAGAACTACCAGCATGTAATCGATTATAAAAGCGGTGCCCAGTTGTTTTTGAGCCGGCATATCGAAACGGAGCTTATTGCTGCCGAAGGGAAAAGCTTTGGAGTTGAACTGTACGGTAAGAAAAACGTGGGTAAACTCACTGGCTGGGTAAGCTACACGCTTTCAAAATCCATACGCCGCACCATCTCTGATAATCCCGTGGAGCAGATTAATAAAAATAACTGGTTTCCCGATAACCTCGACCGTTTGCATAACCTGGTGATTAATGCCGGCTACAGCTTTAACAAGCGTTGGAAACTGGGCGCTACATTTACCTATAACACCGGCCGGCCTGTCACGTTGCCCGAAATAAAATACAGTATTAAGGATTACCAGATTGCATATTATTCCGACAGGAACAAATACAAAATGCCCGATTATCACCGGCTTGATTTGTCGGTGTCGCGATACGAAAGTCTGAAACTGAAGAAAAAATGGAAGGGATACTGGACTTTTTCAATCATTAATGTTTATGGCCGTAAAAATGCCTATTCCATATTCTATCAGCGCGACCGCAGTCCTTTTGATTTCGGAGGTCGTTCGGCGCTTTACAAGCTCTATATTATCGGAAGGCCTTTGCCAACTTTCACCTACAATTTTGTTTTTTGATGATAACAAGGTTTTTGACATATCTGTTGCTGAGTTTTATGCTGTTTTCGTGCCGGGAGGCCTATCATCCCGAGTTGTACGACGCGCCCAAAGCGCTGGTGGTGGAAGGGTTAATTACCGATGAGCTGCGTTCCCATACCATAAAAGTTTCCAGGGCTCTGCCTTTCGATTCAGTAGGTTTGATTCCCGAAACGGGCGCTGAAGTCTTTATCGCTGAAAAAGGCGGGGGGTTATATACTTTTGATGAAGTAAAACCGGGTAAATATGTGTCCAATCCTGCTAAGTTTCGGGCCAGAACCGGATCCGCATACACTTTAACCATCCGGACAAAGGATGGCAAGGTCTATAAATCCTCCGAACAAACACTTTTCCCGAGGAAAGAATTTTCGGAAATTACCAACACGCGCAGAACCGGCAAATACCCAAATACGGATGGCGGAGAAATTGTTTACTTCAATGTGCCTGGCTCCCAGTTTATGACTTCGCTCGATTTAACAAGCGATACCAACCCGTATTACCGCTTTTCCAGCATTCTCGTATCGCAGTTTGTAATGGAAAGGGATACGCCTAAAATAAGTTATTGCTGGCAGAAATTTAACCCTGACGACTATTTCAATATCAACGATATCAAATACAACAGCTCGGGTGTGTTTCAGCACGATTTGGGATTTTGCCCTGTCGACTGTGTTTTTTACGGAATATATACCAAAGAGCTCCGTGTAGCCAGTGGCGCAACTATTAAGATTTTTAACACACTCGATAAATTCGTGATTTCGTTTAAGCAATATCGCCTCAATAAGGAAACTTACGAGTATTACAAATCTTTAAACAAGCAACTGGAGGCAAAGCAACAAATATTCGATCCTATTCCTTTTCAGAGTATTGGGAATTTGAAGTGTATCAGCGATCCCGATGCTCTTGTTTTGGGTATTTTTGAAGTTTCGGCTGTCAGTAACCGAACTTTCAGGATAAACCCCCTACCTCAGCAGGACTCCTTTACCCTGCAGCCGATTGACCCCTTGGACCCGGATACAATCGTAAATTCAGGTAAAAGCCCGTTCGTTAAACCTAAAACCTGGATTTATTGATGAAGAACAGTGTGCTGTTTATATTCTTCGTTATCAGCCTGTTTTCGGTTGATAAAATCACGGGACAAAGCCCCCTCGTGCCGGAGAGAGTGATTGTAACCACTGACAGGGATGCTTATATTGCCGGTGAAAATATACTTCTCAAAACGCGGATTTATTCTCAGTCCCTGAGTTCTGAAACTCCGAGCAATGTTTGCTATGTTTTGCTCCGGGATGCAAAGAATACCTATTCGTCCATATTTTTAAAAACCGCACAGAACAACATTGGAACAAGCTGCATTTATATTCCCGATACGCTGCAGACCGGCTATTACCAGATAGTTGCCTTTACAGGATATATGCGGAACTTCAGTGAGGATCAATATTTCTACAAGCAGATATTAATTGTAAACAGGTTCGACGAATGGCTCTCAAATCTCTTTCAGCAGGACGACAGCTTAAAAAATGATTTTGTCCCCCAAGACTCATTTAAAATTTTCCTAACAAAAGATAGTTTTGGCTTCCGCGAAAAGGTGAATGTAAAGTTTTTACCTCCTTCAGAGAGCCAAACCTTTAAGGACTTTACAGTAAGTGTCCGTTCCCGGAATCCCTTTACCGCCAATGGCCGCACTTCTTCAATTTCCGAGCCTGCAGTTTCGGGTGATAAAAAACTTCAGTTTCCTGCTGAACGCGATGGAATTTACCTTACGGGTAAAGTCATTTCTTCCGGTTCGCAGCCTGTACCGGGCGAATGTTTGTTTCTTTCTGCACCCGACAGTGTAGCTAATCTTCAATATACTTTTAGCGATACGAACGGTAATTTTTCGTTTTTGCTGAACGACTACTATCTTGGGAAACAGCTTATTATTAAAGCCGAAAGGAAGAATGGTAATTATTCCATTATACCCGATGACAAATTTAAACTTCAGAAACCTTTCGTTCCTGTTCATTATGGCATTACACCCGAGCTTCGTAAGTTTATAAGGGAAAGCCGGAATATCGTGCGTATTCAGAAGTCCTATGGCGTTTCAAATGTTAAAACAAGTGAGTTGCCGGCACGGGTTAAAATACCCTTTGTTTACAATGGCGGAGCTCTGGTGGTGCGTCCGGCCGATTTTGTTGAACTGGAAAATTTCCGGGAGATTTCAGAGAATATTTTATCGGGAACCAGGGTTAAAGCTGAAAACGGCGGCAACTTTATTTATATGGTGAATAAAACCGATAAAACTTACTTCACGAAACCGGCTGTCATATTTTTGGATGGCGTTTATGCTTACGATCTGAAGATGGTTTTGAATTTTCCTTCGGCGGCTATTTCCAAAATTGAACTTTTACCAGCTCTGAGGATGATGGGAGATCTGACCTTTAATGGCGTTGTATCCATTAATTCGGCCAATAAATTAAAATCGTTCGGTTTCGACGAAGGTACCTGTGTTTACAACATGCCCTCTTTTTCGGGATCAACCACGTATATTTCGCCTAACTATGCCTACAGGTCAGTGAAGGATCCTATGCCCGACCTCAGGCAGTTACTTTATTGGAATGCCCGGCCCGACCTGCACGACATTGAATTTTATACATCCGATATTCCGGGGGAGTATATTATTGAAGTTGAAGCCGTGGATAACGACGGGAATATTCAAAAAGCGTTTTCTACTTTTAAAGTTACGGGCCTATGAGAAAGCTAATGGTTTTAAGCCTTTTATACATTGCCTTGTATGCTCAGGCAGGACAGCCGGGCGGTGATTCGCTAATCCTTAAACCTGTTTTTCAGAATTTAATTGGCGAGGCTTACTCCGATTTAAGTTTTACCCACAAGGGAATTCATTTTCGCGATGAGTTTCTTCCCGGTAAAATCTGGTTCTCAAATGGCGATTCGCTCAATGAGCTTTCGCTTAGGTATAATTCTTTTGAGGATCAATTGATCTGGCTCAGTAAAAAACATGGACAGGTACTGCTCGATCGTCATAATATTACTCATTTTCAGCTTAACAACGGCGATACGGCTTTTCTTTTTAAAAGATTACAATTGCCCGAAGCAGGTAATGGATTTCTCCAGGTTTGTTATGAGGGCAATATAAAGTTGTATGTGAAACGAAAGTCGGTTCCCTACACCAGCTATATCCGTAATTCCATAAAATATTACAAGTATCGGCAGGCGCCGGTATATTACCTGGTGGTTCAGGGGAAGGTTTATAATATCAACCGCAACATTAAAAACCTGTATCAGTTATTCCCGGCCAAAGAAGAAGCAATTCGTAACAACATCCGCGGGAAGCACCTTAATTTCAAACGCGAGAACGATTTTATAAAAGCAATTATAGGAATGGAGCAGATTCTGACAGAATAAATATTTGAATCACTGCAGAAGAGTGTTTCAGCAAAATGGAACGCAATTAACTTTAACCAATAAACTTGGAATGCATGAAAACCTTACTTAACGCAACCGTATTCCTGGCATTATGCTCAATCTGTTTTGCCCAGGAAAAGAAAGTTGTGAAACCCGGACAAGAAATTCAGGAATGTTTTTCAAAAGAGGAATCATATCTGTATCCAGCGTTTATAGAAGGAACGGTTCTTCTCAAAAACAGAGAAGTTATTTCAGCCCGGATGAATTATAATATTCTTTACGGGCAGATGATGTTTATTCAAAAACCCGGCGATACACTAGCCATCGCAAACCCACAAAATATCGAAATCATCATCTTTCCGTCAGATACTTTTTATTATTCCTCAGGATATCACCAGGTGCTGGCGGTGGGTTTCGGCAAATATCTTACCCGGAAGCAGTTTATTAAAGTTCATGAAGTTCGCAAGGGCGGAGCTTACGGAACCACGTCTTCCCTCGCAGCCACCTCTACCATGAGCAGCTATTATGGCGACGCCAAAACAAATAAGCTTACTGTGAACCAGGAGGTGGTGGTGTCGAAGCAATCTGAGTTCTATATTGCCGATTCAAAAGGCCGTTATCGTATTCTTAACCGGATTACAATCAATAAAATGTATCCAAATCATAAGCCTCAGATCGATAACTTTATCAATGAAGAAAAGATTGATCTTGATAAGGAACCGGATGTTATTAAGCTGTTCGGTTTTTTAATGAAGTGTATCTGAAAGAGCTCGGCTTAGCATCTCGCTCATAGCCGTCAAGCTAAGGTATATAAGCTATTAATATGAAGAAGGTAATTAAGTAAAGTTCCGTAGGAACGATATTATGGTAGAAATAATTGTGGGCGGTTATATTCAAGTCCTGTAAGGACGGCATTATGGTTAAATTCCTTGTTTGTGTTTTGGTAATTAAATACAACCATAATGTCATCCCTACGGGATTGAGAATGCTAATTAATTGCATCCTACTACCATAATTCCGTCCCTAGCGGGACTAAAAGATAAGGTAATTACTGCTTTAATTTTACTGCATCTGAAAATCAGCTATGAGCGTCTCGCTGTGTCGTATGACGGGCCTCCGGCCATATTATTACTGATGATGAAACTTTGTATTATTTCGGCTGGAAGCCGTACTGAGCAAGCGTAGCTTGCTGAAGTGACGGTTAAAGAAGGTTTCTGCAGGCTCAATATCCCTTATGTATTTAAAACTTAAACTTTCTTCCCATTACCAGGATGTCATCCACCTGGATATTATTTCCACGCCACTTCTCGATATTTTCCTCGAGCATTTCTTTTTGTATAGGGATGGAGTATTGCTGGATGTTGATAACGAATTCCTTGAATTTTGCTGTTTTATACTTTTTATTGTCAACCCCACCAAACTGGTCGGCATAACCGTCAGTAAACAGGTAGATGGTATCATCGGGCTGAAGCTGGGTAGTGTCGTTTGAGAATGTTTTTCCTTCGTGGGGTGTCCGGCCAATGGCAAACCTGTCGGCACGTGTTTCCAGCAGCTCGCGTCTTCTGATAATCCAAAGCGGATTAAAAGCTCCTGCATAATCGAGCACGTGGGTTTGTTTGTTGTAACGGACAAGCGCAATGTCCATACCATCGCTGATGGATTCTTCCTTTCCGTACTGATGAAGTGTTTTGGTAACTTCATCGTTTAACTGGTTCAGGATTTCCGATGGCAGCTTTATCTTCATTTCGCGGACAATTTTGTTGAGCGAATTATAGCCAATCAGCGACATAAAGGCACCCGGAACGCCATGACCAGTGCAATCCACAGCCGCCATCCATTCGTAGGTTTCGTCTTCCATAAACCAGAAGAAATCGCCCGAAACGATATCCTTGGGCTTAAACAGCACAAAGGTATTGTCGAACGGAATAACCGACGGCAGCACCGAAAGCTGAATTCGTTTTGCATATTCTATACTGGCCAGGACATCCTTGTTTTTCATAGCCAGCTCTTCGTTCATATGCATTACCTCATAAGTACGCTCCTGCACCCGTTCTTCAAGCACGCTTTTTTCAACAATAAGGGTCTTTTCTCTTAGCTTGATAAATACTATGAGTACTACAATCATCACACATACAAAGCTCAGGATAAAATACCAGCGCATGTAAAATGGTGGCATAATCTCGAAAGAAACCGTCGCCGGAATGGTATTCCACACTCCGTTAGAGTTTCTGGCCCTTACCTGGAAAACATATTTGTTGGGAGGCAGGGCAGGGTAGGTGATGGACGTGTGTGTGGTTACCGGCTGCCAGTCGTCGTCAATTCCGTCGAGCTTCACCTGGTAAAGAACGGCATCGGGGTTTCGTAGGCAGATGCTTATATATTCAAGGGTAACCGAATTCTGGCCGCTGTTAAAAACAAGGGGTTGGTTGAGGTCGTATTCCACTTGGTTAACCGTAATTTTCCTGATATGCGTTAACGGCTGAATTGTGCCTGGATCGTCGAGGCCCGGCGAATAGCGTACGGCTCCGTTAACGGTGCCAAACCACAGGTATCCTTCTGAATCTTTATAGGTGGCATTCTTTCGTGCCTCTTTTCCTAAGAAACCGTTCCGTTTCGAGTAGATGTATATTTTATTTCTGGCTACTTCGATTTTGTTCAGCCCCTTGTTTGTGCCGCAGTATAAATTTCCCTCGGCGTCGCAGTTAACAAAGTTGATGAGGTTGGAAAGCATTCCCTCACGCAGGCTGTAACGTTTAATAATTTTTTCATTTTTAAAGCCAATCAGTCCGTGCGATTCGGTGCCGATCCAAATTGTCCCGTCAGGTCCCTCAGTAAAGCATAACGGAGTCTCGGAGTTGTCGAGCTTGAATATCTTTTTGGTGGTATCGCGCATAACAGTCATCCCTTTACCCTTGGAACCGATATAAAGAGTGCTGTCCGACGAACAGAACAAGGCTGTGATATAGTTGCCGGCCAAACCATTCAGGGTGCTTAGCCTTTTTCCCGTTAAGGTGGATTTGTTAAAAGATACAAGACCATCCATGGTGCCTACCCAAATGGTATTGTTGTGGTCAACTTCAAGGCTCAGGACTCCCTTGTCCTCGGGAAGCAACGAGTTTAGTTCGAAAGGTGAGGAAAAGGTTTTCTTTTGATTGTCGTAAAAAAAAACGCCGTATTCATCCGATCCGATCCAGATGTCATTGTTCAGGTCCTTTTTCAGAAATCTTATTTGTTCCGAAATAATGCTGTTCTCGGGAGTATAATGTGCAAACTTAACTTCTCCGCCGGCAAGAGGATTATAAATGGAGATTCCGTTATTGGTGCCGAACCAGATTCGTTTTTCCCTGTCCTCGAGAATGGCCGAAACCTGTTTGTTCATCAGTGCATCGGGTTGTGAGAAATTCACCATGGCTTCTCCCTTGAAAACAAATAACCCATGTGCCGTGGTGCCAATCAGGATGTTGCCTTCTGCATCTTCAATAATTCTGAAAATATAATTATCGCCTAATCCGTTTTTGGTGTTGTAAACTTTCAGCTGACCATCGGAGGTAACACAGGTAGCTCCCTGGCCCCAGGTACCTGCCCAGATATTCCCTTTTTTGTCGGGATAGAGAAAGCTGATGAAGTTGGAGCCTAAGCCGTCCCTGGCATCATAAATTTTTACGGTGTCTTTTTTAACTATGTATTGGTAAAGTCCCCCGTTGTGGGTGCCAATCCAGATATTCCCTTTTTTGTCCTCGCAAATAGACGTGTACTGGAAATATTTTGGCAACGAAGGGGGATTGAAATTGAAAAACGAGTTGTTCTTTTCGTTGTAAATTTTTATTCCGGCATCGGTAATAAAGTAAATACGGTCGTCGCTCATCCTGTAACAGGCGTAAACCATGTCGCTCAAACGGTTGCCTTTATACCTTTCAAATTTAATATCCTGGATGGGAGCTCCGGGATTTGAAATTAAAACAGCTCCGGCGCCTGCTGAAATGATCCATAAACCTCCTTCTTTGTTTTCGGCAAAACCGGTAACATCTTTATTCAGTAAAAATCCTGCCGGGAAATGTTCGAATATCTTTCCGTTGTAACGCGAAAGCCCTCCTTCGGAGTGCCCGAACCAGATATTTCCTTTCGAATCCTCAAAGAGAGAACGTACGCTGTTTTCGGCCAAACCATCCTCCGAAGTGAAGTTTCTGAATGTCTGCCCGTCGAATCGTGATGCACCGCTTAAAGTAGCCAGCCATATCTGATGGTTCTGGGCCTGAATAATGGAGAATACCTTCGACTGCCCGAGCCCTTCTTCAACATTGTAATTATCGAAATGATAGCTTTGCGACTTTGCAGAATTGGAACCCAATAAAAACAAAAAAATTATTCCAGTAAAAAGTGGAATAATCTTTTTGAAATTATTAGCTGTTGAAACCATATCTGCAGCTATGGTTTCATTCCTTGGCTATAAAGAAGAATGTACCATCCTCGTCGGCCAGTCCGTTAATTTTTCCGAACTGGGGTTTCTGATTTGGATTCGCTGTGACTACGGCATTCTGTACCTTCATCACAATGCTTTCTATCGGGATACATGAATTTGGGTTGCTTCCCAGGATGTTGGCAAAAGTTTTGGTAAACTGCGAATTGTCAACCGCCAGCTCGTAACCTGCCGACGAAAATACCTGCGACGACTTCATGCGGGTAGCCTGCCAGTCGCTACAGCTTCTTTCGCGCAACGATGAACGCATGGCCTGGTAGAACGAAGGTCCCGATTCGCAGGCATCGGTAATCACAAGAGTGTGATTCACCGTGGAGGTGTACGACTGCATGGCAGCTTTCAGGTACTGTATGTTGAAATAAGTAAACTCATCGTCGCGTGAGGCGTCCACCGGGATCCAGTAACCGGTTTCGCTTACTGTTTTTCCGTGACCGGCATACCAGATCATCAGCGTATTCACACGGTTGCTCTTGATAAGGTCGCGCAGTTCAATGGAAAAGAATTTTTCCATCTGGTCCTTGGTAAGGTTCTTTTTATGAATAATGTTGTTAACCTGGTATTTAACAAGAGCTGTCTTCATCAGGCTCACATCTTTGGTAGGGCCTTCGAGGCTGGCAAAAGTATTGTATTTTGCGTTCTCGATAAATACCACCCAGGTTTTGCCCATGGGGTTATTGCCGAGTAAGGCAGCGCTCTCGCGGTTAAGTGTGAAAGTTACCGGTACCTGGTTGCCATAAATATCGGTTGCCTGTACAGTAATTTTATTCTTGTTACTCACATTGATGGTGGCCGAGAAGGTGGGATTATTCTCATCGAGCTTGAAACTTGCCGAAACTCCTTCAATGAGAATCGATTTGACAAGGCTTTCGTCGGTGATTTTCCCTTCAACATACAGGTTGGCATCGTTGCTGTCCAGATAGATCTCTCCGTTATCGGATGCAAAAGGAGCTACAATGGCTACTTTGGGAGGATTTATTTCGGTGCGTTTGATGTTGAAATTCAGCTTTTCAATATTGTTGTATGCGTCGGTGGCGCTAACACTTAAAACGTCGATGCCCGATACGGGAACTTCGGCAATAAATTCGGCCTGGTCGTTTAGCATCTCGAATTTAACATCGAGATTGTTCACCTTGATGTTTTTAACAGCGCTTTTATCGGTTACATATCCTTTTACAACCACCGAGGTCCTGTTATTTGGGATTTCTACCTGAATTTTTTCTTTCGGTTCGGGATCCAGCAGAACAATTTTCGGAGGTGCATTTTCGCGGTTCAGTTCAAAAAGCCTTTCATTGGCCTGCTTCAGGAGTATTTTGGCTTTGGCATCGAATTCCGAAATGGCTACCAGCGCTTCGTAATCTTTAATTGCAGCTGCGAAGTTCGAAATTTCCTCGTTCGATTTAGCTCTGTTGTAAAGCGCGTCAGCATGTTTCGGGTTTAATGTCAGCACTTTGTTGAAGTCGTTGATGGCGTTTTGGTGCTGGCTGAATTGCTGATAATAAGTGCCACGGATGAAGAACATCTCTTCATCGTTCGGGTTGCTTACAATGTTGCGCGAAATATCGTTGATAGCATTCTGGTAGTCCTGACGTTTCACAAAAACGCGGCTGCGTACAAGTAAAGCGCCTCTCGACGAAGGGTCGAGCTTTAGGGCTTCGTTGCAGTTGTTCATGGCGTCTTCGAGCTTGTCGATATTGGCCTGAAGATTGGCGAGTGCAATATACCCGTCGGTGTATTTCTTATCTTCTTTGATGGCTTTTCCATAAGCCCATTCTGCTTTTTGAGGCGTATTCAGCTTTTCGGTAACCACTCCCTGGAGGTAGTAGTTCAAAGCACTCCCTTCGAGCGCAAGCGTGGTATCGCTCACTTTCAGGGCATCAAAGGCTTTATCGAGGGCAAGCATGGATCGTATTTTCTCCTGATAGGCCGGAACGTATTTCCTGTTCAGAAATGTGGCTTTGTTCAGGGCCGCAATTGCCTCGTTGTACTGTTTCAGCTGGTTATACGATCGTGCCAGATTGGTGAGCAATACCTCGTTTTTGGGATCGAATATCACCGCCCTGTTAAAATCGTCGGCAGCTTTCTGATGCTCGTTCAGGTTCTGATAAGCCAAACCTCTCATTTCGTAAGCTTCCTTGTATTCAGGACTTAAGCTTATAGAGCTGGTGAACTGTACAATGGCATCGTTGTAATTGCCTGCTTCTAAAAATTCCTGGCCCGATTTGAAGAATTTTTTAGCATTTTGGGAATAGATTGCAGAAAATAAAAAAGTAGCCAGGGTTAGTAATAAAATACGTTTTGTCAGATAATGTAACTTCATCATATCTTGCTATTTATGAATAGGTTATATGGTTAAAAATTTCCAAAGATACTAAAACTGAAATACTTTGCGCATAACAACCTCCTAAATCAGCGATTATTCCTGTAAAATCTCAGGCAAACCCCGTCGATGTCCGATTCAGAAAGCGCTGGCATAAACAACCCCGGCGCACAAATACCTCCGCCAAACAAAGCTTTTCCCTGGAAAACCCTTGCTTCATCCCACAAATTTCTTTCGATCAGTAAACCAACTAATTTAGCACCTCCTTCTACTATAACCGACAGTATTTTGTTACAGTAGAGGTGGTTCAAAACGAAAGAAATTTTATCAATATCTGAAGGTAATTTGACGTATTCAACGTTTTCGGTGACTAAATTACTATTTTTCAGTGTAAAAACAATGGTTTTTTGCTTTCCGTCGAATATTCTCAGGTTGAGCGGAAGTGTAAGTTCATTGTCTATAACAATTCTCACAGGATCAGCGCCTTTCCAGTCCCTTACATTCAGCTGCGGATTATCCATCAGTGCGGTATTGGCGCCGACCCAGATTCCCTGTTCTTCGCTGCGCCACTTGTGCACCAGTATACGCGATGCTTCATTCGATATCCACTGTGGTTTTTCGTCGCTGCTTCTTATTTTATCGATGTACCCGTCGGCAGTCTCGGCCCATTTCAAAATGATGTAAGGTCTTTGCTTCTGCTGAAAGGTGAAAAAACGCCGGTTGAGGTCCTTACATGCATCGTTCAGGATATTTGAAATTACTTCACATCCGGCTTCCTTCAGCATAGCAGTTCCTTTGCCGTTTACAAGCGGATTGGGATCGCCCGAGCCAATAACCACGCGGGGAATCTGTAGTTTTGCGATCAACTCAGCACATGGAGGCGTTTTGCCATAATGAGCGCAGGGCTCCAGGTTAACGTACAAATTGGCATTTTTGAGAAGCGATTTATCCGAAACTGAGTTGATGGCATTTACTTCGGCATGAGCCTCGCCATATCTCCGGTGGTAACCTTCGCCAATAATCTTTCCTTCGTGAACAATTACCGATCCCACCATGGGGTTTGGAGCTACATTCCCCAGTCCCATGGCCGCCAGTTCAAGACATCGCTTCATGAAAATTTCATGATTGCCAATCATATATTTTATATTTTTGAATCACTGTTCTCCGATAAATAATTTATAAAAATGAATTTAAATAAGGATTTCTCACTTCGTTCGAAATGACATAAGGTCACTTTA
>JAJYAG010000165.1 GCA_021779665.1 Bacteroidota bacterium | reverse complement strand
ATCCGAATTAAAATGGCTTTTGTACTCCGGATTTTCACTCTTGTTCCTGATAAGATGAATATCGTCAGTACCAGTTAAAACCCTCAGAATATTCCTCGGGAAATAGAACTTTTTATTTAGTGCCACCTCCAGCTCGCCATATACTTTCGCTGCATAAGGTAAAACGGTATCGGCTTTCCATGTTTTCACAAAACGCTTTCCTGTAACAGGGTTGAATAATCCTGCTGCGATATTTGATGATGAAGATGGATTATACCTATCGGCAACCAATATTCTCCTGCCCCTTTTCAACAGAAAATGGGCGAGCATGGTTCCGGCAATTCCCTGCCCTACTATTAAATAATCGTAATTAGCCATAATTAGCCGTAAGAACGACTGATAACCAGAATTGTTCAGGAAATGCTTATCTCTGCATCTTGAGTTTATAGCGAAAAATATCAAATAAGCAGGATCGGATAACTGCATTTACATTTAACATATTTTAACTGTCTGACGAACATTTCTGGCAGGGTTATTGTCATAAATACGCTGTTAGTTAATCAGACATTAGGTTTAAATAAGATATATTCATAGTAAGTAGTAGTAGTTAGTTAGTAGTTTAAAATTAAAAGGTGGACCTGTGAAGCTCCACCTTTTTTATTTTCAAAAAACTTATTGTAATGCATTTGTAATACCTATATTTTTTGCCAGGACTTTTTAAGCAACTAATTTCGTTTAAATTCAAGTAAATCAATTTGGATTTGTTGGTTAGTTGAAAGGCCTGGTCGTGAGACACGGCCTTTTGTTTTATCAAGGCTTGTTTTTAACCTATCCTATCGAACAAAAAGCCGTATTCATTGGGAATTCTATCGATTTCAAAACAATACTGTCATACCTACGAATGTATTATTAAACACGTCTCTATTGTCCACATTCATATTCTTCAAAGAATTTAATTGATTGATAAAATTTATTTAAAAACCAGCACAATAAACAAAGACGCTGACCGTTAAAAAGGGTACAAATTGCCATTGGGCAGGAATCAGGATCGACTTTCATTATGGCTTTTGGTCCGGTAAAACCTTGGCATTGGTTTTGTATATACCAGCTTAAAATAAATAACCAATGGAATCGATTATAATTAGCAGAAACCAGGAAAAAGCTCTCGAAATACTCAGTGACGAGCTTTTATTTGATGAGATCATTGAACTTACACCCAATCAATATCCTAAAGACGCAGTAAAGAAAGCCAAAGGAGAAGGCTGGTCACTATGGTCCAAAGACGGACGGACATATGCTGTTGTTCTGGGAGTTGGAGTTTTTCTGCTTATTAAATAAAACTCCTTTTATTGATGTAAATGTTTGAGCGAATCCATCAGATTCAGTAATTCCGGATAGGGCTTGTTGTTATGATTATTGTATATATCATTGTGGAAGTCGCATATTTCTTCGAGTACCGGCATCGTCTTTTTCCATTTATTCATACTAGTGCAGGCCAGAAACATGGTACGCTCATCCTTTAAGCGTTTTTCGGCTATCAACAACTGGTTCTTCCCTTCTTCAGTTATTTCCAGCAACTTTACCCTTTTGTCATTTTCATTTAAGGTTTCCTGAAGCAAGCCATTATTAATCAGTCGTTTTATAATATCCATGCCGGTAGTGTATTCTACCAGTAAATAGTTTATCAAATCGGTTTTCTTGGCTTTACCTGTTAAATTGACAGTTTGCAGGAATAAAAACTCCAAACGACTGTTAATAGGTAATCCTTCGAAAAATTTGCGTGTATAGAACTCGTTAAACCGCGATATGCGGGATATGTACTCCATGAACCTTGTAGGTTCATCAAAATTCTTAAGAGGCTGCGATTGTATGGACGGAGAATTACGAAAACGGGACATTGCAGGCTTTTCAGTAAGATCCGGCCTTCCTTTAATTTGTAAATTGAGCCATTCTGCAAAATCTTTCAGTTGTATCTGGTCGGTGTTGTTCTCATATTCTTCCCAAAGATCAATAATCTGCTTTAAGACATCATATCGGCTTCCCATTCTTAAATATTTGTTTATTAAGTACAACCTTTTTATATTTGCATCGGATGCGATGTTATAATATCGAATCCGACAAATTTAATACTATAATCACAGGAAGCAATATTTTTTATAGAATTGCTTCAATTAATTTAAAAGGCTATGGAACAAACGCAGGAAATAATGATCACAAAAGTTGATTACTCCAGGTTGAATACACTTATTATTAGGCAATTAGACGAAAATGCTTATAATTTGCGCGAGCTCAATTTTTTGAATATCGAAATAAAAAGGGCAAGAAAAATTGATTCAAAAAAAATTGATCCCGATGTTGTAACAATGAATTCAGAGGTACTGCTTAAATTTCTCAAGAATGGACAAACAAAAACTGTAAAATTGGTTTATCCCGAGAAAGCCTCTTTTAAGGATGGACTATTATCGGTACTCTCTCCTTTAGGTAGTGCACTGCTGGGGTACAAAAAAGGCGATATTGTTTCGTTCCATTCTCCGGGAGGCATTCAAACTGTTCAAATTGATGATATCCTGTTTCAACCGGAAGCCAATGGTGAGGATCTGGATTAAACTTTGGAAACAACAACTGAGGCTGCTTTAGGACGAGCAGCCTCAGTTTTTAAATATCCCTCCTGTTCTTAATCATATCCATCTTCCCGAAAAGAAAGAAAACCCAAACATGCATTCGTGATTGTTAATATTTTGTACTTTAGGAGGATGTAAATCCCAGTCAAAACATCTACCTCAAATGAAGAAAACTATATTCCTCTTATTGCTTTTTTGCGTTTCGAAAACATACGGACAAAGCTCCGGCAACAAAACTGACAAATATCCTCCGCTGGTTACATTTACAACCGAACAGGACCACCAGAACATGAAGGATCAGTTAGGAATTACACGGCTACGTCCGGGCTACAGCGGCAATGAAAAAGACCCGAACCATGCAAATTACGACGAATCGGCAGCAAACCCCTGCCCTGTTTTACCTGACGTATTGACATTGAAAAATGGAAAAAAAGTTACATCAGCCACCATGTGGTGGAATCAAAGAAGACCGGAACTGATTGAGGAATTTGAAAAAGAAATATATGGCCGTTTACCTGCAAATATTCCAAAAGTTACCTGGTCGGCAAAAATCACCGACAGGGAATTTGTAGGACGAATTCCGGTGATTGCCCGACAAATGATCGGACATGTTGATAATAGCAGTTATCCGTTGATTAATGTTGACATAAACATGGTGGTGGTGATACCCTCAAATGTAAAAGGCCCTGTTCCGGTATTGATGATGTTTGGACGACCCTCACTCCCCTCTCCTGCACAGCCATCACCGGAGGATATGGAAAAAATCAACACCACCTTTAAGGAAATGATGATTGAGAAAAATCCGGAGATGAAAGCCGTTTTTGAGAAATATCCTGCATACACACCTATAACACGTTTACCCGGACCCAACTTTTTTGCTCCTGCCCCTAACGGCGACTCAGCGCCAACAGAACAGCTGCTTGCTGCCGGCTGGGGATATGCCATGATTGATCCTTCCAGCATCCAGACCGATAATGGAGCGGGACTCACCCGGGGAATTATAGGACTGGTTAATCAAGGTCAACCACGAAAGCCAGAGGACTGGGGCGCATTGCGGGCCTGGGCCTGGGGTGCTGCCCGTGGTTTGGATTATCTGGAAACCGATACATTGGTCGATGCCAAAAAGGTTGGAATTGAAGGCGTTTCCAGGTATGGAAAAGCTGCTCTTGTGGCTCTTGCTTTTGATCAGCGCTTTGCAATAGGGTTGATAGGCTCCTCCGGAAAAGGGGGAACCACATTACACAGAAGAGTTTTTGGTGAGGGTGTTGAAAATCTTGCCGGAGGTGGTGAATACCATTGGATGGCTGGAAACTATTTAAAATATGCGGCTTCCGAATCGAAGTCCGGAAGCAAGACAGGTTGCAACCTTACAGTTGATTCGCACGAGCTCATCGCTTTATGTGCGCCACGTTTAACATTCATAAGCTATGGGATTCCCGAAAAAGGCGATGCCAAATGGCTCGACCAAAAAGGAAGCTACATGGCAACAGTAGCTGCAGGAATTGTTTTTAAACTCCTTGGAGCGAAGGATATCGGAGTGAGCAACGACTACCTGAAAGAGGAGATGCCACCTGTCTTAACAGGCTTGCTGGACGGAGAACTAGCCTGGCGCCAACACGACGGAGGACATACTGATGCTCCTAATTTTCAATACTTTATTCCCTGGGCAAGCAAAATGCTGAAATATAATAAAGCAGGTATCCAGTAAATATCACTTATATTTTGTCTTCCTTGAGCATTCTGTAAACCGTAGCGACTCCGATATCGAGTTTCTCGGCAACCAGTTTTGTGTTGTTGTTGTATTTCTGAAGATAAGCGTGTAGAATTTTAAGTTCGTATTCCCGTAAGGTTAACTCGCCATTTTCGACATTTGGCATTGGAGCTACGGGTCCGATAACTATATGTTCATCGCTTATTTCCAGGTCGTCGGCAAGGGTTACGGCAAGTTCCATCATCGATTTCAGTTCGCGTATATTTCCCGGGTAATTATATGCCAACAATTTATTTATGGACTTTGGCGATAAAGCTTTGAGCGACAAACCATTTTCCAAACAGAACTGTTGAATAAAATGCTTGGCCAATATCAGAATGTCGTTTCCTCGTTCCCGCAAGGGAGGTAATTCAATGGGTAAACCCAGTAAACGATAATATAAATCCTGCCTGAAATTACCTTTTTTCACTTCGTCCATTAAGTTCCTGTGCGTTGCTACAATCAACCGGCAATCGAATTTAATGGGCTTGTTACTGCCAACCCTGGTAATTTCCTTTTCCTGCAAAGCCCTAAGTAATTTGGTTTGGAGGGATAGTTCCATTTCGGCAACTTCGTCGAGAAATAAAGTTCCACCATGCGCTTCTTCAAATTTGCCCGTCCGCTGAAAAGTAGCTCCGGTAAAAGCTCCCTTTTCGTGTCCAAAGAGTTCACTTTCGATGAGCTCTCCAGGAATTGCAGCTACATTTACAGCTACAAAAGGTTTTGAGCTTCTGTTGGAATTATAATGAATAGCCTTCGCAACCAGTTCTTTTCCTGTACCTGTTTCGCCCGTAACGGACACTGTGATATTGGTACGTGTAGCCTTGTCAATTAAATTAAAAATGTTACGAACGCCATCACTGGTACCAATTATGGAATTCTGAAAACTGTATTTCTTCTGAACTTCCTTACGCAGATGAGTAATTTCTTTTTTGAGCGTTGCTCCTTTTCGAATATTGGAAACTGTATTCAGTAACCGTTCGCGGATATCATTAGACTTCACAATGTAATCGTAAGCCCCGTGTTTAAGCAGTTCTACCACCACCTGAATATCTTCCTGTTCACTTACCAGAATAACCTGAATATCTTCACTTTCCTGTTTAATCCGTTTCAACACATCCATCCCAAGCATGTCGGGCAAACGATAGTCCAACGTAACTACATCGGGCGCTTTGTTTAACTCTTTTAAAAAATCGCCGGCATTAAAAAACGATTCTACTTCGTAATCAGGATTGAGAGATAGATGATGCACAAGCAGTTTATTATACCATTCGTTATCTTCTACAACAAAAATTTTAAAGGTTTTTTCAGTCATTTTTTATAAATAAATCTCGGTAAAAAGTTTACAACTATATTGTAAGCCGTGCTGAGGCTGTTTTCTGTTCAATTTTAGAGGTTATTTCCTTAACCTGGTTTTTCACGGATTCAACAATTTGTCGGGCCATGGAAATGTCGGGGGTATCTTTTCCCAATTTTTCGAGGTCTTTAAGATTCCTGTACAAATTCATGGCTCCAAGATGTTTGCATGGGGGAGCCATTTTATGAGCTGCATCCGATAATCCGCTCCAGTTCTGAGCATTCAGGTTTTCTTCCAGCATCCTGGCACCTTCGTTCGATGTCTTAACAAAGAGATTTAACATTTCCTCTACAAAACGCTCATCGCCGCCCGAAACGCGGTAAAGTTCATCAAACTTTATATCATCGGCAACCGCAAGCGAATCCGGAGCTGAATCTTCAATCAATGAAGCTCCATTTTTCCCTAAAGCCTGAAGTATAGCGGCAAACAATTTCTTTTCGGAAAAAGGTTTTAAGAGATATCCTGACATACCTGCTTCATTGCATTTTTCAATGTCATCGGAATAGTTACCGGCCGTTAAGGCGATGATTTTTGTGCGGGGAGATACAGCCAGAATCTCCCTGGCGGCATCGTAACCATTCATTTCGGGCATCCTCAGGTCCATGAGAATAATATCAAAAAAAGCATCAGTGGCAAGTGTAACGGCTTCTTTTCCATTAGGAACACATCGGAACATAACATTCCATTTTTTAAAGATTGTCCCCATCAGCAATCTGTTATAACCTTCATCGTCGGCCACCAGAATTGACAAATTATCAATTTCTGCCTGATTCACCAGAAATTCTTCTTCATCCGCCACCTCTGCTGTTGAAATTTCAAAAGGAATATTACAGGTGAAGCTTGTGCCAACATTCGGTTCACTGGATACCTCAATAGTACCGTGCATCATTTCTACCAAACGTTTCACAATGGAAAGCCCAAGTCCGGTCCCGCCAAACTTCCGGTTAATATTATCTTCGGCCTGCGTATAATCGTCAAAAATTGTATTTAGTTTTTCGCGTGCAATACCAATTCCGGTATCGGAGACCAGGACAGAAAGTACCACTGAAGATTCTCCGTTGGGTTGAGTGGTTACCGCGAGTGAAACAAAGCCTTGTTCGGTGAATTTAAAAGCATTGCTCAAAAGGTTTAATAAAATCTGCCTTAAACGGGTAGGATCTCCAATAAGCTGAGGTGGAATTTCGCTGTCAAAATTGCATTTAAACTCAAGCTTTTTCTGATCGGCAATCACCTGGTTCAAAGAGCATACTTCCTCCAAAACCTTTTTGGGACTAAAATTTATGTTTTCAATATGCAGTTTACCTGCTTCAATTTTTGAGAAGTCGAGGATGTCGTTCACTATCCGGTTTAGGTATTCGGCCGATTTTTTTATCACCGACAATTGCTTTTTAACCGCATTATCCACAGGCTGTTGCAACAACTGCTCCGAAAGACCATAAATGGCATTCATGGGTGTGCGCAGCTCATGACTGACATTTGCAGTAAAAAGCTCCTTTGCCTTTATCAACCGTTCAGCTTCGTTTTTGGCCTGTCGCAACACGAGCTGCGACTGAGCCGATTTCCTGCTGTAATTGATAATTATAAACAGAACCACAATAAGCAGCACCACAGCAGCCACACAAAACACAGCAAGCCAACGGTAAGTATCCTGGGCCAGAATTTCAGCTTCGAGACTTTTAACAAACAGGCTTTCCGTCTCCTTTTGTTCCAGTTGCAATATCAGGAACTGAAGCTGTGATCCAAGCTGGTTGTTTTTCTTTAATAATTGCGATTCAGTAGCAGCCTGCTCACTTGCTATGGTATTAAGCGACCGTTCAAGTTTGGCAACTTCCTGCGTAACCTCCTCCTTTCCGAGAGTTATTTCCTTTTTTCGCTTAAAAAAGCGTTTAAGAATATTGTCCTTTTTAGGTTGAAGGCTGTCGGCAGTTTTCTTTTCGATAACTGTATAAAACTCATTGAAAACCTCTTTCTCCAAAGGTTTAGAGTGCAGTTTCAGAATTTGATCCCAAACCACAAGCTTTTCAGCTATCAGATGCTGAATTTTTCTGATATTCCCAAGTTGAGATGTGTCGCTTCCCTGAAGGCTTACCAATTCCTCTACTCTCTTGTCGACCGTTGAAATTATCCGGTTGTAGGGTTTCAGATACTTAGGTTCGCGTGTTAAAGAATATAACTGAACGCTGTTATCAACATCGGACAAATCGGCCGTAATTTCTTTTATTTTAATAAGCTTATAATCGGGACGAGCTTCCCGGTGAATAGAATGAACGATCTGAGAAAGATTTTTATACGAAAGATATCCTGTTGCAATGATAGCCGCAACAATTATCAGAATCAGGAGCGTTATTTTTAGTTCAATTGCAAAAATTTTCATGCTATTGCTTCTTTCAAAAAAGAAACAATTATAAAACAAAAATTATTGTGCTCCACTGCATTTATTGGTCATCTCAGTCCTGAATAATTATCTGATTCAGGACTGAGATCAGAATTACAGAGCTTACCAGGCTCCGAGAATAATTCCCATTACAGCAAAATAGGTGATAAAATAGCCAGCATCAATAAAAAATAACTTTAACGATTTACGGGCAAACAGATAGGTTGTTCCCAGTGAAGTTGCCACCCAGCCAATCCCGACAAACAATCCAGCCATTAAGCCGGTTATAACATCGGCCTGTTTTCCGATAAACAACTCCAGAATAATGGCCGAAATAAAATTAAGCACGAATGAGGTCCCAAAAATCAAACC
Source organism: Bacteroidota bacterium (assembly GCA_021779665.1). GTDB lineage: Bacteria > Bacteroidota > Bacteroidia > Bacteroidales > JAAUTT01 > JAAUTT01. The sequence continues at coordinate 7,200 of JAJYAG010000165.1, read as the reverse complement.
CATGTTTGCCTCCTTAATTTCAGAGTCACTGAGTTTATTTTCCCTTTGCCAGGGATTACTGAACAAAACCGGTGAATACCAAAGACCTCCAATGGCAAAAGCTGCAATAGTGGCTACAATAACCGAAAGCCAGTTAATTTCTGCAAATGAAGTAGATAAATCCATAATTTAAAATTTAAGTTTATTATAGAAAGTTACACATTATGAAAATTCAATCAGGTTTTTTTCGGAATTTTATATTTGCTTAAAACAATAGCTTTAGCAATTGGTTGAAAATTAAAATACTTAATTCATATCAGATATGTTGTGGAGAAATCGCCGCCAAAGTGGCAACGTTGAAGACCGGAGAGGTTCCGGCGGTTTTGTGGCCGGAGGAATTGGAACCATCATCATTGCTCTAATAGTATGGATTCTGGGAGGAAATCCTCTTGAATTCCTCGGAGGAGGTGAAATGCAAAATACTGAAAACGTTTCAACTGAAATTCCTGAAAATGACACAGTAGCTCAGTTTGTATCAGTGGTACTGGCTGATACGGAAGATGTTTGGGACAGTATTTTCAGAGCATCGGGAGAAACCTACCGTCTGCCAAAACTTGTAATTTTCAGGAATAGTGTGCAATCAGCCTGTGGAATGGCCAGTGAGGCAAGCGGCCCATTTTATTGTCCCGGTGATGAAAAGGTTTACATGGACTTAAGCTTTTGCGACGAAATGAAGAGCCGGTTTGGTGCACCAGGCGATTTTGCCATTGCCTATGTTATTGCACACGAAATTGGGCATCATATTCAAAATCAACTTGGTATTATCGATAAAGCCACGCGTTTGAAAGAAAATGCTACTGAAAAGGAAGCCAATAGAATTCAGGTTAAGGTTGAGTTACAGGCCGATTTTTTAGCCGGAGTTTGGGCGCATTATATGTCGAAATACCGGAATATCCTTGAAGAAGGTGATACCCGGGAAGCTTTAAACGCCGCCAGTGCGGTGGGCGATGATCGTTTGCAGCGACAGTTTCAGGGAAGAGTAGTACCTGATGCCTTTACACATGGAACCTCGGAACAACGGATGCGGTGGTTTAACAAAGGTTTACAGTCGGGCGATATTAATGCAGGCAATACGTTAGAAACGGAGAATTTGTGAAAAGTATAATTTATTTTTACTTTAGCACCTAATTGAACAAGACCTGACAACGTTATGATTAATTGTATTATTATTGAAGATGACCGACTTGCCCAAGAATCGTTATGTAATCTTATAAAAATAAACTTTTCGAAAAAGCTTAAAATTGTTGGTAAAGCAGGAACAGTTAAGGAAGGCATGGATATTATCCGTCAAACGTCGCCCGACCTTCTTTTTCTTGATATTGAACTACCCGACGACAATGGATTCTCAATTTACGATTCCTTTCCAAATCCCCAGTTCAGTGTCATTTTCACTACTTCATCATCGGATTACGCAATTCCGGCAATAAAACATATGGCGATCGATTATCTGCTGAAACCAATCAGTTTGATCGATCTCAATGCCGCACTAGTCAGGTTTGAAAAACGTCAGATAACGCCGGGCGATTCGTTTATAAATTAGTGAACAACATCAAGATGGGCACATCGTATCACGAAAAGATCGCCCTGCCAACCATGGACGGATTTCAGGTAATTCCGTTCAATGAAATTCTTTACTGTCAGGCCTCCGAAAATTATTCGTATATCCACACCATCTCAAACGATACCTTCCTGATTACCAAAACCCTGAAGAACCTGGAGGAACATTTACCTGCCTCTTGCTTTTTACGCATTCATAAATCCGTTTTGCTTAATATAAACTATGTGAAAAGTTTTTCACGAAAAGATGGTTACGTTGTAACCCTCGAAACAGGCCAGCAATTTGAAGTGGCGACCCGCCGTTACGATGAATTTATTGGTCATTTACTAAAGAAAGAACCTCTTCAGGAGCATAGATCCCTGTAATCAGAGACGAAAACGTTAATCAGCAAAATCCTTGCGATCACCCCAATTTTTACAGCGGTAAATAATTGGGTGAAACTTAATTTCCATAACCCTGTATTTCCTCCATTGCCAATTAAAGTTTTATAAAAATTTAGTTTAACCACAAACGAATTAATTTTTATCGTATGAAGAAAAAAAGAATAGTAAGTATTTTAATTCTGCTTTTTCTGTCGTCGGCAGCATTGCTGAAGGCGCAGGAGGGCTCTTCCGGTAAGCCCATCTCTTTTGGAATAAGAGCAGGTGGTGTTTTTTCCGGCTTCACAAATCATCAGGAGGTTTTTACAAGCATGAGAGGCGGCGTATCTGCCGGCGCATTTTTCGAATACAGACCAATATCCTTATTGGGAGTATCGGTAGAAGCGAATTATGTTCAGGAAGGAGCTTTTCATGCAAATCCGCTGTTAATTTATCCGGCCTCAACGGTAAATTACACAAACGATATCTACAAAACATCTTCTGATATCAGATTACACACAGTTCAGATACCGGTATTGCTCAACATCAGGGCACCTAAAATTTCGGGAAGTGCTGTTCCAAAACTGATTTTGGGATATTCGTTCGACTTTATCCTGAACGCAAACGCAAAGGATATGTACATGATCAGCAGCAACTCTCAAATCCCTTTATCGTCAAGGGGAACCGAAGATGTTACAAGCAGTTTCCAGACCTGGAATATGGGTCCTGTAGCCGGCTTTGGCATCGACTTTACAGGCGAAAAACTGACTTACATGTTCGAAGCCCGTTACAAGTTTGGCTTAAAGGACATCAGCAATTTAGGAAGTTTAAACAGCACAAACAGCCAATACGATTTTTCTGTTAACACCTTTACTGTTACAGTAGGTATTGGTTTCTAATATTAATTAAATCAACAAAACAATAATTTAAATTTTTATTTATGAAAAAGTTTGGAATTTCAGTATTACTTACAGCAGCTTTATTTGGCTTTGGTTTAAATTCGTGCGATAAAGATGAGTTCTCCGAAGAGGATGCAATGAACCTTCAGGCACAACTGGACAAGCAAAAACAACATGAACTGGACTCGTTGCAGTTAAGAAACCAGAAAGTGTCGTATACTGTGAATGTGGTAGATGCATCAACTTCAACCCTTAAGTCAGGTACTATGGTTTCGGCCGTCACAGGAGCTGTAGTAAAGTTAGTTCAGGATACTTTAATATTAACCAGAACCGTTGACGCTACAGGCATAGTAACTTTCAGCAATTTAAAACCCGGTGATGCCAATATTAACATTACCCTTCCAAATTATTCGGACGTAAATTATACAGTAAACTTAGGCAGCTGGAATCCAAGTGGAGGCTCACAGGTTAGTAATATAATCCCGATGATTCCTGTATCTGGAACATCAACAGCTACCATAAGCGGTAAAGTAACTTTTGAATCGGATTTAACCAATAAAACTCCTGAACCCGCAGCCAACATCAAAGTTTTGGCTTTGATTGACATTAATTCGTCAGCTTTGGCACAGCCTGGTGGTAATATCACAAAAATAAGTTACGATAAACTTTCATTAAATGCCACCACATATGCAAATGGTATTTACTCCATAACTGTTCCTGCCACTTTGAATGGTCTGAATTACGCCATAGTAGTTCCTGACTTTACAGTGGATCAAAAACTCTTAATGCCAACTTTTAACTTAGAACCAGCTTCAGGTGTTATCACAGTTCCAACCAGTTTTGGTAAGTCATTTATTAATGCAGCTTCGGATGTTGCTGTTGGTAGTCCTGTGGTTGTTACCATAGATGCCCCAACATATGCTTCTACAAATGCAACTGCAACTGCAGTAATCGACAATTCTTCATCTATTGACTATATTCACAATGTAAATGTTGGAAGTTACTATAAACAAGGAACCTACTCTTACGAAATTGTAAATACTAATCCCGAGGGAGCAAGTGCAAATTTACAAATAGTAGTTGACGCTAACGGACATGCCAACGGAAATATCGCATCAGGAGGATCAAAGTTTAATGACACCTATAATGCCAGCACTGTTGAAGTTCCATACATTTTAACCGCCGCCAGAGCCAAAGTAACAGCAGTTGTCGGAGGTAAAATTTCCGAGTATGAGATATCGGCCAACCACCGTGGTGCTTTCTATTCAGAGTCCAATTTACAGTTTGTTAAGCATACAGGTTCAGGTATTGGTTCAGTAACAAAATTACCTGGTACAAACACTTCTTCCGGTAAACTTCGTTTTGATGTAGCTACTGTTACTCTTGCAAGTCCGGTTGGATCAGGCTTTGCAGTTGGTGACTCTCTGATTTTGAATGTAATTCCCGACAAAAGCAGTACCTATAAAGGTAAAATTTACCTCACAGGAGGCTCTGTAACCGGAATTAACATTACCGACCAGGGATCCGGATTTATTTCGGGCAAGGTTGATGTATTAATAAGCAGCCCTGAGACCGGAACAACTGCTACAGCCAACGCTGCAGTAAAAGATGGAAAAATATCGGCCATAACAATTGTAAATGGTGGTAGTGGTTATAAAACAGCTCCAACGGTTACCATCAATAATAAGGCTCAGGCAGTTCAGGCAAAATACACCTGCACTGTAACCGATGGTCAGGTTACAGGATTTACATTTGTTAATAAAGGAAACGGTTATTTAACTGTTCCGAAAGTAACCCTTGAATCGGCTATACCAGGCGCTGGCACAGGAGCCAAAGCTCATGCCGTAATTTCGGGCGGGGAAGTTACCAGTTTAGTTATAGAAAACCCTGGTAGTGGTTACAGAGGCAATACTCCCGGCGCTGAAAAACAATTTACCGGAACACCTTCTGCTCTTGGAATCAGAGGCAACAGTTCAGTAGTTGTTAACATTGACCTTGGTACCGGTAAACGATCTGTTGAACAATAGCAAACTTTAGGTGGGCATCTCAGAGGTGCCCACTTTTTAAAAGTCTTAAAGACTTCACTAATGGATTCTTTATCCAATAACACCATAAACCGTATGAAAAAAACTTTAGGAATTCTGACAATAACAATTTTCAGTTTATTACTGTTTCAAAATTGTCAGAAATCTGACTTTGTTGTATTAACAGGTGTGGTGAGAGACTCAGTCACCAATCAGCCAATTGAAGGAGCTTATGTTGTAAGTGAAAATGGAATTGCGGTTTCGGCATCCGACGGAACATTTACCATCGACGGAATTCGTCAGGGGAAGTCAAATGTTTCAGTTCACGGTTTTAATGGGTATCTGGTAAGTACAAAGTCGGCAATAATTAATGAAGGTCAAATTAATAAACTCGATTTCCGACTCAGTAAAATGGACCAGCCCGAAATCAGGACCGGTCGTATTAAAACCATTTTAACTGATAAAGCTATAATAACAGGAGCTTTAAAATTGAAATCGAACCTCTATGTTTCAAGTTATGGCCATTGCTGGTCTGTTATTTCCACTCCCACTCTCGAAAACGCTATAAATAAAACAGACTTAGGAGGAACATATTCTGCAAGAGATTTTACAAGTACCCTGACAGGTTTGCAAGCGGAGCAGCTTTATTATGTTAGAGCTTACGCCGTTACTTCAGCAGGAACAATTTATGGCAACACAGTTGTTTTAAAAACCTCTGACTTATCGATCAACGCAGGTATGTTAGCCTTTATGCCATTCAACGGAGAGTTTTCAGATGAAAGCGGCAGCGATAATTCGGTATGGGGCTGGTCTCAATTGCTTACAACCGACAGGTTTAATATTCCTGACCGTGCCACAGCCTTTGACGGCAATTCCTTTGTTTATTCATATTCTTCCAGTGGCCTGTATAAAACCTTTAACGATTTTTCGGTTTCATTCTGGTTCTATAAAACCAGCTGGCAAACAAATACAGCCATGGTTTGCGCAGGCTATCCTTATTATGATAACGAATTCCGTATCGGAGAAGAAAATGCTCCCAACAGAATATTTTTTGATATCATAACAAAAAGTGGAATCAAGTATAAAGTTTCTGCTTCCTCACTTCCAGAGTTAAATAAGTGGCACAATATAGTTGCTGTGCGGGAAAACTCAACCATTAAACTTTATATTGATGGAATTCTTCAGAATACCGCAGTTTGCGACTCGCAGCCGATTGACTATACAACTGCATGGGGTAGTACCTACTTATTTTTAGGTTCCGACTTATGGACAACTTCATACTTCAGAGGAAATCTTGATGATGTCAGGTTATATGACCGGGCACTTACTGATACAGAAATAAATGACTTATTAACCCATTAAAGAAAATGCTTCGGACCTCCCGGAGCATTTTTTTTACATCAACTTCTTCCCTTCCAGCACATCGTAAAAGGATTTCTTATAAGTATCGCTGATAGGAATTATTTTCTGATTGATATAAATACGATTCCGTTCTATTTTATTGATTTTATCCATCGCCACAATATACGACTTGTGCACCCGCTGAAACTGTCCTTCGGGTAAAATCTCTTCAATTTTTTTGAAATTCTGCAAGGTCATTATTCTTCCGGCATGCGTTTGTATAAGCAGATAATCGCCCATACCTTCAACAAACAGAATATCAGCGAATCTTACTTTTTCCAGGTGAAATTCTGTTTTAACAAACATGTAATCGTCGCTCACATGGTTCGAAGGTGGTTTGGCAACTGCATCAATAACAACCTGCTCCACCTTAGGTGTCATCCGGTCGTAGGCCTTATCAACAGCCCGCAGAAAACGCTCGAAAGAGATAGGTTTGAGAAGATAATCGATGGCATCCAGTTCATAGCCCTGAACGGCAAATTTATCGTAAGCCGTGGTAAATATAACCATAGGCTTTTGTTTGATTACGTTTAAAAGCTGAATACCTGTCAGATCATCCATCTGAATATCCAACAGCAACAAATCAACTTTATGATGTTTTAGGTACTCAAGCGACTCGATCGCATTATCGAAAGTACTTACAAGGTTCAGAAAAGGGATTTTATGAGCATAGTCTCTTATAATATCAAGGGCCAATGGCTCATCATCTATGGCAATACAATCTATTCTCACGTGTTTTGTTTTTCCTGAATAATCAAATCCACTTCAAATTTATCATCCAAATCGTGAATTTCCAATTTATATTTATCGTGATAAATGAGTTCCATCCTTCGCTTCACGTTAGTCAGCCCAATGCCGCCCAAACTGTCTTTGGCAGCAGAGGTGTTCTTGAAATTTCTTACCCGGAAGTTAATTTTATC
>JAJYAG010000014.1 GCA_021779665.1 Bacteroidota bacterium | reverse complement strand
TCAATGCTCTTGTTCTTTTGTCATGACACAAAAGGACCAAAAAGTCTAGGCTTCCTGGAAATTTGCTAAAAATAATAGTTTTGGCTACTGCGGGGGTAAACTCGCTTCATCATTGCAATACTCTGATTACTGCAATTAAAGAAGTAATTCAAACTTTGAAGGAATTATCTATTAACCCGCTCAGACATACCCCCTCATAACGCCCAAAACTATTATTTTCTTAACGCAATTTCCAAAAGGCCGCCTGCCTTCTAATAAACTCTATATTTAAAATGAGAAATTTTAAACAACAATAATATAGAACAGAGCCTCCAGGGAAGACAGTCGACGGCGACAATACAGAATAAAAGATTTCTTTAGAAATTTGCGGTAAACCTGAAGCCGGAGGCTCCATAGCCCAGATAAGCCGGTTTGAACTTATACTCCGGTCGCACAATTCCGGAACTTTTGATAATTTCCTCGTTGGTATTATCGATAATTTGATAACGGCCACGATTAACGGCAATCTTTGCAATTACATATCCCATACCAATAGCCATCGGATAATCGCCAGCCCAGTGAACGCCATTATTAATCATTTGAAATCCGCATAGTCCCATTAAAGTATAGCACAGAGGTTTAACAAATTTCTTCTCAGGATAATTCAAGGCAATAACAGTGGTTGTCATCATTGCTGTAGTGAGATGGCCGGAATAAAAGGCGTCGTATTTGGGAACAGAACTGTAATACTCTTTCCAGCTTGGAAATGGCCTCCAGATATCTTTTCCACCACTTGCATTTGCCGTGGTTCTTCCGGTTAAATGCTTAAAAATCTGAACATAAATACCTGTAGCTATCATCCCCTCACTTAACTGGGAGGCGGTTTGACGGGCACGCGGATCTTTTGTAATTAAACTATAAATATAAAAGCCACTGTTTACAGCTATTTCAGTAATACCATCGCCAATATAATACAAGCCAGAACTTAAATCGGTGGGTACAAAAAATGGCATTCCATCAACGGGCGATATGTTTTTGGCATTGTTTTCGGGAGAGAGGTTGATATACCGGCTGAATTGCTGCACAGCCCCGGTGATTTTCTCGTCGTATGCTATAAGTAACAAGGTGGAGGCGGTGACACCCAAAACAGGAACAACGCTTTCCTTTTTAAAGATTACTTTAGGCGTGAGATAAAGGTCCTGTAAAGAATGTTTAACATACTGAAATGGTTTTGGCTTAACATAGTAATACGATAAAGAATCGCTAAAACTGTAGGTTTTAGCATTTGCCAGACTATCGTTTATATCGGATTTATTAAGGTATTTTATTTCCTGGGATGAAACAAAACTGATTTTAAGTAATATAAGAACTAAAAGAATAAGCTTTTTCATAAAAGTCAGATCTAAAAAAAATCGCTGCAAAAATAGCATCAAAACTGCTTCGAAATAAAAAAAGAGCGATTATTTTAAAGTGCAAGTGCCAAAGAATAGTAAAAGAGGATTGGAATTACAGAATGGTGATTTTATTTTTTTGTTGGTTTAACCCACCGTACCAGCCTTCCTTTTGGGCCAAAGCTAGGTATGTGGGTTTTGTGGTATTTTTTAAAAAACTCATATTGTCCGAGTTTTAAAATGATTTAATTAAAATTTAACAACAACCTGATAGTTTCCGGCAATTTCGGTTGGAGCAACAATTTTCTTTTCAGATAATACTTTTTCTACATCCGAAACTAACGCTTTGTTGTTTCCTTCAACCTTTTTTACAATTACATTGCTGTCGGACACCGAAAAAGCAACCTTTACCGAAGCCGGTTCAGTAACTGTAACATCCGAAAGTACAGCGGCCAGTTCGCTACGCAATAAAGCGGCAGGATCGCTGAGAGCAAAAGTATTGGCATCGGAAAAACGAACCTTTAAGGAATAAACGCCATTCATATCAGCAGGTGCAAAAATCTTTTCATTTGCCAATTCTGATTTCACAACGTTAACCACTTCCTTGTCGGATCCTTCAACCTTTAACAGCTCAAAACCTTTCTTTTCGGAAACAGCAAAGCGAATCACAACTTCTTCATTCACTGCTGCAACATCAGAGAGAGCATTTACAATCTGGTTTCTGATTTCGTTACTTGGATTTACTGCTGCTTTACCGGGTTTACTACCTTCTGAAGCATTAACAGATGAAACTAACATTAAGCCGCTAACTACGGCAACTACAAAAAATTTAACTGTTTTCATAAAAATTAAATTTGGTTAAACATATATTAAAATAAAAAACTCAATTCTACTTTTTAGTATTTTTTCTTATATCGGTAGTGAATTAGTAGAAACTGAGGATTAACCCCTATTTAATTTTAAATTAAAATTAATTTCAAAAACCAAAATTAATTTATACCCTTTTTAAAAAAGGGTATAAAGCATTTTTATCAATCAAAGAACTTGGTTTTATTAAAACAAAATGCATGCCAAAAAACATATTTATTCAACATGTTTTGATGAAAAAAATTAAAAATCAATAATCAATAATAAAAAATTGAAAATCAACATGTAACGAATCTATACATGCTTTATCATCCATAAACTGCATCCGCAATGTTTGGAATCGCCCATGGGTTTATCCAAATATCGAAAGCCAAGATGCTCGTAAACTTTTACTGCTGTAGATAATTCGGGAAGGGTTTCAATATAAATGGTATGGATTCCGATACTTTTTGCAAATTTTATACATTCATTAATTAATGCACTTCCAATTCCAAGTCCACGGGCTTCAGGAAGCAGATACATTTTTACCAGTTCGCTCATCCCTTCAGGCAGTCCCTCAGTAGGAAAAATGCCGGCTCCGCCCAGAACTTTATTTCCGGCAAAAGCCACAAAATAGCGGCTTCCCGTGGTTTTGAATAAATCACTCAAATGATCAGTACTCTCATCGTAGTAAACTGTACCTTTTTTGTTTGCTTTGAATTCTTCCAGGGAACTTCTTATAATTTTGGCTAAGCTGGGGTTATCTCCTGGTTCAATGTTTCTTATTATATAGTCCATAAATAAATAGTTAAATCTCAATTCCAATCAGTAAAATATCGTCTGTTTGTATCTGATCGGACTTCCAATTTAACCATTTTTTATGAAACAATTCCTTTTGCATTTCCATTGATTTGTGGTTAGTATCAACTAATGCATTTCGGAAGCGTTTATACCCAAATTTTTTATCCAGACTTCCTCCAAACTGATCAGTTATTCCATCGCTAAACAGGTAAATACGATCACCTTTTTTCAAATGGATTAATTCATTTTTATATTCCAGTTTTTCGTCCTTTGCAAAACCAATCATTAGCTTGGTAGGTTCAAACTGGGTCAGATTGTCTCTGCGTATCATATATAAAGGGCTAAAGGCAGCTGCATATTCCATTTCCATTTTTTCAAAATCGAAACAAACGCAGGCGATGTCCATTCCAATCCGCGAATGAAAATTATCAACAAGCCTGATTTCCTGGGCAATGGCATTACTTATATAGTTCAAAATTTTGTCGGGCGATGGATTTTCAAGTTCAATAAAAGCACGTCCCAGATACATATTTGCGAGCATACTAACCAGAGCGCCAGGAACTCCGTGCCCGGTGCAATCAATCAACGAAAGATAGAGTCTTCCTTTCCATTCCTTGACCCAGAAAAAGTCGCCCGAAATAACTGATTTAGGCTTTGAAATAACAAAGTGCTGACTGAAATATTTTGCAATATCCGATTCTTTGGATAAAACTGACTCCTGAATGCTTTTGGCAAACCTTATACCGTCCAGGATTTCGTTGTTGCGGCTTTCAATAAGTAACTTCTGCCGGGACAACTCATCCTTCTGCGTGGTAATTTCCTCCTGCTGCTGGGTTAACTCTTCGTTCTGCATCATCACCTGGTTGTTTATGTCATTCAGTTCGTCCTGTGTGCGTTCCTGAAGCTGAACAAAAAAGTAAATGATAAAAGAATAGGCCACAACAGCAAACATAACCGTTATGGAACTTTCCAAGAGAACCGGCGTTTTGATGATTGAATAAATCACAACAAAAAGCACATAAATACCAGCCATAACAAATGCATGATACTTATTAACGAAATATGCAGTAAGTGTCAGAATTAAGGCCAGAAAAACGGTATTCCGGTTAAAGTGGATCAGGATATTTGTCAAATCTGAGCTCTCAGCAATAGAAACCAGAATATTAAAACATAACCCGTAGGCTGCAATTCCAAAGCAAACCGAGGGTTTACACTTTTTTGTAACCAACAATACAAGCGCTACAATCCACAAAAGAATAGTTAAAAAATCGATATAATATGTATAAAAAAATAGTTCCTGATTTATAAAGTCTACACCAATTCCAAGAATCAGAACTGAAATAGTTATTATGTGAATTCTCCGGAAAGTATTTTTATAAGATGCCCAGGTAACTTTTCTTCTATCCTCTATCATGCTCCTTTATTTATTAATCAGGACGCCCCTGCTGTTATCGGGAAACATAAATGAATACGGAATTTTATTAAAAAGGTTAACCTTTTATTGCAGCTATACTTACAAAGTTATTTGTTGGTTAGATGATTATATTTTCCTGCTATTTCTTACGGCAATCGACTGTTGCAAAAGGAACCGACATTTGAAAACTACCGGTTTTGGCTGCAACCTTATTAATTTCCTTTTCAAGAATCTGGAATACTTTTGGAGTATGAACTCCAGTAATTTTTTTCCATGAGTCTAGAAATGAAAGCTTTATAAAAAAGTGATTGAGCATTGCCGTCCCATCAATAAACCGGTAACTGAAATTTCCATACTTTATATCAGCTATTTCGAATCCGGCAGCACTCAAGAGCGTTTTTATTTCGTTTAACGGTTTACGTTTTTCATAAATATGTTGCTGGAGCATTTCTATTTCACTCTCCAATCCATGCTTTTTAAGTACTTTTTTAAAAATATCATAAAATTCAAAAAAAGTATCGTCCAGGTTCATTGTAAATACCATCTGTGCATCGGGTTTCATTACCCTGAAACATTCCTTGAAGGTCTCCTTTATATCCTGAACATTGTTAATACCGTTGTTGGATACGATTAAATCAAACACCTGGGAATCGATTGGCAAATTTTCAGCAACGCCTTCGATAAGATGTACATTGGAAAGCCCCATTTTATCGACCTTTTCGCGAGCACGTTTAATACCTGCACGCCAGGGATCGAGACCGTATATCTGAGAGCCGGTGCCAAGTCTCATTGCCAGCTCCAGAACAGGAAATCCGAGACCAAAACCGATATCGAGAACACGCATGCAGGGTTTCATGCGAATACTGTCGAGCAGTTGCAAACCAAAAGGCGCAGCCCAGATAGGCAACTCGTCGATTACAGATACAAGTGAGGGATCTTCGAGATTATAAGAGGCATTAAGATAATGTTCCATGAACCAGTATTTAAAAACTGCTAAATTAAAGCATAATGAAATACTGAAGAACAAAATTTCCCAGCAAGTTCTTAACTATTTTTTGCTTCAAAAGCTAATTCCATGGAATTCAGATCTTCATCAAATTGAATCGTTGGCGAAGACTGTTCGGTAAACTGAATGACATTATCTTCGCAATCGAGAATGGAAAAATGATACTTCCCGTCTTTTCTGAAAAGAGGAACATTTATCCTTGTTCTCTGCTGCATTTCGAAAAACCATTCAAAAATATCGCCCACTTCAAAAACAGCAGGACGGGCTATTCCTAACTTATTATTCCATGGCCATATTAATAAAAACTGATTGTTAAATTCGAGCCATACATAAGGATTTTCAACCTCATCGACTTTATACAACAGGTTAAAGCCCAAATATTCCATATAATAATTGGCGGTTAGTTTAACCTTATCCGAGTATATAGTAAAATTTGGTATCATAGCTTCATTTATTTTATGATGCTAAATTATACCGTTATTAAAGGGTATGGAAAGAAATATCGGCGAACCGGTAAAATTCGCCGATGAATCGGAAAAAAGAATTATTCAATGGCAGAATTTATTCCTCCAGTGTACTTAAATCGCCTACCTCCTGCCCCAATGCCTGTGCCTTCAGAACACGCCTCATAATCTTACCGCTCCTGGTTTTAGGAAGCTTATCCACAAAGATGATCTTCTCGGGACGTGCAATTGGCCCCAAGTGAGAACTTACGTGATCCTTCAGTTCTTTTTCGAGTTCATACGAGCCAGTGTTTCCGGGATGTAAGATGGCATACACATAAATGGCATTTCCTTTTAGTTCGTGGGGAATAGGAATGGCGGCCGATTCCACCACCGCCCTGTGACTTACCATGGCGCTCTCCACTTCAGCGGTACCCAGACGGTAACCGCTTACTTTGATTACATCGTCGCTGCGACCAATAATCCAGAAATATCCGTCTTCGTCGACTCTTGCAGCATCGCCGGGATGATACCAGCCTTTTTCCTTGTACTTTTCCCAATAAGTTCTTGCAAACCTTTCTGGATCCTTATAAATAGTACGTGCCATGCCAGGCCAGGGTGATTTGATCACCAGCGAACCTTCTTCCCCAGCTTTAACTTCGTTCATCTTCTCGTCAACAACGGCAGCTTCAATTCCAAAGAATGGTTTTGTGGCACTTCCGGGCTTTAGCGGAGTAATGGGTAATGGTGTGATCATAAACCCACCTGTTTCGGTTTGCCACCAGGTATCCATTATCGGACATTTCCCACGGCCAATAACCCGGTGATACCAGTTCCAGGCTTCAGGATTGATGGGTTCGCCAACAGAGCCTAACAACCGTAAACTACTGATATCGTGACGTGCCGGCCATGAATCGCCATAGCGCATTAAACCCCTGATGGCCGTAGGAGAAGTATATAATATATTAATGCCAAAACGCTGAACCATTTTCCACCAGCGGTCGGGATAAGGATGGTTCGGAGCTCCCTCGTAAAGCAGTATAGTTGATCCGTTAATCAAGGGACCGTAGACAATATAACTATGACCAGTAACCCAGCCCGGATCGGCAGCGCACCAGAAACGGTCTTCGGGTTTTATATCAAATACCATTTGATGAGTTACAGATGTGTAAACACTGTAACCACCATGGGTGTGAACGAGACCTTTTGGTTTCCCGGTCGATCCGGAAGTATACAGCAGGTATAGCATATCTTCGGCATCCATCACCTCGGTTTCGCAAGATGAACTTGCAATTGGCAATGCTTTGAGTTCGTGATACCAGTAATCGCGGTCGTTTTCCATATAAACCTCTTCGCCTGTGCGCTTAACGGTAACACACGACTGTACGGTAGGACAATTTTCGAGTGCCTGGTTGACAATATCCTTAAGCCTTGTGGTTTTTCCACGGCGGTAACCGCCATCGGCAGTCAGCACTACTTTGCTTTCGGCGTCGTTAATTCTTTCGGCCAAAGCTTCGTAACTAAAACCTCCGTAAACAACACTATGAGCTGCTCCAATCTTGGCACAGGCAAGCATGGCGAAAACCAGTTCCGGTATCTGAGGCATGTATATAGTAACGATGTCGCCCTTTCGGACACCCATGCTTTTCAAAATATTTGCAAACTGGCTCACCTCGCGGTTAAGAGCATGATAAGAGAAGGTTCGTACATCGCCCGGTTCACCTTCCCACATAATGGCCAGTTTATTACGGTTCGGAGTTTTCAGATGCCGGTCAATCGCATTCAAAATGATGTTGGTTTTTCCACCCGTAAACCACTTGTAAAAAGGAGGATTGCTCCTGTCGAGCACCTTATCCCATTCCTTATACCATTGGAGTTTTTTAGCCTGAGTGGCCCAGAATTCCTCCGGATTATTAATTGATTCGCGGTAAAGCGTTTCATACTCCTTAACGATAGCCTGATCTACAACTTCCTGATCAGGATAGAAAAAATGGCCATTAAGATTTTCCATGAATAGTTAGAGTTAAATTTGTATATAAACAAAACTCCTGAGGCCGGAAAAGGTTAAGGTTGTATAAATTATTTATAAATAGCCAGATAGTTATTTGGTAAAGCGGATAGTAAAAATTTGAAAGGAAGAACCCCGTTTATCTAAATACCTTATCAACTTTTCGACTATTTAACTGGCAAAAGCCAAATTTTCACATCTTTGCAAAAAAGAGGTAAAATGTTATTGAAGGAAGGATGTATAGAAGCTTGTCCCGGTTGTGCGCACCGCCATATGTCGTTTGAAGCGAGTCTGGAGCAAAAAGAGCGATGGCTGAAAAAGATGCTGGCGCCATGGGAGGACAAGTTTTCTTCTGTGAGAACTTTACCCGAAGAACACCGGTGGAATTATCGTGGAAAAGTATGTTTAAATACCCGCTACAATGAAGGAAAGTGGGAGTTTGGCATGCTGCGTCGAGATGATTTTATTGATATTCCGAAATGTCCGGTTCACAGCGTCAACGTTCTTCAAACCATTTCGTTACTAAAAGAAATACTTCCGCCGGCAGAAAGATTCCCAATGGCTTTTTATTACCATGCACATGCTCAGGTAACACTGGTTTTAAAAACCAAAATAATGCCCAACATCGACTGGCTTACTGCCGATGTCAGGGAAAATTTGAAAGCTATTGGAATTGAAGGCTTAGCCCTACACCTCCATCCTTCTGCCGGAAGGCGATTGTTCGACAAATCGGGCTGGCATCAGATATTTGGCCGGAATTTTTCTTTTGATGAACAAGGCCTGATTTACGGAAATACATCCTTTCATCAGCTTATCAGTAGTTTATACCATCAGTCGCTAGATATTGCAGAGCAGTTTTTCAGTCCGGTTTTTCCTGCACCTGTCGTTGATCTTTATTGCGGCCGGGGTGTAAGTATGCTGCGGTGGAGCAATGCTCAAAATGCGGTAATTGGTATCGAAACCGGTGGTGAAGCCGTGGCTTGCGCGAAAATAAACGCACCGGAGGCAACAGTGCTGCAAGGCACTTGCGAACGAAGATTGCCTCAGTTAGAGGAATGGAGGCTGGCACAACTTGAATCCAATCCCGACAACCCTTTTCTGTTATACACCAATCCACCCCGCACAGGAATGGAAGACCTGGTTACCGACTGGATCGTAAACAACTTGAAACCAACCCGAATTGCCTATCTGTCGTGCAGTGCAGGTACCTTAAAACGGGATCTTGATAAATTGACCACAAATTCTTACGAGGTAACCTCATTTGTTCCTTTCGACTTTTTTCCTCACACCTATCATGTAGAATGCCTGGTTTTACTGGAAAGAAGATAAATGTTTAAATATTTTTACAAATAATTAAACAATGTGTACAAAAGTTGTGTTCTATGATAAAATAAACAATCATGGAAAACACATTACTGAAAGTTGTAAACGGTCACGACCAGCACAAAGAAGATACTGAAAAGCAAAATATTACCATGTTAAAAATGGTTGAAGAGGAAGAAATTGATTATGACGATCATTTTTCTGCTTCCTCCGATACACCAATGCGTTCGGATGCGTTTGAAACTTCCGACCAGGATAAAATTGCAGGTATAAGCTACCACTTTAAGCAGATATTGAATATACTCGGAATGGACTTACGCGACGCAAGTCTGAAGGACACTCCTAACCGGGTTGCAAAAATGTACGTGAAAGAGGTATTCAGAGGGCTAAATCCCGTCAACAAGCCTGAGATGAAGCTATTTCCCAATAAGTACCGATACGGGCAAATGCTTGTGGAAAAGAATATTACAATCTATTCCTATTGCGAGCACCATCTGGTACCCATTATTGGAAAAGCGCATATAGCTTATATTCCCGAAAATCACGTGGTAGGCTTATCAAAACTGAACCGTATTGCACAATATTATGCACAACGTCCGCAAGTGCAGGAAAGATTGACGATACAGATAGGAAAGGAACTTGTCAATTCTCTGAAAACAAAAAATGTGGCGGTACTGATCGAGGCGGATCATCTTTGTGTAGCATCCCGGGGGGTTAAAGATGTGAATAGCAGTACCGTTACCTCTTTTTACAGCGGTAGTTTTAATGATGAAGCTGTAAAAAATGAATTTTTGAGATATGTGGGTTCAAGAATGGAATAGTTAGTCAACAGTCGACAGACCACGGACCACAGACGACAGCGAAAGTGCTGTGGACTGATGTCTGTGGTCTGTCGACTGATTTATTTTATTTAAAATTCTCCACCTTAAATACCCAGGCATGCTGACATGGCATGTTTCCGGGATTTACCTGTGGCGCTTCAATATTTAAGCTTCCGTTAGCGCTGGCCTTCACTTTTAAATCTGATCCCAACAGAGTCACCTTGCCGGCAGATTTCACTCCCGGAATGGTTAACCTGCTCTGAGGCCATTTAGTGCAGATCACATAAAGGTTATTGCCTTTTACCGTGAAATAAACCCCGTTAATAGGTGTTGCCGGACGGCCTTTCCAGGAGGTGGTTCCATAAATAGCATCGCCATTCACTTTGAGCCAGTCGCCCATATCAAGCAAACGTTGCTGCATAATTACAGGAATTCTGCCGTCGGCAGTTGGACCAATGTCAAGGAGCAAATTTCCACCTGCAGAGACTTTGTCAATAAGCAGGTCAATCAATGCTTTTGAAGTCATGTAGTTGTCGAGGTCTTCGATACGGTTATAACCAAAAGAAGTACCAATACCACGACATTCCTCCCATGGATGGGCGATTTCGCCTGTATTTTTGCTGTCGTGTACAAGGTCGTATTCGGTGGTATAGATTCCGCCATGTTTGCTTCGTGTTTCCTTGCCCCAACGATCGTTCACCACAACAGAATTCTTAACAGGCGATTCATTATACAGCCACGATAAAAACTGAGTGCTTTTCCACTTTTCACTTGGAAGATCCCATTCTCCGTCAGTCCAGAAAACGTCAGGCTGGTAGCGGGTTACAAGATCCTTCATCTGGGGAAACATGTGATCGTCCACATATTTGTCGATGTTGTTCTTATAAAGAGGATTGTACCATTCGTAAAGCGAATAATAAAAACCCATGTGAATACCTTTGGCCTTTACAGCTTTAGTCAGGTCGCCGGCGAGGTCGCGGTGCGGACCAATATCCACCGAGTTCCAATTCCAGCTCTGTTCACTGGGCCACAGACAAAATCCTTCGTGATGCTTGGAGGTTAATACAATGTATTTGGCTCCTGCGCGTGCAAAAACATCAGCCCACTGATCAGGGTTGAAAAATTCGGCTTTAAACTGCGGGGCAAAGTCCTGGTATTTAAAATTTTTGCCATACAAGCTGTCGTGAAAAGTTTTAAAGAGCCGGTGAGCCTCATCATTGCCTTCGGCCATACGTTTCCAGTACCACTCGGCATATTTTGCATACACGCCTATGGGAGCATCGGCCGGGGCCCAGGCAGGAACAGAATACACTCCCCAGTGGATAAAAATTCCAAATTTGGCATCGGTAAACCATCCGGGAATTGGGCGTTTGTCGATTGACTCCCAGTTTGGCTCGTAGTTTTGTGAAAATCCCGCAAAGGGAATCAAAAGAAACAGAAGCAGTAAAAATAAACGTGATTGTGATTTCATAAATATGTAGTTAAGTTATCAGGCTAAAAATAGGAAAAAAAAGAGGCTGTTCAAAATTTGAATCATTTTTGGTGATCCCGATTTTAAACAGCCTTTTCAGTCGATGGTTGATAGTCCATAGTGGTTCTGTTGAATATTATTGTTGGTACTAAAATAGAACCTGCAATTGCGGCGATGTTAAAATTAATGCTCTTTTTGAGACATTATCACGCCGCCATATTAACTTGGTTATTCTAACCCAGGGCGCCGTTTCACTTTGCCCTGGGCTGATTTATCAAAGGCCTTCAGCCTTAAAAAACATAAAATCCAATTTGTACAACATAGCCTCCATAGTCCATAGTCAATTCACAAAAATACCAACCTGTATTCTGCCTTTGGCCATGGACTATGGACTAAATGCTATTGACTCCCCTACTTATACGCCTGAACGTGGACATTTTTAACAGAACGGCCTGATGGATCGTTTAAGTTTTTAAATGATTCGTCCCAGGCCAGAGCTTCCGGAGTGCTGCATGCTACCGAAGGAACCGATGGCACACACGAAGCGGCGGAGTCGGACGGGAAATGCTCGGCAAAAATGCTTCTGTAATGATATTCTTCTTTCGACATTGGCGGGTTAATCGGGAAACGATATTTTGCGTTTGCAAGCTGCTCATCGGTTACTTTTTCAATGGCAACAGCTTTTAATGTATCAATCCAGCTATAACCAACACCATCGGAGAACTGTTCTTTTTGACGCCATGCCACGCTTTCGGGCAGATAATCCTCAAACGCCTTGCGCAAAATCCATTTTTCCATACGGCCGTTTTTAGCCATTTTTTCTTCAGGGTTCAGGCGCATTGCTACATCCAGAAATTCTTTATCGAGGAAAGGTACTCGGCCTTCAACACCCCACGCAGCCAACGATTTGTTTGCACGTAAGCAATCGTAAAGATGCAGCTTGCTTAATTTGCGAATGGTTTCCTCATGAAAGGCTTGCGCATTCGGAGCTTTGTGGAAGTATAAATACCCGCCGAATACTTCATCGGCGCCTTCACCCGAAAGAACCATCTTCACTCCCATCGATTTTATAACGCGGGCCATCAGGTACATGGGTGTGGAAGCACGAATGGTAGTTACGTCGTATGTTTCGAGGTGATAAATTACATCGCGGATAGCATCCAGACCTTCCTGAATTGTAAAATGAATTTCGTGATGAACGGTGCCAATGTGCTCAGCTACTTTACGGGCAGCAGCCAGGTCGGGAGAACCTACCAAACCCACAGCAAAAGAGTGAAGTTGCGGCCACCAGGCTTTTTCGGTATTACCAGACTCAACACGCATCTCAGCGAATTTTTTCGCTACAGCAGAAATGATGGACGAATCCAGACCTCCCGAGAGCAAAACGCCATAAGGAACATCGGACATAAGCTGCCGCTGAACAGCATCTTCAAGCGCTTTGCGTAATTCAGCTATATCGGCTTTGTTATCTTTTACTGCATCGAAACCTGACCATTCCCTATTATACCATTTTTTAATCTGTCCTTCCTTGCTGTAGAGGTAGTGACCCGGAAGAAATTCCTGGATTTTATTGCATACACCTTCCAATGCCTTCAACTCGGAAGAAACAAAAAAGTTCCCAAACTGATCCCAGCCTATATATAAAGGAATAATTCCAATGTGGTCACGTGCAATCAGATAGCAATCGTTTACCTGATCGTAAAGAGCAAAAGCAAAAATTCCGTTCAGATCTTCAAGAAAATCAATTCCTTTTTGCTTGTATAATGCAAGAATGACTTCACAATCTGAATGTGTTAAAAATTCGTAAGAGTCTTTCATCTGATCACGAATACTCTGGTGATTGTAAATTTCACCGTTCACGGCCAGAATTAAATTTCCATCTTTGCTGTATAGCGGTTGCTTACCCGATTGCGGATCTACAATCGATAAACGCTCATGAGCAAGTATTGCCTTGTCGCCGCAGTATATCCCCGACCAGTCTGGTCCGCGGTGACGCAATTTCTTCGACATTTCAAGTACTTTAGGTCTGATTTGATCAGTTTTGCTCTTTAAATCAAAAACTCCAACAATTCCACACATATATATAAAATTTTATAATTAACAGGATAAACTTTTAATTAATGCACAAAAATATAAATATAATTTCATTTAACAAGCGTATTGGTAATTTTACTTAACAAAACAAATTAAATAACATTTTTTTATTATCATTTAAAACATTCAATAAACTAGGTCACAAACTCAAAAGTGCTGTTTTATCCATTTATCCTCATTGAATTTTAAGGGTAACAAATAAAATTATATATATATTTCACCGAGGATCCCCTCTTGTTTTCAAACTATAAAAATATTATGCTGAATTGAAAAATTAAAGTTCGCATAAAAAAAGATTGATTTTTTAATTAGTTTCTTAAATGAATGAATAAATTTGATTTTTGACTTTTCGCATCAGTAGGTACTACTAATATATTAACATCTAATAATTTAGCTCTATACGCTTATGAAAATGAAGAATCCAAACAGGCGTCAGTTCCTGAAAACTTCTCTGAGCAGCATGGCCGGCATTATGATTTTGCCCCGTCATGTACTGGGAGGTAAAGGTTTTATTGCTCCGAGCGATCAGCTTACGAAAGCCATCATTGGAGTTGGATCCATGGGTCGCGGTCATATTCCTTACGAAGGTACCAGAGTTGTTGCCATATGCGATGCCGACCAGCTTCACCTTGAAGAAGCCCTGAAAATAACCGGAAAAAATGTAAAAGTTTTCCGCGACTTCAGAGAGTTACTGCAACTACCGGAAGTGGATGTTGTACACATAGCCACTCCTCCGCACTGGCACGGGTTAATGTCGGTAGAAGCCGCACGTGCCGGTAAGGATATATGGTGCGAAAAGCCTATGACACGAACCATTGGTGAAGGAATCCGTGTCGTGGATGAAGTTAACAAACATGGTCGCATGTTCCGCCTGAATACCTGGTTCCGTTTTAAAGATGACTTTTATGGGCTGGGCACTGATGTTAAACCGTTAAAAAAACTCCTCCTGAGTGGCGCACTCGGATGGCCTTTAAAAGTTACAGTAAGCGGCATTACAGGCTACGATTGGAAATTTTACTGGACCGGAAAAACTGATTTAACTCCGCAACCTGTTCCCGAAAACCTGGATTATGATATGTGGCTGGGACCTGCTCCTTACAAGCCTTACAATCCTCACCGCGTGCACTCCACTTTCCGCGGGTACTGGGATTACGATGGAGGTGGTTTGGGCGATATGGGCCAGCATTACCTCGATCCTGTACAATATCTGCTTGGCAAGGATGATACAAGTCCAGTGAGGGTTGATATTGACGCTCCGCAGCAACATTACGATGCTGTTGGTACCTGGCGAAGAATTGAATATACCTACGCCGACGGCTGCAAAATCATTCTCGATGGCGAAAACCGCGACAAAGATGCTGCCTTCATCGAAGGTCCGCATGGTAAGATTTTCAAAGGGCTGAAATCGGACATCCCGCGCATCAACGATATGATTGCAGAAATGCGCGATCCGATGCCTCAGATCGGATTGTTCTCCGACTCGGTTCGCACTCGCCAGAAGTTTGCGCTGAACGAAATGAATGGTCACCGGTCGGCAACCATCGTGAATCTTGGTATCACAGCTTTGCGCCTGGGCAGGTCGCTTGAATACGATCCCGTAAACCAGACATTTATCAACGATGAGGCGGCCAACAGACTGCTGAATCAGCCTATGCGTGCACCATGGACCTTTTAATTGACAATATAAAATGAATACAATGAAGAAATTTAAAATTCATATACTATCACTTGTTGTCCTGTTTCTTTTCAGTATTTCTGCAAATGCGCAGGATGTCAGGACACTGAATACCAAGATTGCTGATATTCTGGCGCAAATGCCGGCTAAAAGCACCGAGCAGCTCAACAAAAATCTGGCACAAACCCTTACCCTGGGTAACGACGGATTGACCGGCATGCTGGCCATGCTCAAACCTGCAGGTGAAGGCGACGATGTTGCTGTAAGGTTCACACTCACAAGTCTGGCCCGTTACAGCAGTCAGAAAGGTCACGATAATGAATGGGCCCTCGTACAGCAGAACTTTCTAAAGGCTATCGAAACTTTTTCGGACAAAGAAATTCAGGCTTACCTGATCCATCAGCTCAATTATGGTGCAAACGACGGCGTTGTTGAACCTCTGAAGAAATATCTGAAGGATGAAAGACTCGCCGAACCTGTAACGCAGCTTTTCCTGAATATCAAAAGTCCGCTCGTTGAAAAAACCTTCGCCGAAGCATTGGGACAAAGCAATGGCAAAATCCAGGTAACACTTGTAAAAGCCCTTGGTCAGGTTGAATCGAAAAACGCTGCTGATGCAATCAGCAAATTAGCAGGTTCCCAGAATATTGCACTCGAAAGAGCCGTTCTTGCTGCTCTGGCCAATATCGGCGATCCACAATCGTACAATTTACTATTCTCTTCTGCTCAAAAGAAAGCTTTTAAATATGATCCTACTGAAGCCGTTGCTTCCTTTCTGAAATACACAGAAAAACTTGGACATAAAGGCGAACTCAAACTCTGTAAACAGGGGTGCCTGGCTGTGATTGAAGCTAATAACACAAAAGATCTGCTTCATAACAAAGCAACAGCGTTGAGCATATATTCCCGCTATTTCCCTAAAGAAGGTATGGCGTTGCTTTTAAAAAATGCCGAAAATCCTGACAGCAGCTTCCGGATGGCTATACTTTACAATGCCAGAGGCTTAGGTGATGCTGCTTATACCCAGAGCTGGATCAAAACTGCTAAAAAAGCTGCACCTGCAGTAAAAGCCGACATTATTTATATGTTAGGCGAAAGAAAAGATAAAGCCGCTGTATCGTTCGTTCAGACAAGTTTGCAGGATAACACTCCTCAGGTAAGAAAAATGGCTATCTGGGCGCTCGTGAAGCTTGATCCAGCTTTGGCTGAGAAAGAACTTCTCTCCTATCTTGCCAAAGGAAACGAACCTGCCGAAACAGAAAGTGCCTTAAAAACTTTACTTGACGAGAAAAAACTCGATCAGGTTGTGAATCTTCTTCCCGGTGCAGTAAATGCAGGGAAAGCCGGACTTATCAATCTCGTAGCCGCTAAAAGCGGAAAAAGGTTTTTTAATACCGTTTATGGCTATACAAACAACGAGGATGCTGTTGTAAAGACATCAGCCATCGATGCCTTGAAAAGAATTTCATCCTTTAAAAACATCAGTGAGCTGTTGAAACTGCTTTACAGTGTGAACGATCCTGCTCAGGTTAACAGTGTGCAGGAAGCTCTGATTGCGGCAGCTAAAGAAGTGGAAGATGCCGATAAAGCTTCTGAGCCTTTTGTTGCAGAATTGAAAGGTGCACAACCCGCAAAGATTATTCCGGTTCTTTCGGCCTTGGGCGGCAAAGAATCGTTGAAAGAAGTTGCTCCTGTTTTTGAAACCGCCACCAGCAATTTGAAACAAGCCACCTTCAAGGCGTTGGTTAACTGGAAAAATGCTGCCGTTGCTCCTTATCTGCTTCAAATTTCAAAAACCGGAGGTGAGGAATTCCGCCCCGAAGCATTTGCCGGATATGTAAACCTCGTGAGAAGATCAAACTGGCCTGACGATCAGAAGTTACTGAAACTTCAGATGGTGATGCCGCTTGCAAAAACTACCGACGAGAAAGTTTCTGTAATTAACGCCCTTGCAAGAGTTAAAACCTTCCTTGCGCTTGTGTATGTCGGAAAATTTCTCGACGATGCTGCACTTCAGAATGCTGCATCGTTTGCAGTGGCTCAGATTGCTCTACCGGAGTCGGACTCCCGTCCCGGATTTTTCGGAGAGATACCCGCAGCTATCGTACAGAAGGCTATCACTGTGATCAGTGGCGCCGAAAGTGAATATACAAAGGCAAATATGAAGCGTTACCTCGAGACCATGCCTCAGGATAAGGGTTTTGTATCCATGTTCAATGGCGTTGACCTGACCGGCTGGAAAGGTTTTGTTACCGATCCTATCAAATTAGCCTCCCTTAAACCGAAAGAACTGGAAAAACTTCAGAAAGAAGCCAATGAAAAGATGCATTTCAACTGGAAAGTGCAGGATGGTATGATCGTGTTCAACGGCGATGGCAGCAACCTGCTTTCGGACAGAGAATATGGTGATTTTGAAATGATTGTTAACTGGAAAATAAGCAAGAAGGGCGACAGCGGTATTTATCTTCGTGGAACGCCTCAGGTTCAGATTTGGGATACTACACGCCACGATGTTGGTGCACAGGTAGGTTCAGGCGGATTATACAACAATCAGAAGAACCCCAGCAAACCTCTTAAAGTGGCCGATAACCCCATTGAAGAATGGAATACCTTCCGCATCACCATGATTGGTGAAAAAGTTACTGTTTATCTTAACGGCGAACTGGTTGTTGACAATGTAACGCTCGAAAATTACTGGGACCGGAACCGTCCTATTTTCCCTACCGGCACTGTTGAACTTCAGGCACATGGAACCGACCTCGGTTTCAAGGATATTTATATCCGCGAAATTAAAAGCATGGCTTACGAGCTCACTCCCCAGGAAAAAGCCGAAGGTTTCGTGAACCTGTTCAACGGTCGCGATCTCGATGGCTGGGTTGGTAATAAAAAGGACTACGTTGCCGAGGAAGGAAATATTGTTATTAAGCCCTCCGAAGGCAGTGGTGGCGGTAACCTCTTCACCGAAAAGGAATATGGCGATTTTGTTTTCCGTTTCGAATTTCAGCTTACACCGGGAGCCAACAACGGACTTGGCGTTCGTGCTCCCCTGGAAGGCGATGCTGCTTATACCGGAATGGAGTTGCAGATTCTTGACAATACCGCCGCTATTTATGCCGATCTGAAACCTTATCAGTATCATGGTTCAGTTTATGGAGTAATTCCTGCTAAAAGGGAATTTTTGAAACCTCTCGGAGAATGGAATTACGAAGAGGTATATTTTAAAGGCAGCAAAGTAAAAGTTATTCTGAACGGAACTGTAATTGTGGATGGCGATATCAAAGAAGCCAGCAAAAACGGAACACTAGATGGCAAAGATCATCCGGGTTTGTTACGCGATAAAGGCCATATCGGATTTCTGGGCCATGGTTCACTTGTAAAGTTCAGAAACATCAGAATTAAAGAACTTTAAAAACAATATTTAGTTTAGGAGAAGCGTGGTCGCACCGATCACGCTTTTTTTATGTCCTGAAAATCAGTCTGAAAAATTTTGATAACTTCACAATCAAAATTTACAACCATGAATACCTTCAAACCATCGCTTTTACTGGTATTAATTTTATTGGCTACCTCAATCCATGCTCAGGACAACAGCATTTTAAAAAAGAAATGGACTGAAGTCGCCAACAACCAGCCTGAAAAATGGTATGGCTCGGATGAGTCGAAACGTATCGCCGAAAATGTATTGCTCTATCAGCGAAATATAGGCGGATGGCCAAAAAACATAGCTTTTCATGCAATATTGAGCGACAGCGACAAAGAAAAGATTTTACAGGAAAAGAACATAAACGATGCTATTTTCGACAACCGCGCCACCACCACCGAGATCCGCTTTTTATCGACCATGTTCCTAAAAACAGGCAACGAGGCGTATAAGGAAGCTGCCCTGAAAGGTCTGCAATTCATTCTGAAAGCCCAGTACGAAAATGGCGGCTGGCCTATGTTTTATCCGCCGCATAATGGTTATTACACCCACATTACCTTCAACGACGATGCAATATTCCGGATGATGGAGCTTCTGAAAGATGTTTATTCAAAGAAACAGCAGTTTGCCTATATCACCGATCCAAAAATCATATCAGACAGTCAGAACGCCTGGGATCGCGGACTGCAGTGTATCCTCAAAACGCAGATTGTTGTGAACGGCAAGCCAACAGTTTGGTGTGCCCAGCACGACGAAGTAACTTTAGCACCTGCAAAGGCAAGGGCTTACGAACTGCCGTCATTCAGCGGAAGCGAATCGGTTGGTTTGGTTGAAATTCTCATGGAAATCAAAAATCCTTCACCCGAGATCATTAAAGCCGTGCAAGGTGCGGTAGAATGGTTCGAAACCCATAAAATCACCAATATTAAAGTTGAAAATTATACCGGAGCCGACGGCAAACCCGACAGAAGAGTTGTGACGAGTAGCAATGCCAGTCCGCTTTGGGCAAGGTTTTACGATCTGGAAACCGGACAACCTTTCTTCTGCGACCGCGATGGCATTAAGAAGAGCAAACTCGAAGAAATCGGGTACGAACGTCGCAACGGATATAGCTGGTATACCGATCGCCCTCAGAAAATGCTCGACAGGTATCCCACCTGGAAATCAAAATGGGTGAAATAGAGATTGCTAAAAAAGTCCGAAGGACTTAAACTTGAATAGCCCCGGATGCAATCCGGGTGTTTCATAAAGGATGAGTTCAGAACACTGAAGGTGTTCAATTTTATAAATATTAAGCACTTTCAGTGCTGGAGATGTCATTTTCCCCTTTAACACTTTTGATTATTCCTTTCCTTCCAGCCACACAATCTTCTGTTCAGGTTTGTGTTCTTTTCCAATTACATCGCGGTAAAGATCGGGCCGGCGTGCTTTAATATATCTTTTACCACCAGCCATTTCAAGCTTTTCGGCAGTGATGGTTGCAATCGCAATATCATCGCCAAGTGTGCGGCATTCGGCAATAATATCACCAAAAGGATCAACAATCATGGAGCAACCGTTCTTCAGCTGGTCGTCGTCCATACCTATTGGATTAGAGAAAACAGCATACACAGCATTGTCGTAAGCTCTTGCCGGCAGCCATTTCATCAACCAGCCTCTTCCTTTCATGCCGTCGAATTCAAGACGAAGGGAAGTCGGATCTTTTTCGCGGTTTTCCCACAGTTTCGGATCTACAAAGCCCGCTCCGGGACGGGTGGATGGTGTACACATGGTTACATGGGGCATAAATATGATGTCGGCACCCAAAAGCTTCGTAGCCCTTACATTTTCAATTACGTTGTTATCGTAACAGATCAAAATCCCGCACTTCCAGCCAAAAAGATCAAAAACGCAATATTCGTTGCCTGGCGTAAGATGCGGATTTATAAAAGGGTGAAGCTTGCGGTATCTGGCAACCAATCCGTTTTTATCAACACAAACATAGGCCTTGTAAAGATTGTTTTCGCGATCTTTTTCGAACAATCCTGCAAGCACCACCATATCATGTCGGGCAGCAATTCTTTGCAGTTCTTTTATGCTTGGGCCTTCGGGAATAAGCTCTGCGAGCCCGAGCATTTGTTCTTTATCCAGCTTCCGGGCAAATGTATAGCCTGTAACAGAGCACTCGTGAAATACCGCTACCTTAGCTCCTTCTGAGGCTGCTTTTCCGGTAAGTTTATCGATAACAGACAGGTTATAGGCTTTATCTCCGCTTTTATTCTCGAATTGAGCAGTTGCAATTTTGAAATCGTGCATAATTGAATATTTTAATGCAAATTAAGAAAAGACATCGAAATATACTCTGTGACATTGTATTTCATAGCCTGAATACCTGACAGCTAAAAAGCTTTCCTTAAAACTTCATTGCCATTTTTATATTCAACCTTCGTGAAGTAAGATAATTCGGCACCGCAAACAGATTAGGAACATTCTCCTGATTGGCAACGGTTTGTATCCACATAAAAGATGCCTTGTTGCGAATATCGAATAAGTTAAACACTTCCGCACCTATCCAGAAATTTTTCAGCTGCGGCCAAAACGGTGTTTTGAAGGTTTTCGACAATCCCAGATCGACCCGGCGATAGTGTCCTAACGGATAGGTAGCATCGAAACGGCTTGATTTTGGTGGCGCAATGTAGAATGTCGAGCCGTACACCAGGTTCAGACTGGCTTTTAAGCTGGGGTTATTGGGCAGGTAATCCTGGAAAAACAGGTTGATATGAAAAAGCTGATCGGTAGGCCGGTGGTAATATCCCGGTTCTATTCTTTGTCCTTCCTTGTTGATATAATAATCGTCCAACAGATCTTCCTTTGTACTTAAGAGCGAAAGACTGGCCCACGATTCGACACCCTGCACAAATTCGCCGTAAAGTTTCATGTCGACGCCGGTGGCATAACCGCGGGCGTTATTCTGAGCCGTATATTTGATCCTCACATTGTCCAGCTTATAAGGAATAAGATGTTTCAGCTCCTTATAATATGCTTCAATGGTATACTTAAAAGGCCGTTCCCACAGGTTCATCATGATATCACTTCCAAGCAGAAAGTGAATTGACTGCTGCGATTTGATATGCTTGTTCAGTTGCCCTGTAAAGTTCCTCAATTCCTTATACACTGGAGGTTGAAAATAGATCCCCGAAGCTGCATAAAATACGATGTCTCTTTCCCAGTCGGGCTGAACGGAAAATCGCACCCGCGGACTTACTAACTTTTCGGAAGTGAGCGACCATGCATGAAAACGAACTCCGGCATTCAATGTAAAGGATGCATTCGGGCTCTCCCATTTAATTGCATCCTGAATAAAAGCGGAGTAACGCTCAACAGTAAGAGAGTTTTCAGCTGATGTAATGTTGTTTAAGACAATGTTATTGTCGGAATATGGTGAGGAATAACCGGCAGAGTCGATATAATCCCACTCACTCAGGCGGTCCTTAAAATGATCGTGCTGATACTTCACAGCCCAGTTGAAGTTATGTATTCCGGTTTGCCAGGTGCCGCTGTAAGCTGCCGACCAGATATCGGCCTGAAGATAGTTACGTGCATGGTTCAGCATGGCTCCCACGCCAAGGTTCAGAATGCTGTCGCCATAGGTATCCGAGCCCGCATAAGCATCCAGTTCATTGATAAGGTATTCGCCCGAAATATCAAATTTTTCCTGCTCATAAATGGAATAAGCGCTCACCATCAGTTTCATCCTCAGGTCGGAACTAAGCTGGTATTGTGTCCAGAACGATCCCATCATAGAATTGTACTGATCGTCCTCTCGCCCGTCGTAATAAACTTTGAGGTTGTAAATGTTTGCAAAGGTTCCGAAATTGGTATTCCGCGTCTGAGGAATAAATGTATAGGAGTTTCGGGCATAATTGGTTAGCAATCCCAGACTGAGCCTGTCCGTAACCTTATAATTGAGCATCATTTGCCAGTCGGTGAAATTAGGCTCGTATTCTCCTTTGCTGTCCAGACTGCCCAGCAGGAGCTTTGTAGTTTTATAACGAAAGCCTGAGATGTAGCTCAGTTTCTTATTTTTAGAAACCCCTTCCACAGCCACACTGCCCCCCATAAAACTCATGCTAATGCTTGCTGCAGCCTTTTTCGGAGTACGGTAACTTACATCCAGCACCGACGACATTTTATCGCCATACCGCGATTCGAAACCACCTGCTGAAAACCGGATACTTCCAACCAAATCGGGATTTATAAAACTCAGTCCTTCCTGCTGACCGCTGCGGATAAGAAAAGGCCGTATCACTTCCACATCGTTCACATACACCAGATTTTCGTCGAAATTACCACCCCGGACAGAATATTGCGAGCTTAACTCATTAGATGATGATACGCCCGGCATGGTTTTGATCAATGACTCCAGAGAATTGGAAGGATTGGGCAATAATTCGAATTCTTTAACCGAAATACGGCTCATATCCTGATTTCTGCTTACGACACTTACTTCATCAAGATTTTTTACAGCAACTTTCAAAGTAATATTTAACTCTCTTTTTTCAGTTGGTGAAAGGGTTAGATCCAATTTCAGGGTTTGGTAACCCATGAGCGAAAATTGAAGTTCGTGCCGGCCTGCCGGAGCATCGAGATGATACTTACCCTCAGCATTGCTGGTTGTGCCTTTATTTAACTGAGGAACTACAACATTAACAAAAGGAAGTGGTTTACCTATGGAGTCGCTTACGGAACCAAAAATAGCAGCTGTTTGAGCCTGGGTAAAGCCAAACTCAACGTCTATTAACAACAAAAAAATAAACAGACTTAAAAATCTAATTTGAAGCACTACTCTTTTTTCGTTTAAACTCTCCGTTTTTAAGCGCTTTGATAAATTTGGCCCATGCCATGGCATCCAGAATTCCATAGTAAGGAGACTGTCCATAAGTGCGGTTCTTCTCAAACTGCTGCATCATCACATTTCTGAAATTCATGTTGGGAGAAGTATATGTACTCATCAGCACCTGGGTCTGAATAATGGCGATATTAATCTGTGCGGCCTCCATGTCTTTATTTACAGGCAATTCCGTATTTATTACAGCACTCTTAAATTCGGCATAAGTTTTCCAGGGAAAGATAACAACCGTATTCAGCATCACAGTGTCAATATCCATCTTCACTTCTTTGTTGATATGTCTGGTGGTTATGTTTGACGGCATAACCAGCTTTACCATTTTATAGCCGACACATTGAAAAAAAACAGTATCGCGCGGCTCTACAATAATGGTATACAAACCGTTATGATCGCTTACGGTGCTTCGCTCACTTTGTTTGACAATCACATGGACATAAGGAATGGGATCGTTCAGGTCGTTCTTAACCAAGCCGCTTAACTGCATGTAAGGCTCCTGTTCCTGAGCAAGCGCCGGAGCCAGAAACGAAACCATCACAATTAATATAAAAATATACCTGCCCATGCGGTAAAAATAAATAAAATAACAGATTGTCCATTATAGCAAATTAAATATATTTTTGCTTTTGCTTTTTTAAAGCTTAATTAAACAGGATGGTTCAGCAAACTGAAATAACATTACCGGATTTTAAGCGAGGCTTTCACCTCATTACAGGTGTAATTGAAAAACAGTTACCTTCTTTACCCGATAAAGGCATTCTGAATGTTTTTATCAAGCACACTTCGGCAGCTCTTGCTATCAACGAAAATGCAGACTCTTCAGTCCGCAGGGACTTTGAATCGATTTTCAACCGTCTGGTGCCGGAAAATCAAAGTTATTATACCCATACGCTGGAAGGATCGGACGATATGCCTGCTCATGTAAAATCGAGCATCATAGGACAATCCATCAATATCCCCATTACAAACGGACGCCTGAATCTTGGAACCTGGCAGGGAATTTACCTTTGCGAGTTCAGGAATTATGGCGGTCCCCGGAGTTTGGTGCTGACAGTTTTGGGGTGAGGACGGGTTACGAGTTACGGGTTTCGTCTTTCGCCTTTCCTGTATTGACTATGGACCATGGACCAATAGCAATGGACTTTTATAAAATTAATAATCATCGTGAATGTACTGTCTTACGACTTACTACTTACGATTTACGACTAAATACAATGAAACAATTATTATTAGGAGATGAAGCTATAGCGCAAGGTGCTATTGATGCCGGAATATCGGGGATATATGCTTATCCCGGAACGCCGTCGACAGAAATTATGGAATATATTCAGAAGTCGAAACAGGCAACAGATGGTAAAGTACATTGCCGCTGGTCGACCAACGAGAAAACTGCTGTGGAAGAAGCTTTGGGCATGTCGTACGCTGGCAAGCGTTCTATCGTTTGTATGAAACATGTAGGATTAAATGTTGCCGCCGATCCATTTATGAATGCGGCTATGACAGGTGTTAACGGCGGTATGATTGTAGTCTCTGCCGATGATCCGTCGATGCATTCGTCTCAAAACGAGCAGGACTCGCGTTTTTATGGCAAATTCGCCATGATACCCGTTCTTGAGCCATCCAATCAGCAGGAAGCTTACGATATGGTTCATTACGGATTTGATCTCTCCGAACGACTTCAAACACCAGTGCTGTTCCGCATCACTACCCGTCTTGCTCACTCCCGTACCGGCATCGACCTCAAAACTCCAAGAGCTCAGAATCTGTTGAAAATGCCCCAGGATACCCGTCAGTTTATTCTTTTGCCGGCAAATGCCCGCGTAAGGTATAAACGACTGATAGGTTTGCAAAATGATTTTGCAAAGGAAACAGAAACCAATGATAATGTTAGTTACACTGATGGTGCTGACAAAAGCCTTGGAATTATAGCCTGTGGACTTGCTTACAATTACCTGATGGAGAATTATAACAATGCTCCATGTCCTTATCCGGTGGTTAAAATCTGCCAGTATCCCTTTTCAACAAAACATATCAATCATCTTATAAACACTTGTAAGGAAATTCTTGTACTTGAAGAAGGTTTTCCTTTCGTGGAAGAACAATTAAAGGGAATAACCGAAACAAAACTTATCATAAAAGGCCGGTTAAGCGGCGATGTTCCGCGCGACGGAGAACTTAATCCTACGATTATAGCGCAATCATTAGGTATGGAGACAAAAAGTTCTTTTAAGGTACCTTCGGTTGTAATGATGCGTCCTCCGCAACTTTGCAAAGGATGCAGTCATATAGATACTTACAATGCTATTGTTGAAGCTACGGCCTCCATGAACCTGCACCGCGTATTCTCCGATATTGGCTGTTACACTTTGGGAGCTCTTCCTCCCTATAATGCCATTCATACATGTGTGGATATGGGAGCATCCATCACCATGGCCAAAGGCGCTGCCGATGCAGGTGTATGGCCATCCATTGCAGTGATAGGCGACTCAACCTTTACACACTCCGGAATGACCGGCTTGCTCGATGCCGTACTTGAAAATACCGATATCACCGTGATCATTTCCGATAATGAAACCACCGGTATGACCGGCGGACAGGATTCGGCTGCCACTGACAGGCTGCAGCAAATATGCCTGGGACTTGGTGTTGATCCTGCTCATGTGAAAACAATTATCCCGTTAAAAAAGAACCATGCCGAAAATGTGCAGGTTATCCGCGACGAAATTAACTACAAAGGTGTTTCGGTGGTAATTTCGCAGAGAGAATGTATTCAGACATCGGCAAGAAAGCACAGGAAAAGTTAGTAACGAGTAGTTAGTATTTGAATTCTAAATAAACAATAGGCCAAAAGAGTTTAGTTATTGAAATTCTAACCTAATACCTAAACCCTACAGCCTAAATACCTAAACAAATGAAACAAGACATCATACTTTCGGGAGTTGGCGGACAAGGAATCGTTTCTATAGCCTCTGTAATAGGGCTGGCAGCTCTGGAAGAAAATCTCCATATCAAACAAAGTGAAGTGCATGGAATGAGTCAGCGTGGCGGAGCAGTAATGTCGCACCTGCGTGTTTCTTCCAGACCAATTGCATCCGATTTGATACCGGCCGGAGGCGCGGACATGATTCTCAGCGTAGAACCTATGGAATCGCTGCGCTATCTTCCTTATCTATCCGATAAAGGATGGGTGATTACCAATTCCAAGCCATTTGTTAACATCGATAACTACCCTGAAATGGAATCGGTAATGAATGAATTAACAAGGCTTCCGCATTCCCTGATGGCGGACGCTGAGCAACTGGCCGAAGAGGCAGGTTCGGTAAGAACATCGAATATGGTTATTCTGGGGGTTGCTTCTCCCCTGCTTACACTTTCGGCCGAAGCTCTCGAAAAAGGAATTCAAAAGCTCTTTTCAAGCAAATCGCAGGATATTATCGACATGAATATTAAAGCTTTCCGTATTGGCCGGAATTTTACCAAAGGAAAAGGATTTTAAACGCCTATTCCTAAGTTAAAACCTGGTTTATCCTCCTAAGACTTAAAGATGTACAAAACATTATTTGTAAATTCTTTAAGTCTTAATAATTTATTTTTGTTTTAGTCATTGCGGATCAAATTACTCGCCCTTGAGGGAAGTTAAAATTCATAAATCCAGCATGTAAGATCTCAACTTATAAAATAAATTGATAATTCGAAAAAAAATTACGACATTTGACATGTATAATTGCGAAAAATGTCATGAGTGAAAATTTAAACATCCTAAATGAGAGTGAAGTGCTGTATGCCGCACGTTCAGGGGTAACAAGGCGAAAAGTCACCGATCTGATGAACCTTGCCGGTTTTACCCTTTCTGAAATGGGAC
The DNA here is from genome assembly GCA_021779665.1 of Bacteroidota bacterium. Classification (GTDB taxonomy): domain Bacteria; phylum Bacteroidota; class Bacteroidia; order Bacteroidales; family JAAUTT01; genus JAAUTT01. The sequence goes on along the minus strand of JAJYAG010000014.1, from coordinate 37,347 downwards.
AATATGTTCATGTGACGCCACGCACCCTTCAGCGTAAAAATTCAACTGAAAAGTTACCTACTGACATCAGCGAACGTGTGCTTCTTATTCAAAATTTATATTACAAAGGCAGTAAAGTGTTTGGTACTATAGATGCATTTAAACAATGGATGCTGCAACCTAATGCTGCACTGGGTGAGGTCACCCCTAAGTCATTTCTCGACACTTTCTCTGGCATCGAACTTATCATGCATGAGTTGGGCCGCATTGAACATGGGTTTGTAGCCTGACATGGAACTGTACCGTATCTCAAAACGCGAATTTGCAACGCCCGATGGTATGGGCGGAATGTTTTACCCCGGCCGGTGGCACACTGTTGGCTTCAGAGTTATTTATGCAGCACAAAGCCGGTCACTGGCAGCTTTGGAATATCTTGTACATTTAAATCAAATCTCGTTGCTGGCAAATAATTTTGTTATCACAACACTGTTTATTCCGGACGACATTAAAGTCGAAACTGCCGATGAGGCCAGTTTAACTCCGGGATGGACAGATTTCAGGAATTACCGCGTTACCCAATCCATAGGCACAGCCTTTTTAAAAGAAGGTAAAAGCCTTCTACTGAAAGTCCCATCGGCCATTATTCAAAAGGAATACAATTATCTGATCAATCCAAATGTCACATCCATGCTGAATTGCCAGGTATTGGATGTTAGCGACTTTGTTTTCGAAAAACGTCTGGTAAAGTCAAACAGTAAATAACCGGAAGTTTTAAAAATGTGTATTCTCTAAATTCATAAAACCTAAACATCTTGAGTCTAACGCTCACTTTCTCAAATCCTTCATTTCTTAAAACAGCTTTACAACATATTTTTCTTCTTAAACTTATTAACAAAATCATTTGAATACAAAGCTATTTTTTTATATTTGCGCCGACATAAAAAATTCATCATAAAAACTCATTAAAACATGGATGCACAGGCGCTTTCGTTGAATAAGGTAATTGAGCAGCAAAATGCGAACCTTCTTAACATGCTTTCCGAAAGGGGCAAAAATATTTTTTTCCCTAAACTTGGAATTTTATCGCAATCTGCCCAGGCCAAAGGAAAAAATATCAATGCTACCATTGGCGAAGCTGTTGAAGACGATGGCACATCCATGCATTTACCGGCTTTCGATGCGCTTGTTAATCTCCCGGTAAACAATATTTTTCCGTATGCTCCGAGCTTTGGTAAACCAGAGCTTCGCGACCTCTGGAAGACTTTCATATTCAAAAAGAATCCTTCGCTAAAAGATACCATCATCAGCAAGCCCATTGCGACCAATGGGTTAACACACGGCATCAGCATTCTGGGTTACTTATTTGCCAATGCCGGCGATTCCATTGTTTTATCCGATCTGTATTGGGAAAACTACAATCTTATATTCGAAAATGCCTACGGTGCTAAAGTCGAAACATTTGAACTCTTCAAAAATGGTGGTTTCAACGTTGAGGCTTTTGGTAAAAAACTGAATGAAGTGAAAGGTGATAAGGTATGTTTGCTGCTGAATTTCCCTAATAACCCATCGGGATATACACCTCTGACAAGTGAAATTGACCTTATTGTTGCCGAAATTGAAAAACTTGCCAACAAGGGTAAGAATGTGGTGGTAATGATTGACGACGCTTACTTCGGACTTGTATATGAAGACAATGTTTATACCGAATCCATCTTTGTAAAGCTTGCCAATTTGCACGAAAAGGTTTTGGCTGTTAAACTGGACGGCCCTACCAAAGAGGATTATGTATGGGGTTTCCGCGTTGGTTTCATAAGTTATGCAATAAAGGGCGGAACACCCGAGCTTTACGAAGCTCTTGAGAATAAAACAGCCGGCGCAATCCGTGGAAACATATCCAATATCAGCCAGTTATCTCAATCGTTACTGCAGTCGGTTTACTCCAACGCCGATTACGATAATTCCAAAAAAAGGAAGTACGATATACTAAAATCGCGTTACCAGATTCTTAAAGAAACTTTTAAGAATGTCAAATATGCCGAATACTTCGAAGCAGTTCCTTTCAACTCCGGTTATTTTATGTGTGTGAAGCTGAAAAAGAACCTGAATGCAGAACAAGTGCGGCTTCAGCTTTTGAATCAATACAGCACAGGCGTGATAGTTCTTGGAGATGTGATCCGTCTTGCATTTTCGGCAGTTCCTCAGGCAAAAATTCCTGAACTGATGGAAAACCTTTACAACGCCTGCAAGGATGTTGATGGAAGAAAATGAAAGAATTAAGTAAATGAATAAATGAAGGAATGAAGGATTTTAGACAAAAGATATTTGAAAAAGATATTTGTATTTCCTAAAGCCTAAACGCCTACCAGCTAAATAGCTTAAAATCATATCAATGAATAAATCAACAACCGGAACTGATAAGGACATCTTAATTAAAAAGCTGTCGGACGATGTGAAGAAGTCGGCCTATATAGTTCCTGAATTATTTGAGAAGTACAATGTAAAAAGAGGCTTGCGTAATGCCGATCATACCGGTGTGCTCGTAGGGCTCACCAATGTTGGCGATGTTGTAGGTTACCAGAAAGATGGCGATAAAATGGTTCCCGTTGACGGTAAGCTTTTGTACCGCGGAATCGATGTGGAAGATCTTGTTCAGGGCGCAATAAACGAGAATCGCCATGCCTTTGATGAGGTAGTTTACCTGCTTTTATGCGGAAAGTTGCCTAACAGGGAAGAGCTTGCCGAATTTATGGAGTATATGGGATCCATCAGGGAGTTACCCGATGAATTCACAAAAAACATGATCCTTTCGCTCAATGGCAACAATATCATGAATATGCTGGCGCGTTCGGTACTCGGATTGTATACGCTCGATCCGAAATCGGAAGATAATTCTCTGGAAAATCTTGTGGATCAATCGCTGAACCTGATTGCCAAATTCCCGACAATCATTGCATATTCGTATCATGCGATGCGTCACGCTTTTCAGAGGAAAACACTTTCGATCCGTCACCCTAACGCTGATTTAAGTACTGCCGAGAACTTTCTGCTGATGTTGAAAGGCGAAGGCAAATACACCAAGCTCGAAGCTGATATTCTTGACCTTTCCCTTATCCTGCATGCTGACCATGGCGGTGGTAACAATTCAACCTTTACCATTCGCGTAACCAGCTCTACGGAAACCGATACCTATTCGGCCGTTGCTTCAGCTATTGCATCATTGAAAGGCCCGCTTCACGGGGGAGCCAACCACGAAGTACTGGACATGATGGAAAATATCAAGCAAAATGTTAAGCATTGGGATAGCGAAAAAGAAGTGACTGATTACCTTTATAAAATCCTCAATAAGAAAGCATACGACGGTTCAGGTAAAATTTACGGGATTGGCCATGCGGTTTATACCATTTCCGATCCGCGTGCCATACTTCTGAAGAAACAGGCCCGCGATCTTGCTGCTGAAAAAGACAGGCTCGATGAGTTTGAATTATACCAAATGATAGAGCGTCTTGCGCCTCAGATTTTCTACGAATTCAAGGGCGACAAAGTAGCAAAGCGTGTTTGTGCCAATGTCGACTTCTACTCCGGTTTTGTTTACAACTGCATTGGCATCCGCGATTCGGTTTACACACCGCTATTTGCTATGTCGCGTATTGCAGGATGGTGTTCGCATCGCCTGGAAGAACTTACCTTCGATGCTCGCCGCATCATTCGTCCGGCCTACAAAAATGTTTATGGAAACCAGGCTTATACTGATCTGAAAAGCAGAAAGTAGTTTCAAAGAAATTTATAAAAAAGCCTGCTGTGAGTTTTTCCAGCAGGCTTTTTCGTTTGAAATACTATTTTTGCAAATCACTTAAACCTGCCATCTTAAATAGAGAGCATTTACAAGAAAATTATGGAAAAACACGATCAATTGCTGAAATCACTCTTTCTGAACAAAACCCTGAATGATATAGAATTCTTTGATCACGATCTGAGATATTACTCCCCCAATATGGATCAAACCTGGATTGTGGATGGTGGTGTCCAATTCCGCATGGACGATAGCTACATTTCGTTTGCATATGCAGGGGAATTACAGTTTTTCAACCTTTTTCTCAGCAAAGCTGAAGAAATACCCAACGATTTTGAAATGAAAAGTCTTGGTGCACGCGAGGTTTCAGGAATTGAATCGTTGATAGGAAAAACAGTTACCGATGTAAAAGCTTTATGGAATTTCTATGAAGAACTGGATGAGGACTTTGAACCGACAGGAGAAAAGAAATACATGCCTTTTGAAATTATTCTGACATTTGATAACCAATCTTTTTTACAGATTGCTGCTGTTGAATACCGTATAGCCGGCAACCAGATAGCAGATCTGATGTATAATTCGGAAAGGGATATGTTAATATCGCTGAACCACAGGTTCGACATCGCAACGGAATAGTAAAGTTTGAGGATAGAGGGACGACAACTCCCTCCCTCTATCCTCAGTCATTAAGAATATCTATAGAATGACAGGTCATTCTCTCACGTCCTATTTTACCAGAATCATTCGTTTTGTGCCTGCTTCCACACCGTCGACCCATAAAGTATAAATATAGACCCCCGGCTGCAGTTCGGAATCGTTAATCGTAATATACCCGTTTCCTTTATTAACCAATTGGATGGATTTAACATGAGTTCCTTCCATACTGTAAATTTTAAGAGCAGCATTCTGAACTGCCTCAGGCACGTAGTACTCAATTTTAGTTGTTTGTCTGAAAGGATTTGGGGCATTCTGCGATAATGATGCAACTTTTGTTCCTATACTCTCAGCTTTGCTTTGCACTGATTCGCTTTTTAATTCGGATTTTTCCGCCACATCAATAGCCCTATTTTCCTGTTCTGAACCTTGAATAAAACTATTTCCGGTTTTGGTAAAATTTATCCAGTCAAAGTCAAAATCGTTATTCACGTTCTCCAATTTTAATATTTGTCCGTGACCTCCATAGAGAGCAATATTATTAATTGTAAATGTTTGATAATTCTTATAATTTCCAGTGTTTGGAATATCGAAAGTTGCAATAAGATTGTCGTTCAGGTAAGCTTTTAGCTGCTTACCAGCGGCAGCTGCGGCCACCCTGATACTGATATCGTATGTACCAGGCTCTACATCAACGGTATATTTCAACCATTCCCCGTTTTTAAACCACCCAATGAAATAATCATCGCCACCTACCCCAATATCTACTCCTTCCGAAGGCCGGTACCAACCAATATCATTGCCAGGAGTAACGTCGTGATAAGCTACTCCTTCACCGCCAAGGTCAAAGTCTTCAGCCTGGATAGTGCCTGGAATTGTTCTTGCAGGAAGAGCTTTCACGGGTTCAAATTTGATCCAGTCAATATCAAAATCATTATTAACATTCTCAAGTTTCAAAACTTTACCAGTGCCACCCGGGAGATAAATGTTATTAACCGTAACGGTTTGATACTTTTTATAACTTCCCGTTTTAGGAATATTGAATGTAGCCACCAGGCTATCGTTAAGATAAGCTTTCAGCTGTCTTCCTGCTTTTTCGGCTGCTACACTGATGCTGATATCATAGGAACCCGCCTCTGTATCAACTGTGTATTCCATCCATTCTCCGTTTTTAAACCAGCCAACGAAGAAGAGATAATCATAATTATTTTTTCGTATTATATCCACACCTTCTTCGGTCCGGATCCACCAGCCTCCATCAGGCGTTACATCGTGGTAAGCCACTCCTTCTCCACCGTTATCAAAGTCTTCGGCCTCAATGGTACCAGGGATTTTCCATGGTGTTCCTCCGTATGGAGTCTGAGTTCTAACAACACCCGAACGTTCGAATTTAATCCATTGCAGATTAAAATCGCCATTCACATTCTCAAGTTTAAGTATTTTGCCGGTACCTCCTGCAAGAGCAATGTTTTTAATTGTTGTAAGCTGCCAGTTTGTAAAACCTCCGGTATTGGGAATATCGAAAGTAGCGATAAGACTGTCGTTGATATAAGCCTTCAGTTGTTTACCGGCTGTTTTTGCTCCTGTCATGATGCTGATGTCATAAACGCCAGGATCTTCATTAACAGTATATTCCATCCATTCACCATCTCTAAACTTCCCAATCCACCCAATCCTGTCAAACTCGTCTCCATAATTAACTAACCTGACATCAACATTTTCGCTCGCCCTATACTCACAACCTCCTTCATTAATTGGAGAAACATCGTGATAGGATATTCCTTCGCCACCATTATCAAAATCCTCAGCCTGAATGGTTCCGGGGATAGTTGCAGGAACTCCATTGTTTGGATATTGATTTTTAATGGTTCCCACAGGTTCGAATTCAATCCAGTCAATGTCAAAATCGTTATTCACATTTTCTATTCGCAATATTTTGGCTGTACCTCCTGAAAGAACAACATTTTTTATGGTAACGGTTTGGAAGATATAATAATGAATGTTTTCCACTTTACTTTCCAGACCTGTTTTTGGAATGTTGAAAGTTGCAATCAGTTGGTTATCCAGATATGCTTTTAACTTCTTCCCGGATGTTGATGCCCCCACCCTTACACTGACATTGTAGGTTCCCGGTTCAACATCTACGGTATATTCCATCCATTCCCCATTTTTGAACCAGCCTACAGAGGTAACAGAATTGTCATAACCACAATAGTAGGATTTAATATCAACACTTTCGGATGTTCTGTACCAGCCTTCATTAGCCTGGGTCACATCATGATAAGCCACACCTTCTCCCCCTTCATCAAAATCTTCGGCCTCAATAATGCCTGGGATAGTTCGGGGTGTTCCGTTGTAAGGAGACTGGGTTTGGGCATAAATGCCCGACAAACCAGAAAAAAGAATGAGCGCCAGACAACTCATAATGTCGGCAAGTTTGATTGTTTTCATGGATTTAATGTTTAAAATGATTACACATAACGATTTTGGGAAACTAAAATTCAAGCAAAGATTTAAGTAAAGAGTTGGACTTTATAAGCTGCAATTTACGACGCAAAAAAAATGATGTCAATAGGTTAACCTAAAAATAATAAACAATTATGATTCAGTTAAACAAGAAGAAGGGATAAAAGAAAAATGATTAATTACCTTGTGGTTAAAAGGAATATACCATCTCTCAAATTTTATGGCCTAAAATTCTGATATTAAGAATTTAAGGCCACAAAATTTGAAAAGCAAATCTCAATTTGGTGGTAAAATATAAACTTATGAATTCTTCATCGAAATTGGCTGCCCTGTGGCTTCCAGAATGTTCCACCACAATTCATCTTCAACGTCAATCTTTTTGCGGCTGGAGACTGCAACCGGTATAGGCAAAAGCGTAAACTGGTTATTCCAGTTACCTACCACAAAATCGGTTTTCCCTGCCATTGCGGCATGTACAGCATTTTGTGCAAGCAGACTGCAGAATTTACTGTCGTTGGCATTAGCCGGAGCGCTGCGGATGATATAACTCGGATCGATGTATCTTAAGGTAAACGGAAAGTTCTCCGACTTGAATTTTTTGGTAATCTCATCTTTCAGATAAATACCAATATCCTTGTTCTTAGTATTTCCCGAGGCATCCAGTTCTTTGGGTTCATCCTTAAAGAACTCCTGACCGGCACCTTCGGCGACTACAATTAGGGCATGGTGACGCGATTCAAGCCTGCGCTTCAGAACTTCCAGAAAGCCATTTTCTCCATGAAGATCGAACGACATTTCGGGTATAAGCACAAAATTAACTTCCTGGATCGACAGCGCAGCGTGAGCGGCGATAAACCCGGAATCTCTTCCCATCAGCTTCAACAGCGCGATACCATTGTAAGCGCCAATGGCCTCGTTATGAGCTGAACGGATAATATCGTTGGCAATTGAAAAAGCTGTTTCGAAACCAAAAGATTTTTCGATAAGGTTAATATCGTTGTCTATGGTTTTAGGAATCCCGGCAATAGCAATCTTAAGGTTTCGCGAGGAAATTTCCTCGTGAATGGCATGAGCGCCCCTGAGGGTACCATCGCCACCAATGCAGAAAAGAATATTGATATTAAGGATTTCCAGAGTATCCACAATTTGCGAAACATCCTGGTTTCCCCGGGACGAACCTAGTATGGTTCCGCCTGTAAGGTGAATTGCATCCACCATTTCGGGGGTAAGGTCGATAACCGGATGGTTGTATTTGGAAATAAACCCTTCGTATCCATACTGAATACCGACTACACGACGCACATTGTAACGATAATGCAGATGGTTCACGAGACTCCTGATTACATTGTTCAAACCAGGACAGAGTCCACCACATGTAACTATAGCCACTTTTGTTTTGGCCGGCTCAAAAAACAAAACATCCCGTGGTCCGGCCTTTTCAAACGAAACAGGCTGTTCACCAGTTTTCTGACAATTAATAAAATTTTCGAGTGATGTATCGTAAAGTACCCTGTCGGTATCGCGGATAAACTCATATGCCATATTGTTATCCAGTATGGATTTTTTAAATGGCGATGTTACTGTACCCTTGCCTAAAACTTTAACTTCAAAACTTTCGTGATTCATAAAAATATATGCTATCTGTTTAATGCAAACAGAATTATCATTCTTAAACAATTAATAACAAATTAAGTCGTAAGTCAGTCCATGAAACTGGAAAGTCAACTGACCAAAGTCCTCGGACCACAGCCAGTACTGAAAGAGCCAACAGTCCATAGCCGATAGACTATAGTCCATGGCCAATACACAGGAAAGTCGACAGACCAGTGACCTCAGACCACAGCTCTATTTTAATTCCATCCTAATCGGCTGTTTTAAGTAATTCAACTCTCAGACCGACACCCTTAACAATCAACACATCAAAGATACTTCTTTATTTCAGCTTCCTTGTTCAAAATTCTTAAGCCATTCATGGCTAAAGCATCCAGAACATCCTCACCGGGGAAAAGATGCACGGGAGCAATTTTTTTCACCCGTTCCAGAATTTTGTTGACAAACCATTTGTTGTTTGCCAGCATTCCTGTAACTAATATAGCATCAACAGGCTCAATAAATACCATATTCATGCTGCCAATATATTTTGAAACCTGATAAGCCATCGCTTCAAAAATTTTGAGCACCATCTCGTTCTGATTTTGCTCTGCTTTCTCAAGCTCATAATAGCTGCTGGTACCAAGATATGCATACATGCCACCCTCGTAGCGCACTTTAGCCATCATCTGTTCTTCGGAGAATCTTCCCGAATAACACATTCTTACAAGTTCGCCCACCGGCAGCGTCCCCGCGCGCTCTAAAGAAAAGGGGCCTTCGCCGTCGAAAGCCTGATTTACATCCACAACTTTGCCTTTTTTATGCGCGCCGATGGAGATACCATCGCCCAGATGGGCTACGATCAGGTTCAGGTCTTCGTATTTCTTCTGTTGCGAAGATGCAAATGTGCGGGCAATATATTTATGATTTAACGCATGGAAAATGGACCTGCGCTTAATGCTTGGCAAACCGGTATAACGGGCAATATCGTCGAGTTCGTCAACTACTGCCGGATCAGCAATGTATGCTTTAGATCCGGGAATGCGCTTTGTGATTTCGTTAGCAATTAACCCTCCAATGTTTACGGAGTGTCGTCCTACCGGACTGTTTCTCAGGTCGTGCATCATGGCTTCATTCACTTCATAAATACCGGATGCAATGGGTTTTATAAGGCCACCACGAGCCATAACAACCTGAATACTCGATATGTTAACCCCCGAGTTCTTCAATTCTTCCATCACAGCATCGGTTCTGAATAAATACTGATCCGTATTTACCTGAAACGACTGCAGTATTTCGAAAGGGTGAATAATGTTTTTCAGATAGCATAAATTACCCGATTGGTATAACCCGATCTTGGTCTGAATGTATTCGGGTTTAATTGTAAGGATAGCTGCAGAATCCATGTTAACTCAGATTATGGTGTCTTCAAACCTACATGATTTTTGTCAGAAGTCCAAATAACAAAGGCTAAAATTGAGAAAACGTATCCCTAATTTGTTGAAGCTTTTGATTGTATTCCCTGATAATTTGCTGCATCACCTCATTAACAGTCTGTAGCTGAGAAATCATAGCTGAGACCTGTCCTATTTCAAGTTCGCCTTCGTCCAGATCGCCTTCAAACATTCCTTTTTTGGCACGGCCACGCCCAAGCATTATTCTCAGATCGTCAACCGAAGCGCCTTTGAGTTGTGCCTCCTGAACCTGTTCGAAGAATTTATTTTTCACCAGACGAACCGGAGCCAGTTGTTTTAAAGTTAGCATGGTACCGCCTTCGGATATGCCTAACACCATGTTCTTAAAATTTTCGTGAGCGGATGATTCCCGGGTAATTGCAAAGCGTGATCCCATCTGGACTCCTTCAGCTCCCAGACTCATGGCAGCCATCATGGCCTCGCCCGACCCAATACCACCGGCAGCAATCAACGGGATAGATACAACACTGCGCACATGTGGTATAAGCACCATGGTTGTGGTCTCTTCCCGACCATTGTGCCCTCCGGCTTCAAAACCTTCGGCAACAATAGCATCAACACCCACTTCGGCGCATTTTACGGCAAATTTTGTATTCGAAACCACATGAGCCACTTTAATTCCCCGCTTTTTCAGAAATGGAGTCCATTTAGCCGGACTGCCAGCCGAAGTGAAAACGATTTTTACGTTCTCTTCGGCAATAATATTCATTAATTTATCGATTTCAGGATAAAGTAAGGGTACATTTACGCCGAAAGGCTTATCGGTAGCAGCTTTACACTTTTGAATATGCTCGCGTAAAACCTCCGGATACATGCTTCCTGCGCCTATCAGGCCCAAACCTCCGGCATTGCTCACAGCCGAAGCTAACCTCCAGCCACTGCACCAAACCATTCCTCCCTGAATAATGGGGTATTTTATTTCAAAAAGATCACAGATTCTGTTCATAATCAATCGTCGTAATCGGTGTTGTCCGATGTAAAGTGTACTTTATAAATTAAAAACTGGCCAAAAGGTTTGCGGTCGTAAACTTCTTTTGGAACCTCCGAAGCAAAACGCCATATCTTAATATCGGGATACCTGGCATTCAGCAAAAAGCACATCAGCGTAAACGGTTTAGGTCCAATGGGAGCCAAAACAATCTGATGTGTCAATCTTAGTTTTACACAAAGCTGTGTAAGTGATAAATTGATATAATTCAAATCGTATATAGGATATTTAATTATCTTCTCCGAATCGAGTTTCATTAAAATATCCTTATTATTTTCGAGAAGCTCAAGTACAAAACGCGGGTCAACAGCCGGATCGGAATAAAACGAATAAGTAACCTGGGCATTCAGCTTTGCAGCCAATTCCTTTGCACGTCCTTTTTCATATCCCAAACCAATGATCAGAGCCTTTGGCTTGGAGGTTAAGTGCGATGGAATTTCAGATTCGATGTATTTATTGGAAATACTATTAATGGCAGCCGAATACTCTGATGGAGTATATGAAAACCAAACATTTATGTTATGATATTCTGTTTCCTTTTCTGAAAAAAAACTGATAACAGCATCATACCAAAGCTTGGGCATACTTGAATAATCGATCAGAATATTTAAATCAGGCTTATCCGGATTGGAACAAGTTTGCTCCAATACCTGATGTATTTCTTTTGTACTTTTCTCCGAAGTATTTACAAATTCGAAATTCAGCTGTGAAAAAACCTGATCGTTGAAAGGACGGCTGATCTCTGTAATTCGCTCGCAAAAAGCCAAAACAACTTTTCTTTTGATCTTCAGGTTAGAAATTCCCTGAGCAAGAAATATACTTCTTGTTTCGTAGCCGCTCGATGCGATAAACAAATCGAACCCGATGCGCGAGAGATCGTTAAATGCAACTTGAACCGTCGTGTTCAGTTCCATAGATAATTTGATTTGAAAAGGGTTGCAATTTAATTATTAAATTAAAATATTTAGGGATATTTTTATGTTGGATTAATAAATACTTGCTTAACACGTTTTTCATTTTCTGTTAAATAATTTAAGATGGACCAAAAGCTTCTTTTTGATGAAGTTATAAAATATTTCAAAGCAGCAATGCCTGTTGCCGAAACTGAACTTCACTTTGAAAATGCATACCAGCTGCTGGTGGCGGTTATTCTGTCGGCACAATGCACTGATAAAAGGGTTAACATGATTACACCTGGATTCTTTCAAAAGTTTCCCAATGCCGAAGTTTTAATGCATGCTCCGCAGGAAGAGGTTTTTGAGGTGATCAAAAGTATCTCCTACCCTAACAATAAAAGCAAAAACCTGATTGGGATGGCTCAAACCCTGATGAATGAATTCAAAGGAGTTGTTCCTGATGATGTGGATGAACTTCAGAAGCTCCCGGGAGTAGGCCGCAAAACAGCTAATGTAATCGCATCGGTTGTGTACAACAAACCTGCTTTGGCTGTCGATACGCATGTTTTCAGGGTAGCAGCGCGGATCGGACTCACTCAGAATGCCAAAAACCCGCTGGAAACAGAACGTCAGTTATTGAAGTATTTACCACAGGATATAATTCCAATTGCTCACCATTGGCTGATCCTTCATGGCAGGTATGTTTGTATTGCCCGTAAGCCCAAATGCGATGAATGCGGACTTACCAGGGTATGTAAATATTACCTCACAACCATAAGACTCGAAGAGCCTGCAAAACCCAAAAGTGCAAAAGCAAATAAGCGGAAACTGAACATTGATGAACCTTGAGGTGGTCGGTAAATTTCTTCAAATTAGGAAAATATCAGGGAATTATTAATTTTGCGACGGCTACAAAAGCAATGACTGATGGGATATTTTAAACGACTTTTAGCTTTAGTTATAATCTTTCTTTGTTCCGCATCGTTCGTTCCCCGAAGAATAGACTATCGTGATGCCATGTTCAAAAATGTTTGTAAGGACCTGAAGCACGACGTTCTTTTGTATTACATTTTTGTCGACACCAAAACCACTGCTCCCTGGAGCGAATTCGACATTCAGTCTACCATTGACTCTGTCCGCATAGCTATAGCATGGCTCCAGGAACAAGCAAAAAAAGAAAATATACCGCTCAAAATAAAGAGCGACTATTACATTGGTCCCGAATACTCTACCGTTAACCGAAATCTGCCTCAACCCTCGGTGATTAAGTCTCTTACTGAACCAAATTTCAAGACCGGTATTAAAAACATCAATTTATGGGCCGATGCCATTGTAAAACGAATTGGCACATCGCTTAACATCTCTGCCAAAGATGGAATACCTGAAGTCAAAAATCCCCGCAATAAAGAAAGGTTGATAGCTTATTTAAGAGACACTTACCAGGTTGAAAGCGTTGCCCTGATCTTTATGGTTAATAATTATTTTAAATCGGATATCTCGGCTCAGATCAATACATTTAATACCGATGATGTTGAATTTGCTGTGGTAAGTTATAAATATCCTGCCGAAATTGCTCATAATTTCCTTCACCTTTATGGGGCTGCCGATATGTACGAAACATCTTTCAGAAGAAACAGCAGCAAAATAAAACAACTCCAGGCGATGTTTCCAAACGAAATTATGATGGATCCATATGCAAAGAAAATATCCACGCTCGAATTAAGCGATTACACCAAATACCTGATTGGCTGGAAACCGGAAACCGATAAATCGTACGAACCTTTATTCACCGACAAAGCCTACAATTTTTAACATTTTTTTTCACTCATTGTGAAAATTTTCTCTGCCATTTCCCGTATAGAGATATGTTAATTTTAACAGGAGACGTATGAAAAGCAGAGTAGCGTTTATAACATCAGTATTATTATTTTTTACAATTTCGGTTTCGGCACAGAAAACTCCCGAGCTGAACAGGCAAATCATCAAATATGTGAATTCGGTCATGGGAAAGCAGGTTGACCGTGGTGAGTGCTGGGATCTGGCAAATCAGGCACTTACAAAGAACAATGCCAAATGGAATGGTGAATATGTTTACGGTAAAGAAATCAACCCCGAAAAAGACGAAGTTTTCCCCGGTGATATCATTCAGTTCGAGAAAGTGAAGGTAAAATATACCAATGGGAATACCATCACCACCGAAACCATGGGGCACCATACTGCCATTGTTTACAAAGTTTATTCAAAAGGGAAATTCCAGTTAGCTCATCAGAATACAGGATTTTCAGGCAGAAAAGTTGGCCTGAGTGATCTGGATCTTGCCAATGTAATGAAAGGAAAAATGAAGTTCTACAGGCCCCAGCCGAAGTAGTTCAGATGTCCAAATAGCCTAAACCTTTCAGGTTTTAAAAACCTGAAAGGTTTAAATCGACTATGGACTAATTGCTATCGACTCCAATTCTATTTTCTTCCTTTAGCCACCTGCAATTTCTGCAACCTGTCCTTTGCAAGTTTTACTTCTCCCGGAAATTTTAACGAATCGGCATTTTCAATTACCTGGGTATAATAATTGATGGCTTTTTCTCTCTGCTTCAGATAATCGTACTGGTAAGCCATTTTACAAACAAGGGTAATATCTTTGGGATTTAGTTTATATCCCTGCTGGTAACACTCCATTGCTTCTTCCCAACGGTTAAGCTGGTTATAAATATCGGCCTTAATCTTGAACATTTCCGACCATTTATAAGCTGGTGGATAATTTACTTTTTCAGCTCTGTCGAGGCATGCAATACCTTTTTCGAATTCTTTTGTTTGCAAATAAAGTTGTCCCAAAACAACAAAGGGCTCATAATCTGTGGAATCGTATTCTACACACAGTTCCATAAAATGCTTTGATTTCTCAAAATCGTTCATCGACAGATATGCCAATCCGGTGTATTTTAAATTAAAAGCTGAAGTATCCTTCTTCTGAAAAACCTTTTCGAATGTATTTATTGTCTCAAGATAGAGTTTCATATTATACAAAGCATATCCTTTAATATTGAGCAGGTTCGAATTCGTTGAATCGATTTTTAATCCGACATTGCAAATCGAATCGGCCAGCCGGCTTTGATCAGTCAAATTAAAAATATTTCCCAATTTCGAGTAAGAAGGCAAATCATAAGGATTACTTTTTAATGCCTTTTTATAATAGTCAACCGCCAAAGGAAGAAAATTACCACCCATACTATGGTAAATGGTTGCAATTTGCCGATAGGCATAGTAATTATTGCTATCAATATAGGCTATTACCCTTTCATAACATTCCTGAGCTACAGGAATACTTCCTTCGCGCAGATAAAAATCGCCCAGACTTAATAAAGCATATAAATTAAGAGAATCCTGAGTCAGGGTTTTCTCAAGATAATAAACTGCTTTGCTTTTATTATTGAAATTCAAATAGAATTCACCCAGCTGATTAGTAACCTGCACATTGGTTGTATCAAAACTATGAAGTTTTTCAAGCAGAGCAATCGCCTGCCGGTATCTGTACTCTTTATAATACTGCCGGCTAAGGTCCAGGTAATTTTTATAGTTATCCGAATTGATAGTTATTGTATCCTGGGCATTAAGGTAAGAGGGAATAATAACCAATAAATAAAGCAGACGAATAAAAATCTTCTTCATAGGTGTATATTTAATTGTTTTTTAAAACAGCGTTAATCGAATTGAAATCGGGAATTCCTGAATATTGGATGATCCCTTGCGGATCCACCAGCACCCAATAAGGATAACTTCTTAAACCATACTGAAAAGTAACCATCTCGCCCCAGTTACCTTTACAGAACAGATGATTACCCGAATTTGGAAACTTGGAAAGGCTTTTTTTCCAGACATCTTTATTGGAACTTGTATACACATTAACTAACCGGATTCTGTCTTTGTCAAAAGTTACCGTATCCTTCATGAAATCAGCATTAACAGCTTCCGGTGAAAAAGTCCTTTCATTGAAAAAACGAAAGAAAATCCATTGTCCGGTAAGTTTATCAAGTGAAATGGTGTTATTAAGACTATCGACAAGATATAAAGCCGGAGCTTTGGAGCCAACTTTTGCAGCTTTTGCAAACCTTTGTTCACGGAGCTCGGAAGCACGGTTCCTCGCCTGAGTAATTTCAAGAAGATAATCCTTATTCTTAATAAAAGAGTTAACAAGGGAAAATGCGGCATCTACCTCGTCCAGGTCCTTTGCAGCATAGAAATTTATGATCAACTCTTTAAGAAACCATTCCTTAACAGGATCTTTCAGCTCCTGGTTTACAGCTGGTAAAATTCTCGCGAACCAGTCGGTATTGACTTTACCGCCTGAAGTGCGGTTCCAGATAATATTGCTTTTCCACAAAAAATATTGCCATAAAAAATCAAAGTAGACCTGGTTTTTAACAGCCGCAGGATTATCAATGGGAACATCGCGAAACCAGAGTAAAAATTCGGGAGTAGGGTAAACTTTAATCCGGTTGTTGTAATTAATCGTGTGGATGTTTTCAACCATAGCAAGGCCTTTTTCATAAATCAGATTGGTTTTATGAAAAGTTCCGAACCACTCAGGAAGCTTCTTCATTCGTACATAGTCATTATAAAAGCTATCCTGACCCTGGTATTTTCCTTCCAGAAAAATGAAATAATTTATATAAGAATTGATGGAGTTTTGGCTAAAGTCTCTGAAGTAGAACCTTTGGCTTTCCTTTTTAGCAGCCTTATAAAACTCACAAACATCGGCCGATTTTCCGGTAAACCTTGCAGGATCTTCAGGTTTACTCATATCCAGTTCTATAAGGGTAGTGTCTCCCGGCAATGCAGCTCCTTCAATTATACCCTTCACACTTGCAAAAAGTGTGAATTTTAAAGGGTAGTCTGCACTGATTCTGTAAATTGGTCCTGAGGACCTGTTTCTGGAAGAACTTGAAGTATACGAATACTTTGTAAAATATGATCCGGCTTCGCTATAGCCAAGAATGTGATTACTCCCGGTATTACTATTCAAAATTTTAACGACTATAAAAGCTGAATCGTTGCCAACAGGATTTGCACCGGTTGCGAAACAAGAAAACGACAGCAAACATGCCAGTTTCAGTTGTTTTGTAAGCATTATCAAATGTATTGAAGGTTTTAGGCAGTTAACATTAGCGAAAAACGTTATCAAATTTCATTCCACAATTTCTCTAATAATCAGAGTGTCAAATTTTCCTGAAAGTATTGAAATTATTGAATTATCAACAGGCACAGACCATATCTAACTTCCTTGTCAATAAAAGTTTAAATAAAAAAACGAAACTTTTTTCAATTATTTTCGATATAAGAGAATGTTTTTAACCCAAAACGTTATCATAATTAAGCTCTTGCATTAAAATACCGGCTATGAAAAAACGTATTACTATTTTGCGGATTCTTTTATTTGCTTTTTTAATTGTTGGATTATCATCGTTAACATTAAAGCTCGGAAAAGAAAAGTATTTACAGATTGATCAAAAACTATTTGCATCGCGATACGAAGTAACAAACAGTGAATTCAGAGAGTTTCTGAACAGTATCAAAGAAACGGATAAGGATCAGTTTAAAAAACTTCAGTACGATTCGTCGCAATGGATGAAAAAATTTCCTTATGCCTACAACGAACCCCTGCTGAATTTTTATCACTGGCATCCGGCCTATGATGATTATCCGGTAGTAAATATAACCCGCGAAACAGCTGAGGCATACTGTAATTGGCTGAACATAAAATATGAAAAGAGTTTCAGAAAAAAATTCAAGAAAGTAAATTTCCGTTTGCCAACAGAAAATGAATGGCTGGCACTTTCGGGAGCCGGAAATAAAAAGTTACCATGGAACGGAAACTCAGCTTTTGAAAACCAAACCATCATGGCCAATATCAAAGCTCATAAAACTGCAAAGAGTGAGGCAGATTACAAATTCGACGGAAATATTTACACTTCCAAAGTTGGAGCGTATCAGGCCAATTCTTATGGGCTATACGATGTAATCGGCAATGCCTACGAAATTACCCAGTCGGGTGCTCTGAAAGGTGGAAGCTGGGATAGTTTTATCGAAGAATGCTCGGTTGACCAGAGCCAAAAACTTGAGCTGCCTGATCCCAGGGTAGGTTTCAGAGTTGTAATGCAAGTAATTGAAGAATAATCATTTCTTAATGCCATAAGATTGTTTAAATTAGGTTAGATTAAAGAACGGGCAAACAAACCCGTTCTTTTTTTTGTTTCTTGTTTACAAACATTAACTATGGGAAGAAAAGTAATTCTGTACATTGCAATGAGTCTAGATGGCTATATTGCCAAAAAAGATGATAATATAGATTTCCTAACAACCGTTGAAACTCCGGGTGAGGATTATGGGTATGCCTCCTTTCAGAAAGGTATTGATACTTTGATTTGGGGCCGAAAAACTTATGATAAAATACTTACGTTCGGTATTGAATTTCCGCACAAGGACAAAAAAGTATATGTACTCTCCCGTTCCCGGACAGGGGCAGACGAAAATGTTGAATACATAAGCGATGTTCAGGCACTTATTAATAATCTCCGCTCAAAAGAAGGACTGGATATTTATTGCGATGGGGGGTCAGAATTAGTTTATGAATTACAGAAACACTCCATGATTGACCGGCTGATTGTTTCCGTAATTCCTTATCTTCTGGGCAACGGAATACGACTTTTCAGAGAAGATCTTCCTGAACAGAAACTAAAGCTCAAACAGAGCATCACCTACCCTTCCGGACTTGTTCAATTGTGGTACGAAAAAGATAATTAGCTTCATCCTTCTCTCAGTTTTTCGTCTTTTCTTTTTCGAACTCATTTCGTACTTTTAGGTTTTTATGGGAAAGTAAATATCATGGATGAAAAAATGAAAAGTTCGGAGTTGATTCTTGTTATTTTCGGTGCTTCGGGCGATCTCACCGAACGTAAGCTTATTCCCGCCTTATACGATCTAAAAGTCCGGAACTTATTACCTGAAAAATTTGTAGTTCTGGGAGTGAGTCGAACCGAAATGAGCGATGACAGTTTTCGTGAGAAAATGAAAAAAGCTATTCACGAGTTCCTGGACGAAAAGGAAAGTATTTCAGATAATATTGTAAATGAGTTTATCCCTTCCCTGCATTATACTTCCATAAACACTTCCTCCAGGGAAGATTATGGCAAACTGCAGAACCGGTTGGAGGAACTCGACAAACAGCATCAAACCAATGGCAATTTTCTGTTTTATCTTTCCACTCCTCCAAGTTTGTACGAAACCATTGTAAAGAACCTTGGATTTTACGGGCTGAATAAGCAGGACAAAGGCTGGCGACGCATCATCATCGAAAAACCTTTTGGTTATGATCTCGATTCGGCTAAAAGACTCAACAAAGAAGTTCTCGAAATATTCAGCGAAGATCAGGTTTACCGCATCGACCATTACCTTGGAAAGGAAACTGTTCAGAATATACTTGTCACAAGGTTTGCAAATGGTATTTTCGAGCCTATATGGAACCGGAACTTTATCCATCATATCGAAGTTACTTCTTCGGAAGATATCGGAGTTGAAGGAAGAGGTGGATATTACGACGGATCGGGCGCCATCCGCGATATGGTGCAGAACCATCTTTTACAGATTGTAGGGATGGTAGCCATGGAACCGCCGGCCAACTCTGAGCCTTTGTCCATCCGTAATGAAACACTGAAAGTCTTTCAGTCCATACGGCCGCTCAGCAAGGACGATATCTATCATAATGTAATCCGTGGCCAATATATGGCATCTAAAATCCGCGGAAAGGAAGTAAAGGGTTACCGCGAAGAGGAAAATGTGGCACATTGCTCCAAAACCGAGACCTATGTGGCTATGAAATTCTTTATCGACAACTGGCGTTGGAGCGGGGTTCCTTTTTATATCCGCACCGGGAAACGTTTGCCAACCAAGGTTACCGAGATTGTCATTCACTTTCATCCCAGTCCGTTACGGTTATTTACCAAGGAACATGACAACAGCGTTTCAACCAATCAACTGGTAATCCGCATTCAACCCGACGAAGGTTTACTTTTCAAATTCGGAATTAAAGTTCCAGGTGCGGGTTTTAAGGTAAAAGAAACGGCAATGGACTTTCATTATTCGAGTCTTGCCGAGGATCGCCTGCCTAGTGCTTACGAACGTTTGTTGCTCGACTGCATGCATGGCGATCCCACACTTTACATCCGTGGCGATGCTGTTGAAGCTACCTGGGAAATTGTCACTCCCATTATCGAAGTTTGGAAAAACAACCCCGATTTTAAGCTTTACGGATATCCGGCAGGCACCTGGGGCCCCGATGTAGCTGACAGCCTGATTGAGGGACCAGTGCGCTCCTGGCGTTATCCTTGCCGCAATTTAACCACCGACGATAGTTATTGTGAATTATAAAACGTCTGCAATGAAACTCTATTTCCGGTCGAAAATCCTTCCGACACCTCAGGATACTGCTGATATGGTTGCAAAGGACTTTATCCGTTTTACCGAAGAAATGTTTCGTTTCCGTGAAAAGCTGTATATCGCAGTTTCCGGCGGTTCTACTCCCGATCTATTTTTCGATCTTCTTGCCAATGAATATTCTCATTCTGTAAAATGGGAAAAACTTCATTTCTTTTGGGTCGACGAGCGCTGTGTTCCACATAACCATATCGAAAGCAATTACGGCAATGCTTTCCGGAGATGTTTCTCAAAAGTTGGTATCCCGAAAGAAAACCTGCATCCTGTTATGGGCGGAGATAATCCTGTTTCGGAAACGGTGCGCTATACAGGCGATATACTCTCGCATGTGCCTTGTGTGAACGGATATCCTGCTTTTGACCTGATTATGCTGGGAATGGGCGAAGATGGTCATACAGCCTCAATCTTTCCTGGACAGGAACAATTATTTAAGGCCAATTCCATTGTATCGGTTTCGGAAAATCCTATCAGCGGACAGAAGCGGATAACTATAACAGGAAAGGTTTTGAATAATGCGGCCGAAGTAATTTTTGTAGTAACCGGTTACAAGAAAAAAGAGGTATTGGAGCAGATTCTCACCCAAAAGCCAGACGCAGCTTACTATCCTGCCTCGCATGTTAAGCCCCTAAAAGGCCGCTTAAGCTGGTACCTCGATCGTGATGCGGCAGGGGGAAGACCGGAGTTCAGCTTTGACACCCAAGAAACCAATCAATAACCTTAATAATGAAGCGATTTTTTTATTTCCTGAGTTTTTGTTTCATATCAAATTTTATCAGTCTTAATGCACAGAATTCCGAAACCTACAAACTACCCGGAGAAACACTAAAAGCACAGGCTGAAAAGATTCTGTACAAAAAAACACCCCAGGAGGATATGTATTTATACCTTCTGCGGCCTGTTAATAAAACCACAAAAAATTTGCCTGCCATTGTTTATTTTACCGGCGGCGGATGGATTGAAGGAAATGTGGAAGGCCAGATACCTAACCCGGCATGGTTTCGTGACCAGGGTATCATTGGGATTTGTGCTGATTACCGGGTTAAAAAACGGCATGGAACAAGTCCTCTGGAGTGTATAGAAGATGCAAAATCTGCCATTCGCTATGTACGCGAACATGCCAAAGAACTAGGTGTCGATCCCAATAAAATAATAGCTGCGGGAGGTTCGGCCGGCGGTCATATTGCTGCATGTACTTTTCTCGACGGAGGAGAAGCGGCTACAGAAAATAAAAAGATCAGTTCAAAACCAAATGCATTGGTACTGCACAACCCTGTTCTTGGTGAAGGGTTTGGAAATGATTTCTTTTCGGTTCACCCGGAGTTTTCACCTATTTTGCATGTAAAAAAAGGATGGCCTCCTACAGTTTTCTCCAATGGCACAAAGGATAATACAACTCCGTATGCTTCAGCTGTAAAGTTTCAAAAACTTATGAAAGACGCCGGTAACTCCTGCATGCTCATTACTGTTGAAGATGCAGGCCACTCCTGCGACTGGCCAGTGAGTAATCCCAATTTCCTGCCAACAATGAATCAGATGTGGAATTTCCTTATAAAACAAAAGATAGTTTCTCAACTGTAACATTGAAAAACAATCTTTTCTTAGGCATATTGAAATTTATTATTTCTTATCGCTAATAAACTTGAAAAATCTGCTTGTTTTATGTTCTTTGGTTTCTTCCTGATATAAAAATTGCAGATTTTTCTCGTCAAAAGTGGCAAAGAATGTTTCCCAATCGGTCTCTTCAAGTTTTTCATCTTCCTGGAACTTAATTCTTAAGAGTCCCGCATGTTCATCATCTTTTCCTTCGGTTCCTTTCACCAATGCAGGCTTTCCGCCTCTGTCCTCTACCCACCTTCTGATTTCTTCATGATCGGTAGTTGTTTTCGATGAATTATCCGTTTGTGTCTGAGCTTTTGCTTTTGTTTTAGTTGCTTCCATAGGACATAAATTTTAAGCAAAGGTTCAAAAGTCATACCCCAATATTGAATTCCGTAAATAACATTTAATTAACGACTTAAAACAGTCTTATATATTGCACAGTTACTAAATGTAGAATTGTGACCTCTGTTGAGGATCATTATTCGCACATCTTAAAAGCTGAAAGCAAAATGAATATCATTTATAACACCTGTAAAAAGAATCCGTATATAGCAACTTAACCTCATTTTTTTATCCATGAAGGATTTGACCCACTTGAAAGATACATTTTTGAAAATTGGCATGAAACCAGGCAACATTGATTATGCCATAGATGCAGTTAATTACGGAACCGAAAAGGAATTAATTATTCAAAATCTTACATCTGTCTATCGCAACGAAACCGCGGAGAACTCAGCACAATTGATTGACGCCATTATTGATGAATTAAAAGGACCAAAAAAGAAGATTATCAGCAATCCGCGCTATTCTGCCCGGCAACAAAAAATATATAACGATTACATCAGTTCTTCGGACGATAGATTGCTTGAAATAGTTCATTCAGGAAAATATCAGGACGAAGTGGTTGAAATTATAAAGGATATTCTGGTTGAAAGAAAAGTAATCACCCGGGAAACAAGTTCTGATGAAACCCCCGGTACCAGCCCTGCAATTGAAAAGAAGAGGAATAAGGCGTTGACCTTTTATCTGAACTTTATGTTAATAGCCAATGGTCTGGCTTTTTTAATGAATTTATTTGCATTTGCCAAACTGAAGGGTAAAAACAGCGGCGAAGAGCTTGTATTCTTTGCTTTTTCCATTGTTTGTGTTTTGAACATCATTTTTGTTATGCAAATTTTCAAATGGAAGAAATCGGGCTTTAACAACATAGCATACCTGGCTGTGATTATGTTTTGCATAAATCTGGTAACAGGAATTTCTTTGGGTCGCTCAATACTTGGATTAACAGGGTTGCTTGTTTTATATGTATTTTTACAGTTCGAAAAGGATGGTAAAAGTGCCTGGGAACAGCTTGAATAAATAAATGTCCGCTACACCCGACCTTTATTTTCCGGTATTCCAAAAAAAATAAAATTACATCACAAGAGATTATTCAGCATTTAGGATTGCTACCTCACCCGGAAGGTGGATATTACAAGGAGACGTACCGATCGGAAGAATTTACGACCAATCAAAATGGAGCAATACGAAATGTATGCACCGCAATATATTTTCTGCTTGAGGGAAACGATAAATCACACTTTCACCGCATCCAATCCGATGAGCTTTGGTTTTTCCACCTGGGACAATCGCTTGAAATTTCTTACATCCTGGATTCGGACCTAAAAACGATAACTCTTGGTAATGATTTCGCTTCAGGAGATGTTCTGCAATTTAAAGTTCCAGCTCATACATGGTTTGCTGCTAAATTAAAGTCACCTGAAGGATTTGGTCTTGTGAGCTGCACGGTAGCTCCCGGCTTTGATTTTGCAGATTTTGAACTGGCGGAAAGAGAAAAGCTGATGAAAGAATTTCCGCATTTAAACAATGCCATTGAAGAATTTACGTACGCCTAGTTATCTGTCTTTCCAGGCTTATAGTAAATCACGTTTACTTTTTCGGTGGTGATCATCCCACCATATTTTGAGTTGGGAAAATAAGGCTCAATTACCTCAATAAATCCCTTTATTTTTAAGTCCTCGTCAACAATTTCAATTACAATAGGAAGGTCGTCGGATAATGCCAGGATCTTTGCCGAATGAATTACGCTCTGAGCCCCGTACGACATAATTCCTTTCAATACGGTAGCTCCGGCCAGACCATATTTCTTGGCGGCATATACAATCACTTCGTACAATGGCCTGTGGTTTACCTTATCGAGTTCCCCGACAAAAATGCGTAGCAATGTAGCTTCACCCTTCAGCTTTTCCATATTAAAGAAATTTTATAAGTGCAACACCTGCGAACGTTGCCGCCAATCCCAGCAATACGCTTAAACCTGCGTATAAGCCAAAATATAAATATTGCGCATCGCGAATCAGCATCAAACTATCGAGCGAAAAGGTTGAAAAGGTGGTAAATCCGCCGCAAAAACCAGTAGTTAAAAAAAGTCTCACTTCCGGAGATAAAACATTTGATTTTTCGGAAATGCCAAAAAAGATTCCGATTAAAAAACTACCAAGAATGTTGATAAAAAAAGTTCCATAAGGAAACGATACCGGCAGAAATTGAGCAACCGTTTTTTGGGAGAGAAATCGTGCGATACTTCCCAAACCTCCGCCCAGACCTACGATAAGAAGCATTTTCATGATATAGGAGTAAGTAGTAAGTCGTCCCGATAGTTATCGGGAGTCGTAAGACGAACAACGTGTTCTGTAATTTTATCTGAAATATTATCGATCATGTTTAAATTTTACTTACGACTTAAGACTATTTGATATCCTCAATCACAAACGGTGTGGCCTGATAAACATAGTAATTCAGCCAGTTGGAATAAAAAAGGCTTGCATGACTTTTCCAGCGAACAACCGGCGTCTTCGCAGGATCATCGGCCGGAAAGTAGTTCTGAGGTATGTCGATGGGCAAACCTTTACTTTTATCCCTTTCGTACTCTACTTTTAGCGTAAGTGGGTCGTATTCGGAATGGCCCGTAACAAAAATTCTTTTGCCATCATTGGAAGCAATAATATGCACCCCGGCTTCAACAGATTCGGCAATGATTTTAATTTCATCTACCTTTTCGAGATCAGCCCGCTGCAGGTTGGTATGCCGCGAATGAGGAACCCAGAATTCATCATCAAATCCACGAACAATAGGTTCGTTGGGTTCGTTAATCCAATGTTTGAATACGCCGAATATCTTCTTATCCTCAGGATATTTGGGAATACCATAATGATAGAATAATCCCGCCTGTGCAGCCCAGCATATGTATAATGTTGAAGTAACGTGATGGTCGGCCCAGTCCATTATTTCCTTCATTTCATCCCAGTAGTCAACTTCTTCAAAGTCGAGCATTTCAACCGGAGCACCGGTAATAATCAAACCATCAAATTTCTGATCGCGGATCTGATCAAACGTTTTATAAAACTCTTCCAGGTGCTCTTTGGGAGTATTTTTCGAAACATGATTCCTGATATTCATAAGCATCACTTCAGCCTGCAAAGGGGTATTGGATAACATTCGCAGAAGATGAATCTCTGTGGTTATCTTCACTGGCATCAGGTTCAGAATAATAATCCTGAGAGGACGGATATCCTGATGCATCGCCTTCGACTCGGGCATTACAAAAATATTTTCCTCCTTCAGAATTTCTATTGCGGGTAAATTATCAGGAACATTTAAAGGCATAACTTAATAATTTTAAGAAGTGCAAAGTTAAAAGTTCCAACGCAACCTTTCGACAATGCCAACATCTTATTTTCAAAATTTAACAACTATTTGTATGAATGCTGCACGAACCCTGTTGATTGTTTTTCTAGCCTGCATCGTTGTTTTAACTTCATCTTTCGATTTTGAACCTTACGATCCTACGGCCTACAGTGCTGTTCTGATGACAAGAGCTGATCTTGAGAAAAGTATCTCCTTCCAGAATTCAAAGTCTATTCAGCAGATAGGGAAAATCTATAAAAAAGGTTCCTGGGTTTTTATTACCGAGAAATACAAGGGAATCCATCTGATTGATAACACTAACCCTGCTAATCCGGTGAAAGCAGGTTTTATAAGAGTTCCTGGCTGTGTGGATATAGCTATGAAGAATAATTCGATACTTGCCGATAACAGTGTTGACCTGGTAACCATCGAAATTAGTACTTTACCTGAAATAAAAGTTGTGAGCAGAATCAGAAACGTATTTCCGGAGTTGTTACCTCCCGACTTACAATATTTACCGTCCAAATACGGCATCAATTCCCGCCCGGAAAATACAGTTATTGTCGAATGGAAAAAAATCAGATAATCATGAGAACAACACTTGTTAGATTGTTAATTATTATAGCTGGCGTTGGAACAATGCTTTCGTGCGATAAATCAACCGACGGAGGCAGTGCGGGCGACAGTAGTTCTGCGGGAAAAGGAGGTTCAATGGCTCGGTTTACAATACTGAATAATCATTTATACACTGTCGATAATCAAAAGCTGAAGGTGTTTCGGATAACTGCTGCCGATACACCTGCATTTGTAAAATCGCTGCCGGTTGGTTTTGCTATCGAAACAATTTTTGCTCGCAACAATACTCTTTTTATGGGCTCGTCAAACGGCATGTATATTTATGATATCAGCTCTCCCATCAGTCCTGTGCTACAATCTTTTTTTCAGCATATATACAGCTGCGATCCTGTAGTAGCAAACGATACGCTTGCCTATCTCACCATGCGCACAGAAACATTCTGCGGCCGCAATACGAATGAGCTACAAGTGATTGATATCAAAAACCGTAAAAGTCCGAGGTATGTAAGCAGGGTGCAAATGGTGAAACCTTATGGCCTGGGACTTGATGGCGATAAACTTTTTGTTTGCGACAACGGACTGAAGGTTTTTTCGTTGGCAGATCCTATGGCGCCATTGCTCACCAAAGGGTTTAATATTCCGGCCATCGATGTTATTCCGGATGCCAATCTGCTTTTGGTCCTGGCAACGGATGGTCTTCATCAATATAAATATCAGAACGATACAGTTACTTTTTTAAGTCATTTACAATAACCACTATGATAAAATATCTCGCATTGATTACTATATCCCTGCTCTTTCTTCAAAATATAAAAGGTCAGGAAGAAGAGTCCAGTTTCGACGAAGTGATTTCGTTTCATCCTTTTCATCTTGTAAATAATGGAATTCGGATTGATTACGACAGAAAAATTGCAAAGAACCACTGGATTCAGATAGGACCACAGTTCTATGCTGCCGAAAAGAATGAGGACAACGATGGCAGGGAATACAACGAGCTGATGGGTGTCGGCTTTTCGGTATATCACCGGATTTATCTGGGAAGTAAAGCTCCTTCTCTGGGCACTTATTTCAGTTATGGAGCTACTTTTAGTCATTTCAACCTGAAATACGACGAACCTACTTCGTCGCGCACAGGAGTGACTTCCGAGACAAGCATTAATAAATTTGGCGGAGACATAGTAATTGGATATCAAACACAGGCTTTTGAACGTCTCATTATTGATGTGTTTGCAGGTTTAGGGGGAAGGTATGCCGACAGGGATTTTACAGGACTTACACATAAAAAATTTAACAAATTCCTTTACGATTATGGCTACACAGGTAATGTAATACTTGGTGGAATAAGAATTGGATTTAGCTTTTAAAATGAAGAAAATGAAAAAAATAGCAATTATAATTTCAATGTTTTTGAGCCTGGCAAACTCATCCGTTTTCAGTCAGGAGGATGCTCCCAAAGTACTGGTGATGGGCGTTCCGCAGTATATGTTTAAAAACGGAATCAGGATAGATATTGATATCCCCACCCGGGACTACAAATCGTGGTGGGTAATAATGCCTCAGTTCTATGTGGATGTGAATGGTTTCGAAAGTCTTATCGATAAGAAATATGAACAACTGCATGGCTATGGATTGTCTATCCATCGCAAAGGCTTTCTCTCCAATGCCTATCCCGATCAGGGAGTATATATCAGCGGAGGTTTGGGAGCGCAACATTTCAATATTTTGACAAATACCGAGCGTTGGACAAACATTGACGACAACGGGCTAAATACAATGCAGCTGACGCGCGACAACTATCATGTTTTCATCGATAAGGTTTTAACTGAGGTTGTAATCGGATATCAGAAAGAGATTACAAGCCGTTTATATGTCGATATATACGGAGGATTTGGACTTCGTTACAGCTTCTACAAACAACCCACAGGCTCCGATCTCAAATTCAACAAAAATATAACCGATTATGGATATACCGGAACTGCTTTTATCGGGGGAGTGCGGATTGGTGTCGGATTGTAATTTGACTTTCTCTGTTTGATTAACAGCTTAATTTCCATCCTCTTCATTCAGGCTTTGATAGTATTCAATAAATTCTTTTTTCAGGATTAGAATTATTCTATACTTTTAGGGTTTTAAAACCTGCTTAACCAGAATAACGAAGATTTTTTCACAGTGCTGTCGTCCTTATGATGGATTAAGTTGTCTTAAAACAAACAATAACTTAATAACTAATTTTAATATTTTATGAAGAAAGTTTTTAGTTTCGTAGTTGTAGCGCTTACAAGCTGCATGATTCTTAACGCTCAGCAACCGCAGAAAAATCCCGAAAGCACCGAAACATGGGAACCAGTTCCTCCGATTGTAACTCCCGGAGAAGGCCCTCAGGCTCCTTCCGATGCAGTTGTTCTTTTTAATGGTAGTAATCTTGATCAATGGACAAACAGCAAAGGCGAAGCTGCAACATGGACATTAGAAGGCGGCGCCGTTACTGTAAAACCCGGAACCGGAACCATTCAGACCAAACAACTTTTTGGCGATTGCCAGCTGCATATCGAATTCCGTGAACCTTCGGTTGTGAAAGGCGAAAGTCAGGGAAGAGGAAACAGCGGTATATTCCTGCAGGGAAATTATGAACTTCAGGTTTTGGATTGCTATAACAATAAAACCTATTCCAACGGTCAAACCGGTTCTATTTATAAACAGCACATTCCCCTTGTAAATGCATGCAAAAAACCAGGCGAATGGCAAACTTACGATGTTGTTTACACTGCTCCAAAATTTGGTGAAAGCGGCAGAATTGTTACTCCGGCTTATATTACTGTACTTCACAACGGAGTTTTGATTCAGAACCATGTAGCCATTTGGGGTCATACCGAATATATTGGTTACCCGGCATACACCAAACATGGTAAAGGTCCTCTTGTATTACAGGATCATGGAGATCTTGTAAGCTTCAGAAATATCTGGATAAGGGAATTATAAAAAGGTGTTTAGGCTATACATATTTCATTTTCTATGGGCTAAAATCCTAAAATCTTAAGATAAAAAGGTATTGCATAAAGGCAGTACCTTTTTTGTTTTGATGAGTTTCGTGTTTAAAATTCATCCGGTTACTACTTAAACAGAATAAATGATCATGATATAAGGAAAAAGTTAAATTTGTAAAAACAATTACAGTGAAATGAAAACCCTTTTGGAAACCGATCAGGAATTTATTTGTGACATTCAGGCACCTTGTTTTAAAATGTTGACGCCCGATGAGGTAGAACTTATAAGGGCCAGCAAAACCCAGATACTTTTCCGCAAGGGCGATAACCTCACCAAGCAGGGAGCTTTTGCATCGTATGTGCTTTTTGTAATTAACGGACTGGCAAAACAATATATTGAGGGCGATGGAACGAAAAGCTATAATCTAAGAATTGTTCGTCCCGGAGAATTTGTAGGTTTGTCGGCCGTTTTTATGAAGAACACCTTTAATTATTCATCCGTAGCACTTACTGATTGCCAGGTATTTTTAATTGAAAAAGACACCATGGCCAAGGTAATCAAACAGAACGCCATGTTTGGCTTTAACATTGTAAGACGTTACAGCGAACAAAACTCAAATCTTTTCGACACCCTCCGTACTGTAATTTACAAACAGATGAACGGTCGTATGGCCGACACACTGCTTTACATCGACAACCTGAGAGAAGAAAACAACGAAATATTCCAGCTCCTTTCCCGGAAAGACATAGCCGAGTTTGCCGGCATCTCCACCGAAAGCGCCGTAAAACTGCTCAAAAGCTTTGAAAAAGACGGCCTGATAACCCTCCAGGAGAAGGATATCATTATTGAAAAGCATAATGAGTTGGTGGAGATAAGTAAGCATGGGTAGGCTGGGATAGTCGGCCCGTTTCTACCAATAAAGAACTCTTGAAACCAATTAGAGTATGCAGTACATCCAGGCATGGTAGCAAAGCATAAACGAAACGTAGCAGCTTAAAAACAGAACCCCGGAATAAGTAAACGACAGGTAGTAAAACATAAAGGATTGGTAGCAATACACAAACGACTGGTAGTAGCTTCTAAACGACACGTAGCAAAGAGTAAACGACAGGTAGTAAACAATAAATGACTGGTAGCAAAGATTAAACGAAACGTAGCAGCTTATAAATGAAAGGTAGCAAAGAGTAAATGAAAGGTTTTTGAAGGTCAAAAACACAATTATATGCATTTATAATTCAATAGATTATCTCGTATATCAGATTAAAACATGGTTAGCATATGACTGAAAGGATTTTATATGAGAATTAAATCTGTCATATTAAGTTTTATTATAATTCTCCTGGGAGTGTCTACATATTTGACTTATCCTGACATAAATTCTCTTGAAGAGAAAATGAATTACGTAGACTTTGGATGGTATTATGCAGTTTTAACAGGATTTTATTCTATTTTGGGCCGTTTAGGCACTCTAATATTCACACTCTTAATAGCTATTTTAATCATCTTCTTTTCGGTGAAAAAAGATAAATAAAGGCCCTTGGTTAGCGAGCGTTTGTAACGAGCGCTGGTTAAAATCAATTATTAATCAATTAAATGAAGAAAACGGATATAACCAAACTTGTAATAGTTATAGTTGCATTGGCGATTTTAATATATTTCTTTTCTTTTTCAAAATCTCGAGAAAGGATGTATTCTAAATTGGAGGTTTCTGGAATAACAGATACGGCTGCCATTATCCGGGAATTTGTGGGAGCCAAAAGAAGGTTAAATTTTGAGTATATTTTTGATGCAAAAGGTCAAAGGTATAATGGATTTCTTCAATATTCCCCAAGTAATGGCATGATATCAATTGGAGATTCTTTTCTTATAAGATATTTGCCCGATGATCCAGATGAAATAAATAGATTAATTGAAAACGAAGACTATAGCTTAATTAAAGTTTCTATTAAATCCAGACAATAAAGATATTTTGGCTGCTCGTCGAGCCCCCGCTAAGCGGATTTTGCAAATCCGCTTGAACAACTTAGGATTTGTAATCCGGTTTTAATTGATCATCCTTCGATGAAGCGGTTTGGCATTTCGTATAACCAGCATGCATAACTGATGCGCTAGCTAGCATCTTATAAATTAAAAATTATATATGCAATAATAACTGCCAAATTTGTTATTAGAATAGAAAGGTACATAGCCTTTTTCCCAATTTTAAAAAAAAGTCCTCTCAAGTACACTAAAAAATTGAGAATTATTAAAAATCCTAAAAAGACAAAAAAAATCATTTTTAAAGATCCAGGTTGCGTTATAATCTACATCTTCTCCTTCAAGTATCTCCCGGTATACGACTCCTCACACTTAAGTATTCCTTCCGGTGTTCCTTCAAAAACAAGGCTTCCGCCGTTTTTACCGCCTTCGGGTCCAAGATCGATGATCCAGTCGGCACATTTGATTACGTCGAGGTTGTGCTCGATTAAAATAACGCTATGCCCATTCTCTATTAAAGCATTCAAGGCATCGAGCAGTTTGTGGATATCGTGAAAATGCAAGCCCGTTGTGGGTTCATCGAAAATAAAGAGAGTATGATTGGAAGCTGATTCTTTACTTAAAAACGAAGCGAGTTTCACACGCTGGCTCTCTCCACCCGAAAGTGTACTCGACGATTGGCCAAGTTTTACATAACCGAGTCCCACATCAGCCAGAGGCTTCAGTTTCTCGACTATTTTCTTTTCAGTTGAGGCATTTTTCTCTCCAAAGAACTCAATGGCTTCATCCACGGTCATATTCAGCACATCGAATATGCTTTTTCCGCGGTAATGTACCTCCAGAACTTCTTCCTTGAAACGTTGACCGTGGCAGCTTTCGC
Source organism: Bacteroidota bacterium (assembly GCA_021779665.1). Classification (GTDB taxonomy): domain Bacteria; phylum Bacteroidota; class Bacteroidia; order Bacteroidales; family JAAUTT01; genus JAAUTT01. Next base: position 5,321 of record JAJYAG010000014.1, on the reverse strand, counting down.
AAACCAGCTTCACATCGGCCATAAACTGCATTTCAACAGTAATTTCGCCTTCGCCCTGGCACTCTTCACATCTTCCACCATCAATATTAAAGGAAAAATGCGAAGGTTTCAGGTTATTGTTTTTTGCTGTGGACTGGTCGGAAAACAACTTGCGAACTTCGTCGTAAGCCTTGGAATAAGTCACAGGATTGGAACGCGAAGATTTCCCGATGGGATTCTGATCCACAAATTCAATAGCTTTTACAGTATGGTAGTCGCCCCGCAGCAAGTCAAACGATCCTGTCCGGTCGCCAACACCGTTTAGCTGCTTATTCAGCGAAGCATAAAGGATGTCGCGCACAAGCGTAGATTTTCCAGAACCACTCACTCCCGTTACCACGCATAAGCTGTGTAAAGGAAATTTCACCGATATTTTTTTGAGGTTATTCTCCCGGGCGCCGGTAACCTCAATATAATGCGACGATTTGCGCCGTATCCTCGGAACCGGTATTTTCTTTCTCCCGGTAAGATAATCGGCCGTCAGGCTTTGCGCTGTCTTTTCAAGATCGGTACCCGGACCCTGGAAAACAACTTCTCCTCCATGACGGCCTGCCATAGGTCCAATATCTACAATCTCGTGGGCGGCACGCATAATTTCTTCATCGTGTTCAACCACCAGAACTGTATTTCCAATTCTTTGCAGCTTTTTAAGAACACCTATCAAAAGATTGGTGTCGCGCGGATGAAGTCCTATGCTTGGCTCATCCAGAATATATAACGATCCTACCAAACTGCTTCCCAGCGAGGTGGCAAGATTGATACGTTGCGACTCCCCACCCGAAAGTGTTGCCGACAACCGGTTAAGGGTTAGATATCCAAGACCTACACTCTGCAGGTAATCCAGCCGGTTTTCAATTTCGACCAGAATACGGCCGGCAATTTCCTTTTGATGATCGGTTAATTCCAGCTCTTTGAAAAACTGGTATAACTCGTCTATAGGAACAAGTACCAATTCAGGCAGTGTTTTGCCATTTATTTTGACATACGATGCATCTTTTCTCAAGCGTGCACCTTTGCACTCAGGACAGGTGGTTTTGCCCGAATACCGCGACATCATCACCCGGTACTGCACTTTAAATTTCTGCTCCTCCACAAATTTGAAGAAAGCATTCAGGCCCTCGACTTTTTTATTGCCTTCCCACAAAAACTTATATTGATCGTCAGTTAAATCGTAAACCGGCTTATGAATGGGGAAATCGAACTTGGGAGCCGATAACACGAAAGCTTCCTTCCAAACCTTCATCCCCTCTCCTCTCCAGCAGGCAACTGCATCGCCGTATACACTCAGCGATTTGTCGGGTATCACCAGATCTTCATCAATACCAATTACACGGCCATAACCCTCGCATTTGGGACAGGCTCCGTAAGGACTGTTAAAGCTGAACATATGTTCATTCGGCTCTTCGAATTCAATTCCGTCGCGCTCAAAACGGTTGGAAAAGATCTTCACCTGCTGCGGTTCCATATCCATCGTTTTGATAATACACGATCCGTTTCCTTCTGCATAAGCAGTCTGAACCGAGTCGCCAAATCTTGACACTGACTCTTCGTCCTTACTTACACGAATGCGGTCAATAATTATGTTAACTTCCGCATTCGCATCCAGCTTCGATCTGTCCTTCAGGATATCTTCGAGTTTTACGATGTTGCCGTTAAATTCCATTCGGGTAGTCCCCTGGCTCAGCAAAATTTCCAGGTAATCATGGAAATTGCTATCCAATTTGTGGGCAACCGGACTTAAAATCAGCAACGATGTTCCCTCTTCAAAAGACAGAATATAATCAACCACATCGGTAACCGAATCGCGCTTTACAATATCGCCGGATATGGGCGAATAAGTCACTCCGGCACGGGCATACAACAGTTTCAGATAATCGTAAACTTCGGTTGAGGTACCAACCGTAGAGCGCGGATTACGGGTATTCACTTTTTGCTCAATGGCAATGGCCGGCGGAATACCTTCGATAAAATCGACATCGGGCTTATTGATACGACCCAGGAACTGTCGGGCATACGACGACAAACTTTCAACATAACGCCTTTGACCTTCGGCATAAATGGTATCGAATGCGAGCGAGGATTTTCCGGATCCACTTAAACCAGTTAAAACAACCAATTTATTTCGTGGAATATTGAGAGAAATATTTTTCAGGTTATTTACACGCGCCCCGCGGATGATAATGCTATTTTTAAAACTTCTTTCTTCGGGCATTTACAAATTATTAACAAGAATTTTTGAAAAAACAAAGATAATTGTTTTGAAATAAAATCTTTTTTGATTTACTTGCCAAAGAAAGATAATTTTTAACCCATTTAAGATAAGGAGAATAGCCTATAGATTACATTTCTACTCTTGATAAACAAAATTTAAGGAGGTAGATTTGAAAACACAATTATTAACCGATAACGAACTGGTAGTTATGTTCGTTAATGGTGATGCACAGGCTATTGAAACACTGATTCACCGCTACAAAAACAAAGTTTACACTTACATCCTGTTAACCGTACGAGACCAGCAACTTGCTGAAGATATTTTTCAGGATACTTTTCTCAAAGTAATAAAATCGCTCACCGAAGGCCGGTACCAGGAAAATGGTCGTTTTTTACAATGGGTAATGCGCATTGCACACAACCTTGTAATTGATTACTATCGTCGCGAAAAACAGATGAATACTGTTAGCAGTGAGAAGTATGAATTCGACCTGTTTAACTCACAAAAATTTTCTGATCAGACAATCGAAGATGAAATTATCGATTTCCAGATTACCAAAGACATTCGCCGCCTGGTGGATGAACTGCCCGCCGATCAGAAAGAAATAATTTTGCTGAGACATTATGGTAACCTGAGCTTCAAGGAAATTGCCGACCAGACCAATGTGAGCATAAACACCGCCCTTGGCAGAATGAGGTATGCGCTAATAAATCTCAGGAAAATAATTAAGGATAATAATATTTCTCTAACAAAATAATTTGTTTAGAATAATAATAAATTAAACCGGGCGTTTTACATGTACATCAATCGTAAAACAGCCTATGAAAATTTCTACACTTTATTACTTTATTACCAGCGTTCCTTCAGAAAAAATCCCTGCATCTTTTCTGGAGGAAGTTTCTTTGCTTTCTTTTCCTGAAGTAAAAAAATACCTCGACTCCGAAGAAAAGAAAGCTCCAGATTCCCTGGTAGCCAAGATTATTGCGAAAAGCAAAGCTTAATGAAAAACCGGAAGTGTTTTAACCAACTTCCGGTTTTTTTATTTACATTTGTGATATCATTTTGATATTATTTTTATACTAACATGAATTAACCATGAAAAAAGAATCTCTACTCAAACCCGTTTCGGGATACCTTATGGTAGCAATTATTATTCTGCTATTGGCTTCGGTTATTTTCGCCTTTACTAGCGGATACAACATTACAGGGGCAATTCTTAGCTTTTTAACTGTATTCCTGGCATCAGGCATTTTCGTAGTTCAACCAAACCAATCTTCGGTGATGGTCCTTTTTGGTTCCTACAGCGGTACAGCGAAAGAAAATGGTTTTTTCTGGGCCAATCCTTTTTATGTTAAAAAGAAGATTTCGCTCCGTGCGCGGAACTTTAACTGCGAACCAATTAAAGTGAACGACAAAGTAGGTAATCCTATCATGATCGGACTTGTGCTTGTATGGCGCGTTCGCGACACCTTCAAAGCTGCTTTTGAAGTCGATAATTACGAACATTTTGTTGTAATTCAGTCGGAAGCTGCCCTGAGAAAACTTGCAGGCATTTACCCGTATGATAACTTTGAAATGGAAGTCGCCACCGTCACACTCAGAGCGGGAACGGATGAAGTAAATGAAAAACTCGAAGAAGAGTTGAAAGAACGTTTGAACATTGCCGGAATTGAAGTGATTGAGGCAAGAATCAACCAACTATCTTATTCGTCGGAAATAGCAGGAGCTATGTTAAGGAGACAACAAGCTACTGCAATCATTGCAGCTCGCGAAAAGATTGTGGAAGGTGCTGTAGGAATGGTTGAAATGGCGCTTCATCAACTTTCGGTAAAAGAAATTGTTAATCTGGATGAAGAGAAAAAAGCTGCTATGGTTAGCAATCTGATGGTAGTTCTTTGTTCGGAAGATTCCGCCCGACCCATCATTAACGCTGGTACTCTGAATCATTAATCCTTTTTATGGCAAGTAAAAAACCTTTTGTTTTACGCATTGAGTCTGATAAAATGGACGCACTGGAAAAATGGGCTGCCGATGAATTCCGTAGCATCAACGGTCAGTTGGAATGGATAATTGACAGAGCTTTGCGTGAATCGGGCAGGTTATCAAAACGAAAAACAGACGACAAAACTTCAAAATCTTCGGAAAATGACAATTAAATTCAAATGCCCAAAATGCTCGAATTCCCTTTACGAAATAGATGAATTCCGCGCAGTAGGCGGTTTCTGGACGAAAATATTCGACATTCAGAATAAACGCTTTACAACCGTAACATGTACAAGGTGTAAATACACTGAGATTTACAAAGTAAAGAGCAGTCAGCTTGGGAATGTCTTCGACTTTATTACAGGTTGATATTGTTTAAAAAAGAAATAGCATGGCAGGCTACAACACCGGCAGTTTCGGTTCGTAGTCTGCTATCGCCTAGCGATACCCCTTTAAAACCTTTCGTTGTTGCCTCTAAAAATTCCTCAGGGGTAAAATCTCCTTCAGGACCTATTAAAATGATATAATTACCACTTTTCGAAAAAGCATTGCCGATAAACATCTTCTCCCCTTCTCCGCAGTATGCAATTCCTTTTTCAGCATTACTTTCCTGAAGTATAAATTTTTCAAATTTCACAATTTCGTTCACCACCGGATGATAAGCTTTCAGGGACTGCTTCATGGCCGATTCCACGATACGGTTCAACCGATCGGTATTCACGTTCCTTTTCTCGGTTCTTGAACAATTCAGGGGAGTAATTTCATCAACACCAATCTCAATGGCTTTTTCGATGAACCACTCGAAACGGTCGACACTCTTAAGCGGCGAAATGGCCATGTGTAACCTGTAATTTCTCTTCTCAAAATTTTCGGTAACCTTATCCAGCTTAAGGATACAATGCTTTGGATGAGGCTCAAAAATAATCCCCTCGAACAACTTACCATTTCCATCAACAACATATACCGGATCGCCCTGCTTCATGCGCAGAACACGGACAACATGTTTCGATTCCTCTTCATGCAGAGGGAAAAAGCCTAGCTGGCAATTGGGAGCATAAAATACCTGCATTGTAATTTTTTGCGAATA